>NZ_CP072203.1:905081-1206775 GCF_017654315.1 Gordonia polyisoprenivorans
TTCTCCCGCCCCGACATCACCGCCGTCGATCTCGCGCCGCGCAGCACCGGGCGAATCGCGGTGCGGGCCATCTGCGACGTCCTCGAGGGGCGTCCGCCCGGTCCCGCCCTGGTCGAGACGTCACTGAGGGTGCGCGCATCGACGGCCGGACCGCTGCGCGCGAGGCCGTGAGGCGAAGTCTCGTGCGGGCGGTGACCCGATAGTCTGACCGCATGACCAACGCGGATCGGGAACCGGTGTTCCGGGCCCTGGAGATCATCGCGAACACCCTCGCCCGCGTGCAGAAGGTGGATCTGCGGTTCACCGGGCTCGACAACATCCCCACCCGGGGCGGCGCGGTGCTGGTGGTGAATCACACCGCCTACGTCGATTTCCTGCCCGCGGCGCTCGGTCTGTACCGGGTCGGGCGGCGGGCGCGGTTCATGATCAAGTCCGAGGTCATGGACGTCGCCATCATGCGATTCCTGGTGAACCACACCCGCACGATCCCCGTCGACCGTTCGCAGGGCACCGACGCCTATCGTGCGGCCGTCGAGTCGCTGCGCTCCGGTGAGATCGTCGTGGTGTACCCGGAGGCGACGATCAGTCGCAGCTTCGAGCTCAAGGAATTCAAGACCGGCGCGGTGCGCATGGCACTCGAGGCGCAGGTCCCGATGATCCCGACGATCGTGTGGGGAGCGCAGCGGCAGTGGACCAAGGGCGGCAAGCGTCGGATGGGGCGGGCGGGTATCCCGATCGCCGTCGGCTACGGGACGCCGATCCACGTGCCCGCCGACGCCGACGTCGAGGAGCAGACCGCGCGGTTGCGCGCGCAGATGGCCGAGGTGCTGCACGAGGTGCAGGACGCCTACCCGCATCCGGCCGGTGAGTTCTGGGTGCCGACGCGACTCGGCGGCACCGCACCCACCCCGGAGCAGGCTGCGGTCATCGAGGACGAGGAAGCACAACGCAAGGCGGCGGCACGCGCGGCGAAAGCGGCTGAACGAGAAGGGAAGTCGCGTAGATGAACGTCGAAGACAAGGAGCCGGTGACCATCTCACGGCCAACATTGATCGCCAGCGACGTCGACGGCACGCTGATCGACGACGAGAACCGGGTGTCGGAGTACACCAAGACGATCCTGGCCAACGCGTGTGCCGCCGGCGCCGAGTTCGTGCTCGCCACCGGCCGTCCGCCCCGGTGGATCGCCGAGATCACCGACCAGTTCGACCCGTCGCGCATCCGTGTGCGACATGCGGTGTGCGCCAACGGTGCCATCCTCTACGACGTCGAGCACGATCGCATCATCTCCTCGGCGACACTGTCGCCGGAGGTCCTCGTCGAACTCGGGGCGATCGCCCAGGCACGGATCCCCGGGTGCGGCATCGCCGCCGAACGGGTGGGTCGATCCGCGCATGACGCCGCCACCGCGCCGTTCGTGGCCACCGCGGGCTATCAACACGCGTGGCTCAACCCCGACCATGTCGAGGTCGGTGACGAGGAGATCTACACCGAACCCGCCGTCAAACTCCTCGTCCGCGCCCCCGGTATGCCGAGTTCGGAGATTGCGCAACGACTTTCCGGAGCCGTCGGCGACCTGGCGCAGATCACTTTCTCCACCGACAACGGACTCGTCGAGCTCTCGCTGCCCGACACCCACAAAGCCTCCGGGCTTCGAAAGCTGCTGGACCACAACGGCGGTGACGGGTCGACGACCGTCGCGTTCGGGGACATGCCCAACGACGTCGAGATGCTCACGTGGGCGTCACACGGTGTCGCCATGGGTCACGCACACCCGGCCGCGCTCGCCGCGGCCGACGAGATCACCGTCGGCAACAACGAGGACGGGGTCGCCCGCGTGCTGGCGAGGTGGTTCGGTGAGGTGTGATGTCCAGCCGGGCAGCGTCATCCACTACTGCGCGGGTGCTGGTGCCGGCGCCTCGGGGGCCGGTGCGTCGGGCGCCGGGGATTCGGGCGCGGGCGGTGCCGCCGCACCGGCGAGTGCCCGGATCTGATCGAGGGCCGGATATCCCTGAATACCAGGGCAACTGGTGTTGTTGTAGTCGCGATGACCGGCGATCACCGGTAGGTGCGTCTGCGTTCCGGGCGGAAACTTGCTGTCGGAGAAGTATTCCGACGTCAGCGTGGCCGTCGCGGCGGGGTTGAGGCCGGCCCGGTTCAGACGCCACTTGAGGAATCGGCCGACAGCGGCGAGCATCTGGCCGCTCGGTGCGACCTCGTCGAGATTGCCGATCATCGAGACGCCGACGGTGTTCTTGTTGAAGCCGCCGGTGTGGGTGCCCTCGACGTTGCGGTCGAGGCCGCCGAACGCGCCTTCGAAGATCTGCCCGTACTTGTCAACGAGCACGTTGTAGCCGATGTCGCACCAGTTCAGGGTTCGTGCGTGATACGCGTAGATACCGCGCACGATCTCCGCCGACTGTTGCGGGGTGTAGTCGTTGCTGCCCGCGGTGTGGTGGACGATCGCGCCGTTCAGCGTGGGGGAGATCGCCGGCTGCGAGCAGCGGATGTTCTCGTCGGCGCCCCACGCCGCGCGCGAGATCACCTGCGGGCCACCCGAGAGGGTCGTCAGCATCGATGACCCCAATGAGAGCAGGCTGTCGGGGCTCAGCAGTGTCGCCGTCAGCTCCGGCAGCACGGTGCTCGCGAGGTTCTTCAGGACCTCCCCGGCGGAGCCGACCACGAGATCGGCCAGGCCGGCGCCGGTGGAGTCGGCGGCCGGAATGGCGCTCTGCCCATCGGTGAGCGCGAGCTGGATCTCCTTGGCGGCCCCCACCCACACGGGTTCGGTGCCGCCGGGGTGCTCGGCCGAGGGGTCGGCGGAGG
Source organism: Gordonia polyisoprenivorans (assembly GCF_017654315.1). Lineage (NCBI taxonomy): Bacteria > Bacillati > Actinomycetota > Actinomycetes > Mycobacteriales > Gordoniaceae > Gordonia > Gordonia polyisoprenivorans. The sequence continues at coordinate 907,908 of NZ_CP072203.1, forward strand.
TCTGGATGGGCTCGAGTTCGACCCAGTCACCCCACCCGCGAACCGGGTCCTTGGCCCGCAGCATCATCGTCGCGTCCTCGGCGTCGTCCCAGACCGGTTTGTTCCACGTGAATCCGACCATCTTGAACGGGGTGTCCCGCACGAGATGCTTGACCAAGGCGCCGACCGGCCGGCGGCCGGGCGCTGTCGGCGACGTCGAGGGCGCTGTCGCCGAGGTGGAGGGCGCTGTCGCGGAGGTAGAGGGCGCTGTCGGGGCAGTGGAGGGCGCTGTCGGCGACGTGGCGGGCGCTGTCGCGGTGGGCAGGGGGAGCGCGGACAGATCGATCTCCGGCAGCCGGATCCCGGCGCGAGCCAGGCCGGACCGCGCGAGCCCGACCACCGCATTCGGGACCTCGCGGAGGTCGACGGTATCGATGCCGGTGGGGTCGGCGCCGGTGGGGTCGCTGGAGGTGGAATCGATGGCGCCGGCGTCGCCGGGCCCGGTCGAGCGATGGGTGTCGACCGGTCGCACCGACGGCGTCGAGCGATCGGAACCGAGATCGACGAACAAGGCCGCGCCGAGGGTCATCGCCACGGCGGCAAGGACCACCGAGGGCTTACGTCGTGGATACCGCACTGGTCTTCTCAGCTCCCTCGGGTCGGTTGGGCGTGCCGCGCCGATCGTGTCGTGGTCGCCGCGGTGCTGCCGTGCGCCCACGCCGCATCGAGACAACTCGTGATGCGGTTGTTATCTCCTGTGGTTGGTGATATTCAAGTGACTTGTCTATCGTCACATGAGTCCCACTATTCACATACGTAACATTCGATCATGAGAAACGAGACCTCGTGGCAGTGACGTCCCTGGTCGGCCGAGTCCTGACCATCCGCACCCGACCGGGCCACGCCCGGCGTCGGCGGATGTCGACGGTCATCGGTGCCGTGTCGGCCACCGCACTCGTGGGCGGCGTCGGCCTCGTCGGCGTCACCGCGTCGGACCGTGTCGAGATAGGCCTGACGGCCGGCTCGGAGATCACGCTGATCGGCCACGGCTTCGGCCATGGTCGCGGGATGGGACAGTACGGCGCCTACGGCTACGCCAAGCAGGGCTGGTCGTATCGGCAGATCCTGCAGCACTTCTACGGGGGCACGACGTTCGGCCGCCCGGCCAACCCGATCGTCAACGTCGCCCTGTCGAACAAGAGCGGCGGCGTGAGTGTGCGATCGGACGCGGGCATGTCCGTCGGTGGGCAACCGGTCGCGCCGAACCAGGCGGTCACCGTCAGCGGCAGCACCGCCTCGATCACCGCCGGATGTGGCGGTCCCGTCGTACGCACCGTCAACGCCGCATTCGCCGATCCGGTCAACACCGCCCCGAACCGGCCGGCCAACGAATTCCTCAAGTTCTGCGGATCCAACGAACCGTTCCGCGGGTCCCTCGGCCTCGACGGCGGACGGGTCACCAATCGGCTCAACGTCGATGACTACGTCAAAGGTGTCATCGCCAAGGAGAGCGTGCCCGGCTGGGCCACCTCCGGCGGTATGGAGGCGCTGAAGGCCCAGGCCGTGGCCGCCCGCACCTACGCGCTGGCGGCGATCGCGAGCGGCAAGAAGATCGATGACACCCAGAACTCGCAGGTCTACGGCGGCGTGACCGGCGAAGACCCGGGCGGCGACCAGGCCGCCGACGCGACGGCGGGTCAGATCCTGCTGCAGAACGGCCAGCCGGCGTTCACCGAATTCTCCTCATCCACAGGCGGATACACCGCCGGCGGCCGGTTCCCGGCAGTCGTCGACGACGGGGACGCCGCATCACCGAACCACAACTGGACCACCACGATCAGTCCCAGCGCCATCGCGAGCGCGTTCGGTCTGCCGAGTCTGGACAGCTTCGAGGTGATCCAGGCCAACGGGCTCGGTGCGGAGAACGGGCGTGCACTCAAGGTGCGTGCCACCGGCGGCGGCCGCAGTGTCGAGGCGTCCGGCGAGGACGCACGCATGAAGCTGGGCCTCAAATCCGACTGGTTCGCCGTGCAGGGCCAGCGCACCCCGCCGCAGATCGTGAAGCCACCGACCGGCCCGGCCGGCGGACTCGGCTCCCTCGACCTCGGATCGCTGGACGCGGGATCGCTCGGCGGGATCGCCGATCAGGTGGTGCCCGGTGCCGGTGATCTGGTGAGCACCGCGGCCGCGGCGTTCCAGGGGCTGCTCGGCAGCCTGGGTGACGTCCCCGGAACGCTCGGGACCGCACTCGGGGTACCGACCCTGACGCCCGACGGCGCCGGCGTCACCCAACTCTTCCAGCAGGGAATGCTGTTCTTCTCCAAGCAGACCGGCGCGCACGTGCTCGCCGGCCGCGGCTACAAGAACTTCCGGGCGCGCGGCGGCATCCCGGTCCTCGGCTTCCCGAAGGCCAACGTCCTGCGCTAGGGCGGAACCGGTGGGGCCGGTCAGTTGCCGGGGCCGGCCACGACGACGTTGGCGGCCACGTCGACGAGCTTGGTGTTCGACTCCTGCGACAGGCGCGCGAGGAGCAGGAACGCCGCCTCGGCGTCGATCCGATAGCGCTCCATCAGCATGCCCTTGGCCTGTCCGATCAGGTCACGCGACCCGAGCGCATTGCGCAGTTGTTCTTTCTCCCGGACGGCACCGAAGGTGGTGGCGCAATGCGCGGCGAACAACTCGGCCAACGAGCAGGTCTCGTCGTCGAAGGCGTAGGGGGTGGTGCTGTGCAGGTTGAGTGCGCCGAAGTCGTTGCCGTCGATGTAGAGGCAGAAGCAGGCCATCGAGGCGACGCCCAATGCGCTTGCGGCAGCAGCGAACCGAGGCCATCGCGGGTCGGCGCCCAGGTCGTCGATGCGCACGGTGGTGTCGTCGACGGCGGCGCGGACACACGGGCCCTCGCCGAGTTCGCGCTGGAGATCGTCACATTTGCCCGCGAGGTCGCCGAACATCACCGGCGTCTCGATCTTCCCCCGGGTGACCAGCGTGACACTCGCATACTCGGCGTTGTCGATCGTGTCCACGGCGGCCTTCGAGATCGCGCGCAGCACGGCCTCCTGGTCGTTGCTCTCAACCCGTAGATCGTTGATCACCTCGGTGATCCGGGTGGTGATGTCCTGCGTCATCCCCTCAACTCCTTGCTGCCGACGACTTGATGGTCCGTGGACGGCTGTGCGCGCATCCCGCGACGCAACTCCTGAGATTACCGCGCACCTCGAGCGCGGTGCGCCCGGTCAGCCGGGAGTGAGGCCCTCGCGCTGGGCGACGCTGTCGCGCGGAGCGCGATGGAACACATCCAGGCAAAGGTCTCTGTCCCGATAGCCCGAATAGTGCGACAGGGGCGAGCGCAGCAGCCGGTCGTGGACCGCGTCGCCGGTCTGTGGATAGTCGGCCACCGGCCACCGCCAGTGGACCGCGATCACCTCGCCGTCGTCGGTCAACGCCCCGGGCAGTCGCTCGACGACGGCGTCGAGGTCGGCGTCACCGAGGTAGTAGAGCACCTCGCTGAGCACGATGAGGTCGAAGGTGCCCGGCGGCCACGGACCGGTCAGATCGCCGGTGGACACGCTGACCCGGGCGTCGGTGGTGGCCAGCCGGCGTACGGCGAGTTCCACCGCCCGCGCACTGACGTCGATACATGCGATCTCCTCGCTGCGGTCGGCGAGCGCGGCGCTCAGCACGCCGATGGAACAACCGGGCTCGAAGATCCGCCGGTAGCGTGGTGCGGTGAGCGACGCCAGCGTCAGGGCATACTTGCGTTGTTCGTACCAGCGGTCGGTGAATCCCCAGGGATCGTCGGTGTCGCGGTAGGCGTCGTCGAAGTAGTTCTCCGGCAACGTCTTCGGGCCGTCATCGGGGCGACGCAGCGCGGCCATCAGGTGAACACGTATTCGGTCGGCCGGGTGAGATGGGCCAGCACATGCGTCGGCAGGATCGCCTTGTCGGCCGGGTTGTCGGACAGTGGCCGGACCTGCGAGGCGAAGGCGTGGACGGCGGCGTGTTTGACCGCAACCTCCAACGGGGACAACGGCGCACGGCGCAGACGATCCCACGGCACGGCGTCGTCGCCGGGAGTTGCCCAGTGCCACATCCAGATCGGGTACATCCAGAGTGGCACGCCGCGGCGGGTGCACACCTCGCGGGCGCAGTTTCCGAGCGCCTCGTGATCGGGGTGACCGTCGCCGGACCAGACCGCGAGTACGGCCACCGACTCGTCGCCACAGGCATCGAGGTAGTCCTCGACGATGCGGCACATCGCCTCGTGGTGGGCGGCGAGCTCGCCGTCGGGCAGGCCGTGCCACCGTGGTCGGTCGAGGCCGAGGAGGGTTGCGGCCGTGTCGAGTTCGAGATGGCGCCGCATCACCAGTCGTTCGGGCGAGACCGTCGCCGACCCGGGATGTGATCCCGAACCGTCCGACATGCAGACCACGGTGACCGCGACGCCGGCCCGGGCGGCGGTGGACATGATCCCGCCGACGCCGAGCACCTCGTCGTCGGGGTGGGCGCCGAGGACGATCAGCCGGTCGACCGTCACCGCGAGATCGGCCGGAGTGCGACTCGAAAGCCATTCGCGCCAGTGTGATTCGGGGGTGCCGGGAATGTCGATCGGTCGCCCGGCGAAGCGCAACTGGGTGGGTGAGGGGCCGATGGTGGTCATCGCGTACCTGCTCCGGACTCGAGGGTGATGCCGTCGCGGCCGGCGAAGCGGCCGAACAGCGGGGACTCGGTGAGCCGTCCGAGGTCGATCAGATCCCGCTCGGCATGGGATTGCCGAAGGTAGACCTCGAGGTCGGCGACGGCCTGCGCGTGCTCGGGGTCGCGCACCAACGGCGTCGGACCGAGGGCCCGCGCCACCCGGTCGATGACCTCGGTGGCCACCTGCTCGACGGACCAGCGGACCGACAGTGCGAGGCGTCGCGCCCCGTCGAGGTCGGCGGGGTGCGCGTCGACGATGCCGGCCGCCTGCTCGAGCATGGCGAATCCGGCCAGTAGGCGGGCGTCGATCGCGCCGAGATGCATCGCGGTCACGTCGTCGGCCGGGGACGTGCGGTAAACCGCATCGGCGACCTTGCGTGCCCCGCCCCACCAGCACGCGGCCACGCCAATGCCGCCGTGGAAGAACCCGGGACGATCAAGGTAGGCACCGGGGGGACCGATCGGGCGGGCCGGTACGTCATCGAGATGCACGGTGCCGGTTTCGGTGGTGCTCATCCCCGCCGCGGCCCACTCGGTGGTTTCGCGACGCACGCCCGCCTCGCTGAGGTCCACGGCGAACAGGGCGCGGGCGCCATCGTCGACGTCGGCGGTCACCAGGGCGTGCGTGCACGTCTGCACACCCGAGCACCACGGCTTCGCGCCGCGCAGCCGCCACCCGCGATCGGTGCGGCTCGCTTCGATCCGAGGGCGTGGCGGCTCGGCCGCCCACACGCCCCAGAAGGACCCGTATTCGGTTGTACCGGAATCGATCTCATGCAGAATCGTGCGCGCGTCGAGGTGGGCCTCGACGAGCCGGCCGACCGCGATGTCGTCGTGGGTGAGGTCGGCGAGCAGACGCCAGCGTGCGGCGGTGTCGCCCTCACCCGGATGCGGCACCCGATCGCCGAGATCGTCGGCGATCCGGCGGGCCCGGGCTGCCGGGGTGGCGGGCGGGGGTATTCCAGGCGGGGGAGTGGCGGGAGGGGTCATGCCGAGCGCCGTCCGGTCGGCGAGAGCGAGCGCAGATGCGCCGCGAAGCCCTCGGGAGCGCGGCCGTGCCGACGTGTCGAGGTCGCCACCGGGGCCTGCGCGCACCAGGCGATCGAGACACCCGCCGACTCCAGGCGTTCGATCAGGTCGACGTCCTCGTCGTGCGGCAGCTCGCCGAATCCGCCGACCGCCAGGTAGGCGTCGGCGCGCACCCCCAGATTCGCCCCATGGATATGACGGTGGCCGTCGTGATCGCGATACAGACGCCGGTAGCGATCTGCCAGCGCCGCCGGCCACCGCGTCCAGTCCTTGGGTGTCACCGTGCCGGCGTAGGCGAGCGCGCCCTCGGCCGCGCGCGTCAGATGGCGCTGCAGCCAGTTGCCGGGCACCTCGGAATCGGCGTCGGTGGTGGCCACCCAGGTCCGCTCGGGGTCGGTCTCGGGAGCACCACCGCGCAGCAATGCCGCGACGCCGGCGGCCCGAGCCGCCCCGACCGTGCCGAACTCGCCGACGACCGACCGGACCTCGGCGCCGACCACCTCGGCGGACCCGTCGGTGCAACTGTCGAGAACCACCCCGACCTGCACCGGGACAGGCACCGCGTCCGCGGCGACCCGCACGGCGCGCAGGCAGGCCGGTAGCAGGTCGCGCTCGTTGTGGGCGGGAATCACCACGACGATTCGATCGACGGCGAGACGATCGGAGTCGTGGGAGAAAGGTGATGCGTTCGGCACGGGCGGCCCCTGAACTCATTCGCGCGGTCGGGAGGATCCCTGAACGGCGATATCGGGAGTTGCAGGCCCAATGGCTGAAGGCCGGTATGAAACTCTCAGGTTACCGGACTCGCAGGTGAACGTCGCTCCTGCGGACGGACGACATCGGCCGCGCATCCCGACCCGCCACATCGCTGCCGGCTTTGGGATTCCCTTGGTCGGGTCGGTTACCCTGAACACCCGTGGCATCCAATACCAGCGCCGATTCGCCCCGCTCCGGCCCCTATGACCTGATCGTCGTCGGCTCCGGATTCTTCGGTCTCACCGTCGCCGAGCGTGCCGCCGCCGAACTGGGCAAACGTGTCCTGGTGATCGAGCGTCGAGGCCATCTCGGCGGCAACGCGTATTCCGAGGCCGAACCGACGACCGGCATCGAGATCCACAAGTACGGTGCGCACCTGTTCCACACCTCCAACCAGAAGGTGTGGGACTACGTCAACCGCTTCACCGACTTCACCGGCTATCAGCACCGCGTGTTCGCGATGCACAACGGTCAGGCCTACCAGTTCCCGATGGGCTTGGGTCTGGTCAGTCAGTTCTTCGGCCGGTACTTCAGCCCCGACGAGGCGCGCGCGCTCATCGCCGAGCAGGCCGCCGAGATCGACACGAAGAACGCGGCGAACTTCGAGGAGAAGGCGATCAGCCTGATCGGACGCCCGCTGTACGAGGCGTTCATCAAGCACTACACCGCCAAGCAGTGGGAGACCGACCCGAAGAACCTCCCGGCCGCCAACATCACCCGCCTGCCGGTGCGCTACACCTTCGACAACCGGTACTTCAACGACACCTATGAGGGCCTCCCCGTCGACGGTTACACCGCGTGGCTGGAGAACATGGCCGCCGACGAGCGCATCGAGGTGCGCCTGGACACCGACTGGTTCGACGTGCGCGACGAGCTGCGTGCGCAGAGCCCCGACGCGCCCGTCGTCTACACCGGCCCACTCGACCTCTACTTCGGCTACTCCGCCGGACGCCTCGGCTGGCGCACCCTCGACTTCGAGACCGAGGTGCTGCCCACCGGCGACTTCCAGGGCACCCCGGTGATGAACTACAACGACGCCGACGTGCCCTACACGCGTATCCACGAATTCCGGCACTTCCACCCCGAACGCGACACCTACCCCACCGACAAGACGGTCATCATGCGGGAGTACGGGCGTTTCGCGAAGGACGACGACGAGCCGTACTACCCGATCAACACCCCCGAGGACCGAGAGATGCTCGCGTCCTACCGAGCCCTGGCCAAGACCGAGACCACCGACTCCAAGGTGCTCTTCGGTGGACGGTTGGGCACCTATCAGTACCTGGACATGCACATGGCCATCGCCAGTGCGCTCACGATGTTCGAGAACACCTTGGCGCCACACCTGCGAGACGGTGCGGCGCTGGTGGATCCCGACGCGTAGTGCCCGAGCACGACCACCGGCGATGACAGTGCATTCGCAGACCAGAGCGGAGTAATGAGTGTGACCCCTGCCCAACAGGAGAACGTGACCGCGCCGTCGGCGGCCGAACCCGACTCCACGGCGGTCCAACTGCTGCAGCGGGTCATCTTCCCCCGGCCCGGCGAACCCATCGACGTGCGTTCGCTCTATCTCGTCGAATCCGCGAGCAATGCGCGCCGTGCCCACGCCCCGAGCCGCACCTCGGTGATTCTCGGCGCGGAGTCCGAGGTCAGCTTCGAGAGCTACTTCAACGCCTTCGCCGCGGCCTACTGGCGACGCTGGTCGATCCTCACCTCGGTGGTGTTGCGCGTCGAGGTGATCGGCACCTGCCGCGTCGATCTCTACCGCTCCAAGGTCGACGGCTCGCGCATCGGCATCGGTGGCGATCTGGTCCCCATCGACGAAAACGGTCGTGGCACCATCGAATTCGAGCTCGACCTCGGACCGTTCGAGGACGGCGGATGGATCTGGTTCGACGTCACCACCGACACCGAGACCGAAATCGTCTCTGCCGGATGGTATTCGACGATCCCGGTGCCCAGCGGTCCGGACACCAAACGTGTCACCGTCGGCATCCCGACGTTCAACCGGCCCACCGACGCGGTGAACGCTCTCGCCGCACTCACCTCGGATCCGTTGGTGGACGAGGTGATCGACGCGGTGCTGATGCCCGATCAGGGCACCCGCAAGGTCGTCGACGAGCCCGGATACGAGCAAGCCGCTGCGGCACTGGGCGATCGGCTGCACATCTTCGATCAGGGCAACCTCGGTGGTTCCGGTGGCTACTCGCGGATCATGTACGAGGCGTTGCGGCTGACCGACTCCCCCTACGTCCTGTACATGGACGACGACATCGCGATCGAGCCCGACTCGATTCTGCGTGCGTTGGCGATGTCGCGGTTCGCCCGCACCCCCATGCTGGTGGGCGGGCAAATGCTGAACCTGCAGGACCGCAGTCACCTGCACTGCATGGGTGAGGTCATCAACCACCACACCTTCATGTGGACGGCGGCGCCGTTCGTGGAATACGACCACGACTTCGCCGAGTACCCGCTGCGTGACCGGGAGAACTCGAAGAACCTGCACCGCCGGATAGACGTCGAGGGCAACGGCTGGTGGATGTGCATGATCCCGCGTGTCTGCGCCGAGGAGGTCGGCCTGCCGATGCCGCTGTTCATCAAGTGGGACGACTGGGAATTCGCTTTGCGCGCAGGCAAGGCCGGATACCCGACGGCGACGGTTCCCGGGATCGCGATCTGGCACATGGCGTGGAGCGACAAGGACGACGCCATCGACTGGCAGGCGTACTTCCACCTGCGCAACCGGCTCGTCGTCGCCGCGATCCACCACGACGGTCCGATCAAGGGCATTCTGCAGTCCATGGTCAAGGCAACCGCCAAACACCTTCTCTGCCTTGAGTATTCGACGGTGGCTATCCAGAACGAGGCGATCCGCGACTTCCTCGCCGGCCCCGACCACATCCGCTCGCTGCTGCCGACCGCGCTGCCGAAGATCGCCGCCATGCGCAAGGAGTACCCGGATGCCGTGGTCCTGCCGTCGGCGACCGAGTTGCCCCGAACCAGTGGTGAGGCAACGCATCTGGGGACGACGGTGCCGAGCAACCCGGTCACCAAGCTGCGGGCGCTGGCCGGGGCGATCGTCAACAACATGCGTCCGGCCGATCCGCGGCATCACGAAGTGCCCCAGGCCAATTACCCGCCGATCGAGGCCCGGTGGTTCTCTCTCGGCCGGGTCGACGGCGTCACCGTCACCACCGCCGACGGCCGCGGCGTGGTGTATCGCCAGCGCGACCGCGACAAGATGATCGCCCTCGCGCGTGAATCCGCGGCGCTGGTACGTGAACTCAATGAGAGGTTCCCCGAGTTGACGGAGCGCTACCGCGCCCAACACCGGGACCTGACCAGTAAGGAGAGCTGGGCGCGTGTCTTCGGAATCGACTGATCGGGGCCCATCACCGGCCGTCACGGCGCAGACCGCGGACCCGACGGGTGAGGTCGCCGCACTGATCGGTGTCCAGGGTGTGCTGCTCGAGGCGCCCGGCGTCGTGCCCGCCGCCCGCGGTCTTTCACACTTCGGCGAGCACTCCCTCGGCTGGCTGGCGATCAGCGCCGTCGGCTGGGGGCTGGCCGTGCGACGCGACGACGCCACCGCGCAACGCCGCTGGCTCGAGGCCGGCGCGGGGGCCTTCGGCGCGCACGCGGCATCGGTGATGATCAAGCGCATCGTCCGGCGCAAGCGCCCACACGATCCGCGGATCCGGGTCGGGGTGTCCACACCGAGTCGACTGAGTTTCCCGTCGTCGCACGCCACGTCGACGACGGCCGCGGCGGTCCTCATCGGCCGGGCCGCGGGTTTGCCGCCCTACCTGCTTCCGGCGGTGCTGGTGCCGCCTATGCTCACCTCGCGACTGGTTCTCGGGGTGCATTATCCGAGCGATGTCGCCGCCGGAGCCGCGATCGGCGCACTGAGCGCCGGTGCCGTCGTCGTCGGCGATCAGTTCATCGAGCGTGCCGCCGACACCGCGGCCCGCCACCCGCGATCCACCCGGCTCGCAGGTGCTGCTGCCCGTGTCGGCGCAGTGGCGCTGATGCCGGGGTCGACAGCGCGTCTCCTCGTGGGGCGGGTCGTCGGCGGCAAGTCCACTAAGGAGAAGGCATGAGCGAGGAGCCGATCGAGCACGGAAAGGTCAAGGGCCCGCCCAAGAACCTGGCCACCGGGCTGATCAAGGCCGTCCGGCCACGTCAGTGGGTGAAGAACGTCCTCGTCCTCGCCGCTCCGCTGGCCGCGGGTAGCGATGCCCTGACCAACGCCGGTGCGATGGGACGCGTCGGCCTGGCGTTCATCGCCTTCTGCCTCGTCGCCTCCTGCATCTACCTGGTCAACGACGCGATGGACGTCGAGTCGGACCGCAACCATCCGACCAAGCGGTTCCGGCCGATCGCCGCCGGCGTGGTCCCGGTGCCGCTGGCCTACGGCCTCGCGGTGGTGCTGGGTGCGGGATCGATCGGGGTGGCGCTCATCGCCAACTGGCAGACCGCCGTGGTCATCGCGATCTATCTGGTCATCCAGCTCGGTTACTGCTTCGGGCTGAAGAACCAGGCCGTCATCGACATCTGCATCGTCTCGTCGGGCTTCGTGTTGCGCGCCATCGCCGGTGGTGTGGCGGCCGAGATCCGCCTCTCCCAGTGGTTCCTGCTGGTGATGGCCGCAGGTGCGCTGTTCATGGCGGCCGGCAAACGCTACGCCGAGTTGCAGCTCGCCGAGCGCACCGGCGCCAAGATCCGCAAGGCGCTGCAGTACTACACCACCAGCTACCTGCGGTTCGTGTGGACGCTGGCGGCCACGGCCGTCGTCCTCTTCTACGGACTGTGGGCCTTCGACAAGAACTCCGGCCACGACACCAACGTCGCCTACGCCGTGTCGATGGTGCCGTTCACCATCGCGATCCTGCGTTACGCCGTCGACATCGACGGTGGTCAGGCCGGAGAACCCGAGGAGATCGTTCTCGGTGACCGCGTACTGCAGGTCCTGGCGGTGGCCTGGATAGTATGCGTGGGTGTCGCGGTCTATGCAGTCTCCTGATCGAGGGCAGTCTTCAGATCACGGGCGAGGGCAGTTGCCCGAGGACGACGCGCCCACCCAGTGGCTGCGCCTGAATCTCGGCGGCGACGGGCCCGACGAGGAGCGCCCGGTCGGCGCGAACGAGCGCACGGTCGATGACAACGAGCGCCCGGTCGATGAAGATGAGCGCACGGTCAACGTAAAGAAGCGCACGGTCGGCGAGAAGAAGCGCACGGTCGACGTGGGCGCGTGGCGCCGTTGGGGTGGCCGCGAGTGGACCGCCGTCATCAGCTTCCTGATAGGTGCCATCACCGTCACCACCTTCTTCGCCATCGGCGCGTGGCAGCGGCGTTGGATCGCCGACGACGGACTCATCGTGCTGCGCACCCTGCGCAACCTGTTCGCGGGCAACGGGCCGGTGTTCAACGCCGGGGAGCGGGTGGAGGCCAACACCTCCACGGCGTGGACCTACCTGCTGTGGTTCTGGGCGTGGGTGACCGACGGCCAACTCGAGTACGTCGCCCTGTGGGTGGCGCTGGTGTTGTCGGTGTCGGCGGTACCCATCGCGATGTACGGAACCGCCCGCCTGCTGCGCCGACGCCTCGGTGGGATCACCGGCGACGGCTACACACTGCTGCTTCCGCTCGGCCCGATCATCTACATCGCGTTGCCGCCGGCACGCGACTTCGCGACCAGTGGCCTGGAGAACGGGCTCTGTATCTTCTGGGCTGCGGTGCTGTGGTGTCTGCTGATCTCCTGGTGTCGGCGCCCGTCCGGGGCCGACGCGACGCGAGCCGGTTCGGCGGCCACGCTGTTCCTCGCCTTCTGGGCCGGACTGGCGCCGCTGGTTCGGCCCGAGCTCACGGTCATCGGCGGGATCGCCCTGGTGCTGGTGTTCCTGGCGCCCCAGACGTGGAAGATGCGTGTCGGCATCGTCGTCTTCGCCGCAATCCTCCCGGTGGGCTACCAGATCTTCCGGATGGGCTACTACGCACTTTTGGTTCCCAACCCGGCCGTCGCCAAGGACGCCAGCGGTTCCAAGTGGCATCAGGGCTTCCTCTACCTGGCCAACCTCTTCGGGCCCTACACGTTGCTGTTGCCGGTCGTCCTCGCGCTCGTCGCGGGCATCCTGCTCGCTGTCGGGGTGCGCGCACGCAAGCTCAGCCCCACCCGGCCCGAGCCGGCGTCGCAGGCCCCGAGGTCGATGCGTGCCCGGTTGGCGTCGTGGTCGCGGCGTCTGCAGACGCCGGGCGCGGTGGTCACCGCGATGGTGCTCGCCGGCTTCATCGTCGGCGTGTACTGGCTGCGTCAGGGCGGCGACTTCATGCACGGCCGCGTCCTGCTGACGCCGCTGTTCGTGATGTTGTTGCCGCTCATGGTGATTCCGGTGACCATCCCGGTGCGCGGAGTCGCCGCGGCCTTCCGCCGCACGCGCCGGCCCGCCCCCGCCAACGCCGACAGCGCTCTCGCCGACGCCGACGGCGCTCTCGCCGACACCGACGGCGCTCTCGCTGACGCCGACGGCGCTCTGCGCGCCCGCCGCACACGCCTGCAACTGGTCGGCTCGACCGTCCTCGCAGCCATGTGGATCACCACCATCGCCTGGGCTGCGATCGTCCACGAGGATGTCCTGCCCAACGCCGGCATCGACATCGGCCGCAGCGGCATCGTCGACGAGCGACGCTTCTACGTCACCAACATGGGCATCGAGAACCCGGTCACCGCCAAGGATTACCTGGACTATCCGCGCATGAAGGCGATGGTCGAGGACATCGCGCAGTATCAGAAGGAGGGCGGTGTGCTGATCGCGTCCTTCGACTACGACCAGTGGTACATCGCCCGCCTGCCCGCCAACACCCCGCAGGACAAGCGCCATCTGACGGTGTTCTTCCTCAATCTCGGCATGACGAGCATGAATGCACCGCTGGATGTGCGGGTCATCGACCAGATGGGGCTGGCGTATCCGATCGCCGCGCACACCGAGCGCCTCGACGACGGCCGCATCGGTCACGACAAGGTACTGCCGACCGAGTGGGTGGTCGCCGAGGCCGGAGCGGTTCCGCGGGCCCCGATCCTGCCCGGGTTCCTCGACGAGGACGTCGTCCGTCAGGCGCAGGTGGCTTTGACGTGCCCGGCCACCCGGGATCGGATCGCCTCCTACGAGGCGCCGTGGACGTGGCAGCGGTTCAAGAGCAACCTGATCCAGTCGTTCACGTTCACCGACTATCGCATCGACCGCAACCCCGAATACGAGATCGAGCACTGCGGTTTGACGATGCCTCCGCGTATCCACCCGCGCTGACCGCGGAAGCGCGGACGCTGTGAGGAACCTGCGCGCAGCATCAGAGGAAGTTGCGAGAAATTATCTCGAATCGGTAACGTGCCGCGCAGTGCGACCGATAGACCGACCGTGAGAATGCGGTGGGACCGATCCGTCCGCACCAACCTGAGAGAGCTGTGAGAGACATCACAGAGTTTGTCAGGGTTCGGTGGCTGCAATAGGCTGCCGGGGGTTCCTCGTGCGCAAGAAGCGCGAGGGTTCGGTGTGGGGGATCGGACGTCGCAGAGGTGTAGTCCGGAGTTCGACGCGATGGTGTGACTGCGTCGGAACCGGTGACAGAGGGAGAATGCAGGTCGATGGGTGTAGGTGAACTGAAACCGAAGGCGTCCACGGGACTCAGTGCACGGTTCGTGGCGATCGTTGTCGCCGTGATGACCGTCGCGGGTCTGATCGGAGCAGTGGTCGGAACGGGCCAGGCCGATGCACGCGTCAATGGCACGGGCTTCCGGAAGACCCTCTGGATCGATGCCTGCGGCATGCCCACCAACGGCGCCTTCGGCAACAAGTCCATGGCTCCCGGCAAGGTCCAGGTGCGTACCTGGTTCAAGCCGCAGAACAAGCGCACCGTCATCCTGCTCGACGGCATGCGCGCCCAGTACGACTTCTCCGGCTGGGAGATCAACACCAACGTCCAGGAACTGGTCAATCGCGGCGTCAACGTCGTCGAGCCGATCGGTGGACCGGCCAGCTTCTACACCAACTGGAACGCGCCCAGTAACTTCAACGGCCAGCAGAGCCGCTACATGTGGGAGTGCGTGATCAACAACCGCCTCCCGCAGGCACTCCGGGCCAACGGATTCCAGGGCAAGAACGGCAAGTACGCCATCATGGGCGTGTCGATGGGCGGTAACGCCGCGCTGGTCCTGGCCTCCAAGCGTCGCGACCTCTACTACGCCGCCGGCTCGCTGTCGGGCTACAACTTCCTCAGTGCCCCCGGCATGCACACGATGATCCGTCTGGCGATGCTCGACGTCGCGCCGCAGCCGTGGAACGTCGACGCCATGTGGGGTCCGCCGTGGGACGGCCGCTGGTACGACAACGACCCGTCGCTGCGTATCAACCGCATGCAGGGCCTGAAACTGTTCGTCGGTTCCGGTAACGGACTCTTCGGCAAGTACAACGCGCTGCCGAACGTCTTCGACGACCTGTTCAAGGGTTCGACGCTGGAGTTCCTCGCGTTCACCCAGGCCAAGGCCTTCGAAGGACTCGCCTTCATCAACGGCCTGCCGATCATGAGCTACTACGCCAACGGCACCCACGCCTGGGGCTACTGGCAGGACATGGTCTGGAACGCCTATTCGCGAGGCTTCTTCAACTGATCAACTGAGTTCGACTGATCAACTGAGTTCACGGGACAACCCCGGCCGCCACCACACGGTGTCGGCCGGGGTTGTCTCGTTGGTCCGGCATGACCGGCAATCCACGCAACTCTCATCACAGAAGTCACAAAAATCTCACCCGCCACAGCGTGGCGTCGCGCCAACGCGGGGTGCGACGTGTAAGAAACACCTGAGGCGTAATGACACCAGTGAGATTTCTGTGACTTGAGGGGCCACTGAGTCGACGCGGTCGCCGACCGCGATGCGTCGACCATCAGGGGTGCGAAGGAGCGCGAGGGTATGCGAACAGTGAGTGCGGGGCGAACGAGTGGGCGTACGGCCCCTCGCGGTGCGATGAGCCGGCGAACGCCACGAGTCGTCATCACGATGGTGGTGGTCGTGCTGGTGGCGCTCGGTTGGGCCCTCATCGGCCAGCAGGACGCCGTCGGCGCCCCGGCGCCGGCCCCGGCGCCCGCGAGTCCGGCGGCGCCTCCGGCGCCCGCGAGCCCGGCACCGGCGGCCCCGGCGAGCCCCGCGGCCCCGGCCCCGGCGGCCACCCCCGCGGCCTCTCCGGCGCCGACCCAGCCCGCCCGCGTCACCAAGGTGTTCTGGTACACCGACCGTCGCGTCGCGCTCTGGGTGTTCTCCCCGTCGATGAACACCGAGATCCAGGTCCAGATTCTGCTGGCCCGTGACTGGTGGGCCAATCCGACGGCGCGGTTCCCGCAGCTGACCATGCTCGACGGTTTGCGTGCGCAGGACGATCAGAGCGGCTGGGTTCTCAACACCGACGTGGTCGATTTCTACAAGGACAAGAACGTCAACGTCATCCTGCCGATCGGTGGCGAGTCGAGTTTCTACACCGACTGGAAGGAAACCGACAAGGGCAAGAACTACAAGTGGGAGACCTTCCTCATCCACGAGCTCCCGCCGATCATCGAGGGTGATTGGCGCTCAACGGATGTGCGTGGCATCGAGGGGCTCTCGATGGGTGGCTCGGCGGCCATGATGCTCGCGGCACGCAACCCCGGGTACTACAAGTTCGCCGCGTCGTTCTCCGGCATCCTGCAGCTGACGTCCTACGGGATGCCGCAGGCCATCCAGTTCGCCCTGCGTGACGGTGGTGGCTACGACGCGATGAAGATGTTCGGCCCGCCCAGCGATCCGGAGTGGAAGGCTCACGACCCGTACCTGCTCGCCGACAAACTGCGGGGCACGAGTCTCTACATCTCGTCGGGCAACGGCATGGTCGGCCCGTACGACAAACCGTCCGACATTCCGATGCTCGCGACCAACTACTCCGGCGTGGGACTCGAGCTGCTCTCCCGGGTCACCTCGCAGCAGTTCGCAATCAAGTTGAATCAGTTGGGAATTCCCGGGCAGGCTGTCTACCGGGCGTCGGGTACCCATACCTGGCCCTACTGGGAATTCGAGATGCATCAGGCATGGCCGCAGGCGGCCGCGGCGCTCGGTCTCAACGGTGACAAGGTGGCCTGCGGGGTCAGCCCGGCGTTCAAGAAGGTCGCCGGCCCGGCTCGGCTCGGAGTGTGCCTGACGCCGGAGTACGGGGTACCCGGCGGGCGTGCCCAGGACTTCGCCGAGGGGCGGATCATCACCGGGCCGAAGGGGCCGCAGGTGGTCGGCGGCGCGATCGGCGGCGCCTACGTCGGCGCGGGCGGACCCGGCGGCAAGCTCGGTCTGCCGACCAGCGGTGAGATGCCGTGGGGTCGCGATGGTGGCAAGACGCAGACCTTCGAGCACGGCCGGATCAACTGGTCGCCGAAGGGCGGTGCGCAACTCGCGCGATAGATCCAGCTCACACACGCGGCACCGGACATCGGGTGCCGCGTGTGTGCGTCCTGAGATCTCACTGTGGAATCGCAATGTTTGCGCAGGTGAGGTGGCTCCGGTGACGAATGATGTTCGTCTTGTTGGGTAGCCTTGCTGGCGGTTGGGACAAACCACCACATGTGTGTACGTGGTCACCGGCGCGCCCCGGTCGAACCAGGGGTCGGAGGGTTCGAGGCGGCATCGGTGATGCGTGACGAGGAAGAGATGATGACGAAGTTCTTGAGGCTGGGTGTGCTGATGACCGGCGTGGCGTTCGCGCTGGGGTCACTGGCGGCGTGTTCGGACGATTCCACGGCGAGCGCCCCGATCACCAGCAATCCGGTCACCACGACGTCGCTGTACTCCGCGCCGTCGAGTGCCTCGGCGTCGAGCACGCCGGAATCCGGCCAGGCTTCGGTCGGCGCCACCTCGACCACCGGCGGGTCCGCGTTGCCGGCCACCACGCCCGGTTCCGCGGCACCGGCATCGGGACAACTCACCGCGCCCGACGGAGCGCCGCTCGACGACAAGGCCAAGCGATACCTGCAGGCCCTGCGCAGCCAGAACGTCACGCTGCTCGGTGACACCGACAACGGTGTCGCGCTGTCGCTGGCCACCTACGTCTGCGACGCGCAGAAGAAGAACACCGACCCGGTGACCACCAAGGCGTACGTCACCGCACTGGTCGCGCCCGGCACCCAGAACACGGCGGAGGCCAATGCCAAGGCCGACAAGGTGATCAAGGCCGCCCAGGACAACTATTGCTAGCGGCAACCGACCTGTGAACGCCCGGAAGAAACGCTCACGGACCTCACGTGCGCTGCGCCTGCTGATGCTCGCGGTCGCACTGATCGCCGTCATCGCGATCGTGCTGATCGTGATCTGGATCAAGGGCATCGTCGAGGGCCCGCCGGCACCGCCGCGCGGTGGTGGCCCATCGACGACGACGCCACCGAACCGGCCGGAGGCCCAGCCCGCCGACTGCGCCGACGTGTTGACGCTGGTGATCCCGGGCACCTGGGAGTCCACGCCGAACGACGATCCGCTGAATCCGAGGTCCAAGCCGGCATCGTTGCTGCTGCGCGTCTCCAAGGCGATCAAGAGTGAATTCCCCGAGTCGCGCACCGAGGTCTACACGGTGCCCTACATCGCCGAGTTCCGGAATCCCACGAACCTCAACGACCGGCAGAGCAGCTACAACGACTCGCGTACCCAGGGCTACAAGCGTGCCGCGGGCAAGATCATCTCCACCCACGAGCACTGCCCGCTGACGCGCTACGTCATCGTCGGTTTCTCACAGGGTGCGGTCATCGGCGGCGACCTCGCCTCGGCGATCGGCAACGGCCGTGGGAACGTCCTGCCGCAGTCCGACGCCGACCTCGTCCTCGGGGTCGGACTCATCGCCGACGGTCGCCGTCAGCCCGGCGATCAGCGTGACATCGGGCCGAACCCGCCCGGCGTCGGTGCCGAGATCGCGCTCGCGGGTATGGGGTCGCTGGTGCCGGGGACCACGATGACCGGCCCGCGTCCCGGTGGCTTCGGGGATCTCCAGAGCAAGGTCGTATCCATTTGTGCCCCAGGTGATCTCATCTGCGACGCACCGACGGCGTCGAATCCGTTGAGTGCCGTGAGCCAACTGGCGAGTGCGATCAACAACCCGGTGCACGCGATGTATGCGACGCCGCGGTACTGGTCTCTCGACGGCGCGACCGCGACCCAGTGGATGCGCGGCTGGGTCAACGGACTCATCGACGAGGCCCCGCGTCCGGCGCACAACTGAGCGCCCACGTCAGGGCGTCGCGTGCTGCGGGGTGTCTGGGAAGGCGCTGAGCGGGGACCGATCCGTTTGGGCGGCGCCGACCTGCTGCATTAACGTTGTGGGCTGGCTCGGCGGTGTCCTGTGGAATGGGGACGCCCCGCACGGCCACGAGAGCTCATGACGACGCCGCGAACGCGACGAGGAGAACCAATGACCCAGGGCGAGACCACCGGGACCGGTGGCGGCGAGACCACGCTGCGCGCGTTCCGGTTCGGCGCCGGTGGTGAGGGCAACAAGGACGAGGGCGGCGCCCGCAAGTTCGTGAAGTTGGCCCAGACCGCCGAGGAATACGGATACGACACCTTTGCCGTACCCGATCACCTCGGCAACCAGGTCGGCCCGCTGGCCGCACTGGGAGCGCTGAGCCAGGCCACCGACCGCATCAGGCTGGCGACGTCGGTTCTCGCGAACGGCTTCCGGCATCCGGCGCTGTTGGCCAAGGAGGCCAACACCATCGACGTCCTGAGTAAGGGCCGCCTGGAACTCGGGATCGGTGCGGGCTGGCTCAAGGAGGAGTTCGACAAGGCGGGCATCGAGTTCGAATCCCCGGGTGTGCGTATCCGGCGGCTCGATGAATCGTTGACGATCCTCGACAAGCTCATGCGCGGGGAGACCGTCGACTTCGACGGCGAGTTCTACCAGATGAAGGGGCTCGAGGGCAGCCCGCGACCGCGTCAGGGGCCGCGTCCGCCGATCGCCGTCGGCGGTGGCGGACCCAAGATGCTCGCACTGGCCGCCAAGCACGCCGACATCATCTCCGTGGCGCCGGGCACCACCCCCGACGGGCGGATGAAGCTGTCGGACATGACCATCGAGAAGACCGCCGAGCGGGTCGACCGCATCCGGCAGGCCGCGGGCGACCGGTTCGCCGAGATCGAGCTCAACTGGACGATCGCGGTCATCGTCATCACCGACGATCGGCAGTCCACTGCAGAGATGGCGCTCAAGGCACTCGAGCAGGGGTATCCGCCGAACATCGAACGCGACACCGAGTTCACCGTCGACGACGTGCTGAACTCGCCGTACATCGCGATCGGATCGTTCGAGGAGATCGCCGACCAGATCCGCGAGGTGCGGCGGCGCACCTCGATGTCCTACGTCGGGGTGTTCCCGACGCAGATGGATGCCTTCGCGCCGGTCATTTCGCTCCTCAAGGGAGAGTAAAGTGTGTCCTCGGTCCGGGGGCAGGAAGCCGCACGACAACCGCCGGTGAAAGGCTGCTGCAGTGGAGTGATCGCACTGCGGTGGAGTCAAGGTGGACATGACGATCACGAAGTGAGCGAAAGGGTTGGGAAGTGTCGTGCGACCGCGACCGACGCGGTCCACGGACGAATGGGTACCGACACGACCACCGGTGCACGGCAAGGAACGACCTGAGGGTCACACTGAACCGAGCAGCGCGGTCGGGCGCCGCGGGGTGTGCCACGAGGTACGCACGATATGCCCAAATGGGGGCAGGAACGTGGGGGCCACAGGAGTAATGAATGCTGAAGACTGAATTTGAGCAGTTCCTCGACGAGAACGGTCAGCTGCACTTCACCGAGGACGCGACACTCGTCGACTACGTCGAGCGCAACGTCCGCGATGCCGCCGACACACTCGCCTACCGCTACATCGACTACAGCCGGGAGCGCGAGGGCGAACGTCAGGATCTCACCTGGGCACAGTTCGGCAAGCGACTCCGTGCAGTGGCGGCACGGCTGCAACAGGTCACCAAACACGGCGACCGCGTCGCCATTCTCGCCCCGCAATCGCTCGAATACGTGATCGGCTTCTTCGCCGCGCTGTACGCGAGCAACGTCGCGGTTCCGCTGTTCAGCCCCGACGAGCCCGGTCACACCGACCGGTTGACCGCGGTGCTCTCCGACTGCGAGCCGACCGCGATCCTCACCTCCACCAAATCCGCCGAAGCGGTGCGCAACTTCTTCGCCGACCGCCCGGCCAAGGAACGTCCCCGCGTCATCGCCGTCGACGCCGTGCCCGACTCGGTCGGCTCGAGCTGGGTCGCACCCATCGCCGGCAAGGACCACAACAAGGACACCGTCGCCTACCTGCAATACACATCGGGCTCGACGCGCGTACCCGCAGGCGTGGAGATCACTTACCAGGCGGTGGCCGCCAACGTCCTGCAGATCTACGACTGCATCGAGATCGACCGCAATGCCCGCGGCGTCACCTGGCTTCCGATGTTCCACGACATGGGCCTGCTCACGGTGATCCTGCCCGCTCTCGGCGGCAAGTACATCACCATCATGAGCCCGCAGGCCTTCGTGCGCAGGCCCGGCCGCTGGATTCGCGAGCTCGCCGCCGACGACGACAACGCACCCACCTACGCCGCCGCCCCCAACTTCGCCTACGAGCACGCCGCCGCCCGCGGCCTGCCGAAGGAAGGGGAGAAACTCGACCTCTCCAACGTCATCGGCCTGATCAACGGCTCCGAGCCGGTGACCGTCAGCTCGATGAAGAAATTCAACGAGGCATTCGGCCCGTACGGACTGCCCAAGACCGCGATCAAGCCGTGCTACGGCATGGCTGAGGCCACCCTGTTCGTGTCGGCCACCCAACGCGACAACGAAGCCAAGGTCATCTACGTCGACCGCGAAGAGCTCAACGCCGGCCGGATGAAGGTCATCGACTCCGACGCGCCCAACGCCGTCGCCCAGGTCTCCTGTGGACAGGTCGCGCTCAGCCAGTGGGCCGCGATCGTCGACGCCGCCGAATACGACGAGAACGGCGTGGGCATCGAGAAGGCCGACGGCGAGGTCGGCGAGATCTGGCTGCACGGCCTCAACATCGGCGCCGGCTACTGGAACAAGCCGCAGGAAACCAAGGACACCTTCGAGAACACGATCACCACCCCGCTCGCGCAGAACAGCCACACCGACGGCGCCCCCGCCGACGCCACCTGGATGCGCACCGGCGACTACGGCGTGTGGCTCGACGGCGAGCTCTACATCACCGGCCGCGTCAAGGACCTGGTGATCGTCGACGGCCGCAACCACTACCCGCAGGACCTCGAATTCAGTGCGCAAGAAGCCAGTCCGGCCCTGCGCCCCGGATTCGTCGCGGCCTTCGCGGTCCCGGCCAACGAACTGCCCAAGGTGGTCTTCGAACAATCCACGAGCGGACTGACCTTCGACCCCGACGACGCTTCCGAACAACTCGTGATCGTCGCCGAGCGCGGACCGGGTAAACGCCACGACCCGCAAGAAGTCGCCGACACCGTGCGCGCGGCCATCGCCGGACGCCACGGCGTCATGGCCCGCGACATCCTGCTCGTCCCCGCCGGGTCCATCCCACGCACCTCCAGCGGCAAGATCGCCCGCCGCGCGACCAAGGCCGCCTACATCGACGGCAGCCTGCGAGGTGGGTACAAGCAGACGGCCTTCCCAGATGCGGGCGTGTAGCGCAGCGAAGCCTTTCGCCGCACATCCTCCGCGTCGGCCGGCCGCCGTCACGAACCCGCGCGGCCATCGAGCCGTCGCCAAGTACCCTGAGAAACGATGTCTGAACTGAATAACGACGAGCCGAACAACCAGGTCGACGCCACCAGCACCGACGGGGAGACCGCCGGTGGGCTGACCGTCCCCGAGCTACGCGATTGGTTGCGTGACTGGGTGGCGCGGGCCACCGGTGTACCGGCCGATCAGATCTCTGTCGATCGCCCGATGGAGGAACTCGGTCTGTCCTCGCGGGATGCGGTGGCGCTGGCCGCCGACGTCGAGGACAAGACCGGCGTCATCCTGAGCGCGACCGTCGTGTACAACCATCCGACAATTGCAACTCTGGCGACGCGCATCATCGAGGGCGATCCCGACGAGGGCATCGACACCGACGCCGACCGTTTCTGGGAGCGCGAGCGCAGCGACGCCGACGACATCGCCATCGTCGGGCTCTCCACGCGATTCCCGAAGGCCGGTCAGTCGCCGGAGTCGACGTGGGAGGCCCTGATCGAGGGCCGTGACGGCATCTCCGACCTCCCCGACGATCGCTGGACCGAGTTCAAGGCCGACCCGCGGATGGCCGAGGTCCTCGAGAAGCGCAACCTGCGCGGCGGATACCTCGACGACGTCAAGTCGTTCGACGCCGACTTCTTCCAGATGAGCCCGCGCGAGGTCGAGATGGTCGATCCGCAGCAGCGGCTCGCGCTCGAACTGACGTGGGAAGCCCTCGAACACGCACGCATCCCGGCCAGCGACCTCAAGGGTGGCAGCGTCGGCGTCTTCGTCGGCACCTCCACCAACGACTACCAGCTGATGGCCGCTCTCGGTCTCGGTGAGGGCTCCGACGAGACCGCGGCCTACGCCCTGACCGGCACCGCCACCTCGATCATCGCCAACCGCGTCTCCTACTTCTTCGACTTCCACGGCCCGTCGGTCGCCATCGACACCGCGTGCTCGTCGTCGCTGGTGGCCGTCCACCAGGCCGTGCAGAGCCTGCGTTCGGGCGAGTCCGAGGTCGCCCTGGCCGGTGGCGTCAACATGATCCTCACCCCGGCTGCCACCGTCGGTTTCGACACGATCGGCGCGGTCGCCAAGGACGGGCACATCAAGGCCTTCTCCGCCGACGCCGACGGCATGGTGCGCTCCGAGGGTGGTGGTCTGTTCGTCCTCAAACGGCTCGCCGACGCCCGCCGTGACGGCGATCAGGTCCTCGCGGTGATCTCCGGTACGGCGGTCAACTCCGACGGCCGTTCCAACGGCATCTTCGCGCCCAATCCCGAAGCGCAGGTGGAGGTTCTGCGATCGGCGTATGCCGACGCCGCACTCGATCCGCGTCAGGTCGACTACGTCGAGGCCCACGGCACCGGCACCATTCTCGGTGATCCGATCGAGGCCGACGCACTGGGCCGGGTGGTTGGTCGCGGACGTGTCGTCGGTGCCCCCGCGCTGCTCGGATCGGCCAAGACGAACTTCGGGCACATGGAGTCCGCAGCCGGTGCCGGTGCACTGGCCAAGGTCGTGTTGTCCATGGGGCACAACAAGATTCCGGCCTCCTTGAACTACGCCGGACCCAACCCCTACATCCAGTTCGAGGCGACCGGACTCAAGGTCACCAACGAGATCACCGAGTGGCCGCGCTACTCCGGGCACGCCATCGCCGGGGTGTCCGGATTCGGCTTCGGCGGCACCAACGCCCACGTCATCGTCCGCGAGGTACTCCCGGGCGACCTCGAAGAACCGGCCGCCGTCGCCGATCTGGCCGACGCGGCCGCCGCCGAGACACCGGCCACCGACCTCGACGACGACGAGGACTTCCTCACCGAGGCCGAACGTGCGGTACTCGCCGCGCAGTCGGTCGCTCCTGAAGCCGATGCCGTTGTCGCCGAACGTGATCCGGCCGACGACTTCGCGCCATGCGCGGTCGACGGGTCGGTGGTGCCCCTGGTGATCTCGGCGTTCCTGCCGTCGCGGCGCCGCAAGGCGGCCGCCGATCTGCTCAAGTGGCTCGAATCCGATGCCGGACAAGCCACCCCGCTCGCCGACATCGGACGGGCGCTCGCGCACCGCAACCATGGGCGGTCGCGCGCCGTCGTCATGGCCCGCTCCCACGAGGACGCCGTGAAGGGTGTCCGTGCGGTGGCCGAGGGCAAGGCCAATCCGCTTGTGTACTCGGCGGATTCGCCGGACGCCGCATCGGCGGTGTGGTTGCTGAGCGGCTTCGGGTCGCAGCACCGCAAGATGGCCAAACAGCTCTACACCGAGAATCCGGTGTTCGCCAAGTACGCCGACCGCGTCGATCACCTCGTGCAGCGCGAACTCGGATACTCCATCGTCGAGATGTTCCTCGACGACGCACAGACCTACGGCATCGAGACCAGCCAGGTCGGCATCTACACCATCCAGGTCGCCCTCGCCGACACGTTGCGCCACTTCGGCGCGCAACCCGGTGTGCTGGTACCGCATTCGATGGGGGAGGCCTCGGCCGCCTACATCAGTGGTGGTCTCTCGCTCGAGGATGCGACACGGGTGATCTGTCAGCGCTCGCGTCTGATGGGTGAGGGTGAGTCGATGCTCACCGGCGACGACATCCGGCTGATGGCGCTCGTCGAGTACTCCGCCGAGGACATCAACGACGTCCTCGTCGACTACCCGGACCTCGAGATCTGTGTCTATGCGGCGCCGACTCACACCGTCATCGGTGGTCCAGAGCCGCAGGTCGACGCCATCGTCGAGCGCGCCGAGAAGGAGGGCAAACTCGGCCGCAAACTGCAGACGAAGGGTGCGAGCCACACCTCGCAAATGGACCCGCTGCTCGGCGAATTGGCCTACGAGCTCACCGGAATCGAACCACTGCGCCCGACCGTCGGGTTCTACAGCTCGGTGGACCGCGAGACCTTCTATCGTCCCGGGCACGAGCCGGTGCACACCATCGACTACTTCCTCAAGGGACTGCGCCACAGCGTGTGGTTCTCGCAGGCCATCGCGAAGTCGGTGGAGAACGGTCACCGCACCTTCCTCGAACTCTCGCCCAACCCGGCGGTCCTGATCTCCGTTGCGGCGGTGACGTTCTCGGCCGGACTCCAGAACGCCGAGCTGATCGAGACGCTGCGCCGCAAGGAAGACGAGAGCTTCGGCGTCATCAATGCCCTGATGAAGCTGTACGTGCACGGTCACGCCGTCGATGTCGCGTCGCTGTTCGGCACCGGCGCCGGCCGCGCGTTCGCCGACATCCCGCGCACCCGCTTCGAGCGAAAGCCGTACTGGCTCAAGGCCACCGTGAATTCCGGTGGTGGCAGCGGATCGATCCCCGGTGCACACGTGGCGCTGCCCGACGGCCGGCATGCCTGGGAGGTCAACGCCGGCGCGGTCACCGACGTGCGTGAGCTGGTCCGTGCCGCGGCCGCACAGGTCCTCGCCGAGGTGACGGTCGGTGCCGCGGTGGCCCACGGCGAGATCGGTGCCGGTGCTGGCGAGGGAACGCTCACGACGACGCTGAGCCCGCACCCGGGTGGTGCGTCGGTGACCGTGCATGCCAAGCACGACAAGAACTTCCGCCTGCTGTTCGAGGCGGTCGTCACCGTCGCCGGTACCGCCGACGGCGCCCCCCAACCCGCCGACAGCGCCCCCCAACCCGCCGACGGCGCCATCGATCCGCGCAAGGTCGGCTACATCGACAACTCGGTGGTCGTCGAGGACGAGATCATCGACGACATCGGCAACAAGTGGGACCCGCAATCCGGTGAGTCGATCGACGACCGGCTCGCGATCATCGTCGGCGAATCCATGGGTTACGACCCGGAGGATCTGCCCCGCGAGATCCCGCTCGTCGAGTTGGGCCTCGATTCGCTGATGGCCGTGCGCATCAAGAATCGCGTCGAATTCGAGTTCGACATCCCGCAGCTGCAACTCCAGGCCATGCGGCAGGCGAATCTCTCCGACGTCTCCAAGTTCGTGAACTACGCGGTCCATCACCGCGACGAACTCGACGACCTCGCCGAGAATGCCGCCGGCGGAGGCGAACTCGACACCGCCGCGCTCAACGCCTACATCGACGAGCAGAACGCCAAACGCGCCGACAGCGCTCCGGCTCCCGCTGACAGCGCTCCCGCTCCCGCCGACAGCGCTCCCTCCGTCGCCGACAGCGCTCCCGCTCCCGCCGACAGCGCTCAGAAGCCCGCGGATCTCACCTCGCAGGCCGCGGTCGCCGAGGCCGCGGGCTCCGACGTCCCGCCGCGTGACGCCGCCGAACGGCTCACCTTCGGGGTGTATGCGGTGGTCACCAAACGCTCGGCCGGCGGCATCTTCAACAAGCTCCCGGTCCTCGAAGAGGATGTGGCACAAGCTCTCACCGACAAGCTCAACGAGCGCACCGGTGGTGACATCGACGTGGAGGACATCCTCGATTCGGAGACCATCGAGGAGATGTCTAACTATGTTCGCGAGTTCCTCGACGCGGCCGCCGACACCGACGGATTTGTGCGCTACCTGCGACTGATCGACGGGAAGAAGACCTACGACCCGCAGGCCGGTGACCCGACGCCGGTGCTGCTGTTCCACCCAGCCGGCGGTAACACCTCGGCGTACGAGGCGCTGCTCAAGCGGCTGCCGGAGTCGGCGCCGGTCATCGGTTTCGACAGGGTCGAGGGCAGCATCGAAGAGCGTGTGCGGCAGTACATGCCACGCCTGCGCGAGGTGCAGCCGCACGGCCCGTACGTTCTGGTCGGCTGGTCGCTCGGCGGCGCGCTCGCCTACGGTGCCGCGCAGGTGTTGCGCGACGCAGGCGAGGAGGTCGACTTCGTCGGTCTCATCGACGTCGTCCGTCCTCGCCACGATGTCGTGGAGACCCCTGACACCAAGCGGGCACGACTGGAGCGGTGGAAGGACTTCGCGATCCGCAACTACGATCTCGACGCCGACATCCCGATCCCGATGGATCGGCTCGTCGAGGCCGACGACGAGGGGCAGTTCGCGATCATCATGGAGATGATGTCGATGTCGGGCACCAAGATTCCCGGCGGCATCATCGAGCACCAGCGCACCTCGTTCATCGACAACCGCGCGCTCACCAACATCTCCCCGACGCCCTACGGTGGCAAGGTCGTGTTGTATCGCGCCGACAAGATGCACGATGGCGCAATCGAACTCGAGCCGCAGTGGGCGGAGATCGACGAGGACGGCCGGTGGGGTGAGGTGGTCGACGACCTCGAGATCATCCACATCGGCGGTGATCACCTGTCGATCGTCGACGAGCCGTACATCGGCAGGATCGGCGCCGATCTGACCCGCCGACTCGGTACCGTCGGTTCCACCACCAGCAAGTGACAGACCGCGATACCGCGGACCACGCAGAGGATCACATGGACACCACCGCAGCCAAACTCGCCGACCTGAGGGCCAAGCTCGAACTCGCCAAGGAGCCGGCCGGGGAGAGGGCGGTCGCCAAGCGTGCGAAGAAGGGCATCTTCTCCCCGCGTGAGCGGCTGGCGATGCTCTTCGACCCTGGTACCTTCATCGAGATCGGTGCCCTGGCCAAGATGCCCGGCGCCGCCGAGACCGGGTACGGCGACGGCGTGGTGACCGGTCATGGTCTGGTGCACGGACGTCCGGTCGCGGCGTTCTCCCACGACCAGTCGGTGCATGGCGGCACCGTCGGAGAGATGTTCGGGCGCAAGGTGTCCGCGCTGATGGAGTGGGCCGGCAGGATCGGTTGCCCGATGGTCGGCATCAACGACTCGGCCGGTGCGCGTATCCAGGATGCGGTGACCTCGCTCGCCTGGTACGCCGAGATGGGTCGGCGCAATGACCTGCTGTCCGGGCTCGCCCCGCAGATCTCGATCATCCTCGGCAAGTGCGCCGGTGGCGCCGTGTACACCCCGGCCAACACCGACATCCTCGTCGCCGTCGAGGACAAGTCGTACATGTTCGTCACCGGTCCCGACATCATCAAACAGACCACAGGCGAAGAGATCTCGGCCGAAGACCTCGGCAGCGCGCACAATCAGGCGCGGTGGGGCAACATCCACCACGTCGCCGCCGACGAGAAAGCCGCGTTCGAGTGGGTCCGCGAGTATCTGCAGTACATGCCGTCGAGCTGCTACGAGAAGCCGCCGGTGATCAATCCCGGGCTCGAGCCCGAGATCACCGATTCCGATCTCTCGCTGAACTCGTTCATGCCGGACTACGACAACGCCGGTTACGACATGCACGACATCATCATCAAGCTGTTCGACGACGGTGCGTTCCTTGAGGTCGGAGAGTTGTTCGCCCCCAACATCATCACCGGATACGCGCGCGTCGACGGACATGCCGTCGGGGTGGTCGCCAACCAGCCGAGCGTGATGGCGGGCACCCTCGACACCGACTCGTCGGAGAAGGCTGCGCGATTCGTGCGCATCTGCAACGCTTTCGGTATCCCGCTGATCTTCCTCGTCGACACCCCGGGCATCCTCCCGGGTCTGGCCGAGGAGCAGAAGGCGACGATCCGACGTTCGGGCCGCTTCCTCTACGCCTACGTCGAGGCGGACGTCCCGAAGATCACGGTGGTGCTGCGCAAGGCCTATGGCGGTGCGTACGCGGTGATGGGTTCCAAGCAACTCGGCGCCGACCTCAACTTCGCGTGGCCCTCGGCCAAGATCGCGGTGATGGGTGCGGAATCGGCGGCGGCTGTGCTCACCCGTCGCCAGACCGAGGGCTTGTCGGCCGCCGAGGCCGACAAGGTTCGTCGCGACTTCATCGACTTCTACAACACGATGATGGCCACGCCGTACCTCGCCGCCGAGCGCGGCTACATCGATGCCGTCATCGAACCCGCCGAAACCCGACTCCAGCTACGGAAAGCGTTGGCGCAGTTGCGGGACAAGCAGATGATCCGCACCCCGCGCAAGCACTTCCTGATGCCGATCTGACGATCCCGTCGCGTGCGCTCGGGGTGCGGTGGTTCGGAACCAGCACCGCGGCAGGCGGTCTCGAGGCTCGTCGCTATCGCTCCTCGCACCTCGACCATCGGGGGATGGTCGAGGTGCCCGGCGCCCCAGGCGCCGGGCCTCGAGACCCCTTGCACCGGTGCTGGTTCCGCCGCTCACCCAACCGCATGCCCGACGAGGCGCCCGATCGCGAATGTCACGATCATCGCTAGCGCGCCGCCGACCACGACGCGGCACACCGGTCGCCATGGTGAGGAGCCGCCGAGCCGAGCGCCGGTGAATCCGGTGATCGCCAGCGCGGCGACGACCGCGGCGAAGGTGATCGGGATACGCAGCGACGCGGGCGGGATCAGGATCGCCAGCATCGGCAGCAGCGCCCCGCTGAGAAACGACACCGCCGACGACGCGGCCGCCAGCCATGGCTTGGTCAGTTCGTGTGGGTCGATCCCGAGTTCGACATCGACGTGGGCCTCGAAGGCATCGCGGGCCGTCAGTTCGGTGGCCACGCGGCACGCGGTCTCGTGCGTGAGCCCCTTCTCCTCGTACAAGCCGACGAGCTCGTCGAATTCCGCCTGCGGCTGCTCCCGGAGTTCGCGGCTCTCCTTGGCCAGCAACGCTTTCTCGGTGTCTCGCTGCGTGCTCACCGACACGTACTCACCGAGCGCCATCGACACCGCCCCGGCTGCGAGCCCGGCGATTCCCGCTGTGAAGATCGGTCCCCGGTCGGTGGTCGCGGCGGCCACACCGATCACGATTCCCGCGGTGGAGACGATGCCGTCGTTTGCGCCGAGCACGCCGGCGCGTAACCAGTTGAGGCGGTTCGACAGAGATCCCCCGGCATGGGGTTCGCCCGAATGCTGATGCGGCGGCTCTGCCGGATCGTGCTCGGCAGTCGCGCCGTCGAGAGGGGTCATGAACCCACCCAAACGCCGAAAGCCGCGCTGCGCAAGCAAGGTGAGGCTGAGCATCACCGGTGGTATGCCCGCGCAGGGCGGGTGATTCAGGCGAAGCGTTGCAGGATCGAATGCACCGCCTGCGTGACTGTGAGCCGGTCATAACTCTGGACGAAGTCGAAGGTGCGATCCAGATCGTCTGCGCCGCAGTGCTGATCGCGCGCCGAGAGCAGCGCGGCGAAGTGCGGACCGAGCACGGCGACGTTCCATTCGTTGACCAGGTCGTCGTCGGGGGCCAGTGGCGCGCGATGCACGTTGCCGTCGCGGACGTCGACGAGATCGACCCCGTACACGCCGGCCAGCCCGGTCCGTTCGGACATGGCACGCCAGCGTGCTGCGGTGCGCTCGGTGAAATGCCGGGCGTGCTGGAAGGTCCCGACGACGACGGCGGCACCGCCGATCGCTGCCTGCTCCTCGAGTGCCTTGCTCATCTCGATCAGCAGCCGTTTGTTGCCCAGCCGCGGCGTCAGCGATGCCGAGGCGATGGCGTAGGGCGTGGCCGCCTCGGGCGGCGGCGTCGACCACACGGGCAGCTCGGGCAGTGCGACGACGGTCGCGGTCTGCAGCGCCGCCGGTGACTCGACGGACGGATACAGCGCGCCCGTCCCGAAGGACGCACCCAGGGTCATCGCGGCGACGCGTTTGGCCTCGGTGTCGACACCGTCGGCGATGACGACGGCGTGCGAACGTTCGGTGTGCGCGGCAAGGGTGTGCGCCAGCCGGGCCGGGTCGAGGTTGGTGCCGTCGGGTTCGATGACGGCGTCGAGGAGGTCGGCGCCGGTGATGACGATGTCGGGTTCCACCAGTGAGAGCAGCGTCGCCGCCTGATCGCTGCTGGTCAGGCCGTCGACGCAGACGATGCGTCCTTCCTGCCGTGCCCGGGCGACCCGCGCCAGGGTGCGTTGGGGACTGCGTTCGACGGCGTCGGGGAGTACCACGAGCACTCGCTGCTCGAGCCGTTCGCGGGTGTCGTCGTCGAGGCCGTCGATGAGTTCGAGGTCCATCGGCACCAGCAGCGGCAGGATCTTGGCGATCGACTGCGCCGTCGGCGTGGCCGCATACTCGTTCCTGCGGCGGTCGAGGACCTGGTGTTGTTCCATCAGACGGGCAGCGCGGCGCAGTGCTCGCGCAGTACCCAGGCGCGTCCCGGTGGGACCACGCAAGGTGAGTTCGACGGCGGCGACGGCGCCGTCGTGCAATCGACACACCGGTGCGAATTGCATGTGGAGCTCCAGATCATCGAAGAGGGTGAATCCGCTCTCCGCTGCGATCTGACCAGGCTGGGATGTCATCGATTACCACGTCCATCTGCCTCTCGTGTCCTCAAGATCCGGACAATCACTGGTGACTGTCGTTCGACTACTTGCGGCCAGGCGGTGGGATGCGGTTGGCTTCACATCCGGTGTATCGGCAGAGGATTCTCCCCGGTACTCCGGTGAATCACCCCAGGGGCAGATCTCTCGGAGGGCGGATCGCTCAGAGCCGGGACAGTGCGAACACCGTGCCTGCGGCCAGGATAACAAAGAACCCGACGAGGGCCAGGGCGAGCAGGATCGAGCCGACGAAGCCCACGGCCATCACGGTCATCCAGATGATGACCGCCACGATCATGGCCCACCACCAGAAGCCGACGCGGGACTGCCCGGAGTCCGGTGACGCCGGGGTCGCGGAGACCTCGGCATCACCGGCGGCGGGGTGGATCATGGCCGGATGGCGGGCATCCGCGGCCGCAGGAGCGGAATCGTTTGGCATGAGCAGGTTTTCAGCTGCGTGCCGCGGCTGCGGCGTCGGCCTCGGTGGTCTGGCCGGCCGTCGCGAGGTCGCCGGTGTAGCTCTCGAGGTGCGCGCGAACGAACCACTGGAACTTCTCCAGCTCAGCGGTCTGACCGATCAGGATGTCCTCGGTCACCGGGTCGAGTTCGCCGGTGGTGGCGATCGCATCGCGCTGGGAGGTGATGAAACCGTCGTACACCAGATTCAGCGCGCCGAGGTGGGCCTGAGCGGTATCTCGTCCGATCGAATAGTCGTCCCACGAGCGGTCGGCCTCGATCGCCTTGGCCGTTCCCTTCGGCGATTCGCCGAGGGTGGCGATGCGTTCGGCGATGGTGTCGGCATAGCCGCGCACCAGCTCGACCTGTGGGTCGATCATCTCGTGCACGCCGATGAAGTTCGCGCCGACGACATTCCAATGCACGTGCTTGAGCGTCAGGTGCAGATCATTGAGCGCACTGAGACGCTCCTGCAGGATCTTCGTGACGGTAGAAGCGGTTTCGCTGCTGAGTCCGGGAGCGGTGAATGTGGTCATGCCGCAACGCTATGACCGAGGTCGAGCCTGCCCAAGTCTCACCCGGTATGCGTCACGGAACCGAAATGGTCGGTAACGATCGGATAACGCCACGAGAGTGAGGTTCCTCGGCGCAGACGATCGTCAATAACCGCTCGAGCGCATCGGTGCCGGGTTGTAGAGCCCCGATCGCCGCGCAGTACCGAGATCGAGCTGCGCCGGTGGTGCCGGATCGATCTCGGCGAATCGTTGCAGGCCACCCCAATCCCGCGCCCAGTTGTTGCGCAGATACGTCGGCAACAGGGTGGGGATCAGCATGGCCTCCGTGATGCCGAGTGGGCCACCTGCCGTACCGGCCATCCAGGTCTGGCTGTTCTTGCGGGTGGCGTCGGCGTCCGGCATGATCCGCCACTTGGGTACCTGCAGCACACCGTCTTTCACGGCCATCGGTTGCTGGCAGGGGAACACCATGCCGGGCAGCCAGTCGATGAACACCGGATCGGTGCGCCCGACGACGTCGTTGAGGGTGGCCATGGTGGTGATCCGCGGCGGGGTGAGCGCCACCCATTCGGCGGGTGCGCCGGCGGTGTCGCGCACCTCGATGCGCACGACGTCTGCTCGTGCCGGCGAATTCGCCAGGGGGAAGCGCAGATTGCGCCAGGTCGGCGCCTCGCCGATGTCGAGTGGCGTCATCGTACCCAGCGGTGTCACGCGCCCGTCGGCGCCGAGCCGGCCGAACCGCGCGATCACCTGCTGGCCGGGATGGACGACGCCGACCCCGTCGGTGGCCTGCACCGATCCGGCGACCGCGATCGTCAACAACGGTGCCGTATCCGAGGGTGCCGGCATCGAATACCAGGACGTGGTCAGGCTTCCGGTCCCGGTCGGCGACCCGTAGGTGCCCAGAACCGGCGTCTGTGATGGGCTCAATCCGAAGGGCAACTGCACCGTCGAGCCGTTGACACCGCGGGCGCCCTGACCGCCGGCAGTACCGCCCTGTGCGGAGTCGTCCGACGACGAGGACTCGGTGGCGCCGGCCCCCGACTGCGCACTGTTGGTCGCCGACGACGCGCTGTCGTCCTCGGTGGTGTCGACGCTGAGTTGGTTGGGAACCCCGTTGGGGGAGAAACCATTCGGTGGCAGACCGGTCGGGGTGCCGGCCAGCGCGGCGGAGGTGTCGGGTGCCGGACGTCCGTCGACGGCAGCCGGGCGCAGCAGGCCGGTGTTCGGGTTCGCCTCCACGAGCACGTCGTCCGCCAGACCGCACGAGTTGCCGGTGAGCGCGCGCATGTTGGAGTTGAGCCAGGAGAACGAATCGCGCTGCGCGTAGGCGCCTTTGGCAAAGGTGGCGACGGTGAACACGATGACAAAGCACGAGATGACCGGTAGCGGCGAGAATTTCAGCCGCGAGTACCAGTGCTCGGAGTGGCCCGTGCGGGTCTGCTCGTCGACGTAGTCGTCGCGGAAATGGAACCACAGCCCGACCGCCGCGGTGATGACCGCGAGCACCAGGAATACCCAGCCGAATTGCACGCCGGCCAGCGACGGCGGCCGATCCCACCACGGGACACCGTAACTACCGACGAACCACCAGCCGTTGGTGCCGGTGAACGAGATGCCGGTCACCGCGAGAAGCGCTGCGGCGAAGAAGGTTCGGTTGCGGCGCGACCGCAGGATGGCCGGCGCCATCATGGCCCCGGCCGCGGCGGCCAGACCACCGGCGATGCCGGCGTACACACCGAAGTGGTGGGTCCACTTGGTGGGTGTGAACGAGATGAAGAACATGGTGCCGAGGGTCACCGCGATCAGTCGCCAGATCGGCGCGCGGGCAATGCCGTTCGGGTGAACACGGCGCAACAGCCGCAGCAGCACGACGACCAGGCACAGGATCATCACCAGAATCCCGAAGCGTCGCGTCAACGTACCGTCGGCGGTGGGCAGGATCAGGTAGTAATACCGAACCGGCTCCTCCCACCACTCCAGGGTCGGGCCGACGTCGGTGGCGACCCGATTGCCGACGAGCAGCGGCATCAGCGGTTGTGCGGCGAAGATCTCGAACAGCACCGCGGTGCCCGCGGCGAGGATCGGCGCCAGCATCGGCACCAGACCGTCACGGCGACGTCGGGTCACCACGGCCTTCACCATCGGCCGGACGCCGGCGAGCAGGGCGGCCACCGCCATCAGACCACCGGGCGCGAGCGCCAGGGTGAACGCCGCGGTGATCACCGCGACGGCGTACGGCAGCAACCGTCGCGTGGCGATCGCACGCTCGACGCAGCACCACGTCAGCAACGCGCCCACCGCCTCGCCGGGTTCGGGACGCAGACCGTTGTTGTAGGGCAACCAGATCGCGAGGTAGACGAAGGCCGCCGACCACACCGCCGGGGTGCTGTGACGTACCGCGCGACCCAACCGCGGAATCACCTCACGCGAGATCAACCACCAGCCGAGCAGACCGAGAGCGAACGCGGGCAACCGCATCCACGGCGCGGCGAGACTGACGTGGGTCATCGCGGCGATCACCTGGAAGTGCCAGCCGAACGGGTCCTGCGGTACCCCGAAGTAGCGGAAGTAGTTGTCGGCGTATCCGGCAGCGTCGGTGATCCGGCCGACGGTGAAGTTGTAGCCGTCGTCGGAGGTGTTGGCGCCGGCGATCCACCAGAACGCCAGGATCACGAACACCACGACGTCGGGCGCGCGGATCGTCCACCACCCCGATGGCAGGAAACGCTTGTGCCCCCGACCATCCCGATGGTCGAGAACGCCCAGTGACACCAACGACGCGATCGTCATCGCGATTCCCAGGACGATGACGATGATCTTGAGCGTGGTCGGGGAGTTCACATACCGGGTGTCGATGGTGGCGTGCAGGCGTAGACCCTCGCGGGACGCTGTTGCGGGGAGGTCGGTGTAGACGCCGACGATCTGCGGGCGCATCTGCTGATCGGGTACCGAGAAGGTGTGCTGGCCGTCGCCGGGCAAGGTCGGTGCCGACGATGCCGACCCGGGTCCGTCGGCGAAGCGCGCCGAGACACCGGTGCCGTCGGCATGGAAGAGGATGCGACAGTTCGGATTCGACTGCGCAGCTGCACGCGGGGTGCTGAGCAGGACCACGTCGCGGTCGGTGACCACCAGCGAATCGGATGTTGCACGGACGAACAGTGCCCGCGCCGACGCCTGCTGCCCGCCCTCGGGCAGCGTCGAGAGCAACATCCCGCCCGACGCCGGCAGCTCGGCGGCCAGCGAGCACGGCACCGCGACGTCCATGTCGATCGGCACGAAGGCCACCAGCGGCGTGGCGACGTTGCCGACCGCCGATCCCTGCGGCCAGTTCAGTTCGGCCGTGGACTGATTCACCGGCAGCAGTGGGGTGAGGATCGCCAGGAGGAAGCCCACGAGTCCGGTGACCGCGGCGGCGATCCGCACGCCGCGACCACCGGGCTGTGTCCCAATACCCCGGGTCCCAATACCCCGGGTCCGAGTACCCCGGGTCCGAATACCGGGTGTCCCTTCGGCGACATCGTTCTGTCGATCCTCACTGATCATCCGACGACTCCACCCTGATCGATCCCGTCCGTGACCAGCCCCAGCGAGTGCTCGTGCCGACGGTCAGCGCAGCGGTGGGGGCGCCCGCGGCCAGCGGCGTGAGTTTCTCCAGTGCTCCCCAGCCCTGGTACCAGTCGCCGGACAGATACGTCGGCACCGTCTGCGCCGACGTCGTACTCTCCGAAATGGCCAGTAGGCCACCGTCGTCGGCGTCCTCCCAGGTCTTCGACTGTGAGTTCGCGGTCACGAAGTCGGGTTGGACGCGCCACCGGGGTACCTGCGCGACCCCGTGGGTGACCTGCAACGGCTGCTGGCACGGGAAGTGCGCGGCCACGCTGAAGTCGATCAGCGTCGGCGCATCGGAACCGACAACCTGTTGCAGCGTCGCCAGTTTCGGCGCCCGCGGAGGGGTGATCACCAAGAACTGATCCTCACCGAGATTGTCGTCGAGCAGTGACAGCCGCATCACCGTGGCCGCCGGCGGTGCCGCCGCCATCGGCACCCGGAGATTGCGCCACGGCCGATTCGCGATCACCGGACCGGGATCGATCGGCGACACGTCGGGACCGACCTGCTCGAAGGAGCCGTCCGGTCCCGGCCTGCCGAACTGCACCACCACCTGCCGGCCGAAGATGTACACCCCGAACATGTCGATGCTCGCCACCGATCCGGCGGCCGAGAACACCAGCAGCGGAGTCGAATTGCGCGCCGGCAGGTCGTACCAGTCGGTGGTCAGCCGGGCCTCGCCGTTGTAGCCGTAACTGCCGAGCACCGGCGTCGTCGCGGGATCGAGGCCGAACGGGAGGGCCGCGGTGGAGCTGTTGACGGTCCGCGGTCCGCGCCCGCCGGTGGTTCCCGCGCCGAGCCCGCCGGTGATGGCGAACGGCTGGGAAAAGGGTGCGGCCACATTCATCTGACCGGGACGAGCACTACCGGGCTTGGGCGTGAGATCGCCGGGAACACCGTCGGGGGAGAAGCCGACCGACGTCGCACCGGATCGCGTGCCCGACAACGCCGCCGACGCCGTCTCGCCGCCCGCCGGGCGCAACATGCTCGCGTTGGGGTCCGACTCGACGAGGACCTGGTCGGCCATGCCACAACTGTTGCCGCGCACCGTGTTCAGATTCTCGCCGAACACCGTGAACGCCGGATACCGGACCGCCACCGCCTTGGCGAACACCAGCACCTCGGAGATCACCATCAACGCTGCGATGATCGCGATCGGCGACGACGCGACAACCAGGCGCCGGCGATCGGCGCGGCTGTGCCCGTCGCCGTGCGCGAGTCCGCGATTGGCGACGTAGTCCAGGCGCAGGTGTTGCCACACCGCAAGTGCCGCAGCAACAACCGCGAGTACCAGAAAGATCGTCGACACACCGATACCGGCCACCACCGGCGCCCGATCGAACCACGAGATGCCGTACTCGTAGGCATACGGCCAGGCATTCTTGCCGGCCATCGCCGCAGCGAGCGCGAAGAACAACCCGGAGACGAACACCGTCAGGTTGCGCGTGGAGCGCGCCGCCGACTGGGCCACCGCCACGGTCGCGGTGGCGGCCAGCGCCGCCGCCAGACCGGCGAAGATGCCGAACTGGATGGTCCACTTGGTCGGGGTGAACGCCAGCAACAGCAAACTCACCCCGACGGCCCCGATCAACCGCCACGCGGGACCCGGCGCCACCCCACTGATCCGGCTGCGCCGCAACATGACCGCCACCGTCACGATCAGCGCCGCCAGCAACAACAGCACCGGCACCCGCCGCGTCAGTGAGCCGTCCTTGGTGTTGACCGTCAAGAAGTAGTAGCGCAGATACTCCTGATTCCAGTCGATGACCGGTCCGGTCACATACCGGACCTTGGTCGCCTCGATCACCGTCGCCAACGTCTGATCACGGAAGACGACGACGAGCACCAGCACCCCGGCAGCGACGATCGGTGCGACCAGCGGCGCCAGACCCGCCTCGCGCCGGCGGGCCAGCAGGATGTGCAGCAGCGGCCGTGCCGCCACGATCAGGATGGCCACCCCGATGAGTCCCTGCGGGGCCAGCGCGAGGGTGAACCCGGCCGCGATCGCGGCGAGGGCGGCCGGGAGCAGAGCCCGTGTGGCGATGGCCTTCTCGGCGGCCCACCAGGTCAGCAACGACCCCAGGACGATCATCGACTCGCTGCGCAACCCACTGCAGAACGGCAGCCAGAACGCTGCGAACACCAATGCCGCCGACCACATCGCCCACCGCGAACGGCTCACGGCGCCACCGAGTCGCGGCAACAACACCCGACTCAGGACGAACCAACTCGCCAGTCCCGCAACGAGTTGCGGCACCAACATCCACAACAGTGCAGGCGACAGCGCCGACCAGTGCCCCAGGAATGCGTAATACCAGTCGAAGGGCGCCTCGGGGATCCCGTAGAAACGGTAGTAATCCGCGAGGTAACCGAACGAACCCGCGGTGCGTCCCATGTTCAGGATGTAACCGTCGTCGGGTGTCCCCGCGCCCAACAATGTCCACACGCCCAACACCGCGGTCACCACGAGATCGGTCGGCGATGGGCGCAGCCGCCGCGCCCATCGGGGGCGCGCACCGACCCGTCGTCGATACCGGCCGAGCCGGTCCAGCCAGAACAACGCCGCGAGTGACACCAGAACGCAGAGCACCGCGAGGATCATCACGAGCAGCTTCAGCGTCGACGGCGTGCTCTCGTACCGATTGTCGATCTGCACGTGCGCCCGCACCCCCGACCCGGCGGCCAGCACCTGCGCGGTGGACAGATCGGTGAACATCCCGTCGATCTGCGGCCGAGCGTCGGCGCCCAGATCGCCGGCCGAGGTGCCGACTCGTGCACCGCTCGGCCCGGCGAACTCCGCTCCCGTCGCGGTCGCCGAGGAGAACACATGAAGCCGCGCACACCCGGCGAGCTCGCTGCGCGGGATCGAGGCGGCCGCCACGTTGCGGAAGGTCACCGACACCGCATCCCGGGTGGCCGTCACGTACAGGGCCTTGGCCTTCGAGTCGGGAGCAGCCGTCGGCATCGTCGCGAGCACCACGCCGCCGGCGGCGGGCAGGCCGCGCAGCACGGCGCAGTCGATCGTGACGTCGAGGGACTCGGCCGTCTGCGCGATCAGCGGCGCCGTCACCGACGGCGTCGTCGCCTGCGCGCCCACCGAATGCTGCGGCCAGTCGAAGGACGCCTGCGTCACGCTCACCGGCAACAGCGGGGTGATCACACACAGCACCGCGCCCACGACACCCGCGATGACGGCGATCAACGTGATCGGTGCAGAACGGACCGTCGGCGACCCCGTCGGCCGGTCCGCGTCGGACAGTGAAGACGGCGCTGTCGCAGGCACGATGACTGATGCTATGTGACGAAGGCATGCCGGGCGAAGCGCTGCGGCGGGCCCGGTGATCGAGCACTACTGAGACGGCTCTCAGTAAGCGTCCACTACTGTGTCGGTCTGAGATGACTGAGCCCGCGACGCCGATGTCCACCACGCCCGATCGGCGTGGCGATCGACGCACCCTGCACATCGGTGGGATCGCGATCCCGTCGAATCCACGCACCTGGTCGATCGTGGCCGTGGTGGCCGGACTGATCGCCGTCGTCGCCGCGGTCCTGACGCCGTTCCTGCCGGTCACCGCCCACACCGCGACCATCACGTGGCCGCAGCCCCAGTCGCTGTCGGTGACCGCCCCGCTGGTCGCACAAACGCCGTCGAACCTCGATGTGACCGTCGACTGCCGGGTGCTCGCCGATGCCGTCGGGAAGACGGGGACCGGATCGACGGTCCTCGTGTCGACGATGCCGCGCAGTGCGCAGAAGGCCACCGATTCCGGCCTGTTCATCACCGCCGGTTCCAGCGGCGTGACGGCCGCGGTGCGCAACTCCCAGCTGGCGAGCGCCACGCCCGAACAACTCGCCACCTGCCAACGCCTGCACGTGTGGGTCTCGCGGACCGACACCGCCGGGATCACCCACGCACGCTTCGTCGGAGTGCCGGGACCCGCAGCGCAGGGCACCGCCGAAGCCGCCGACCAGCCCCAGGTCGCGGGACTGTTCACCGACCTGGACTCGACGTCGGGCATGGCCGCCCGCATCGCCGTCGACAACCGCTTCGACACCACCCCGTCGGCGATCAAGCTGACCGTGATGATCTTCGGCGTACTCGCCGCACTCGTCGCGGCTGTCGCCGTCGCGGCCCTCGACATCCTCGGCGGCTATCACCGGCGCATCGGCCTGCCCGACGTCCGCCGGCTTCTCATGCCGCGCGCCGTCGACCTCGCAGTCACCGCGGTCCTGGTGGTGTGGCATTTTCTGGGTGCGGGCAGCCCCGACGACGGCTACATCCTGGAGATGG
Source organism: Gordonia polyisoprenivorans (assembly GCF_017654315.1). Lineage (NCBI taxonomy): Bacteria > Bacillati > Actinomycetota > Actinomycetes > Mycobacteriales > Gordoniaceae > Gordonia > Gordonia polyisoprenivorans. Next base: position 948,187 of record NZ_CP072203.1, read on the forward strand.
GCCGCAACAGTGTCGACGCCGGATACCTCGCCGACTACTACCGCTTCTACGGCATCCCCGAGGCGCCGTTCGACTGGTACTACTCGTTCCTCGCGCACTGGTCGCAGATCTCGACGGCGGGCATCTGGATGCGCCTGCCCGCGCTGGTTGCCGGGCTGATCGGCTGGTTCATCCTGAGCCGGGTGCTGCTGCCGCGACTCGGTGGCGCGGTGCGCCGCTCACAGTGGGCGATGTTCACCGCCGCAGCAGTGTTCGTCGCGTTCTGGATGCCGCTCGACAGCGGCCTGCGCTCCGAACCGATCATCGTGCTCGGCTCGCTGCTGACCTGGTGGGGTGTCGAGCAGGCGATCGCCACCCGCCGGATGTTGCCGGCCCTCGGCGCCACACTGGCCGCCGGGATGACTCTCGCGGCCGCACCGCAGGGACTCATCGCGGTCGCGATCCTGGTGGCCGGTTCGCGGCCGATGCTGCGCAACGTGCGCCGCCGCGCCGCAGAACACGGTCTGCTCGCGACGCTCGCCCCGGTCGCGGCGATGGCCGGGGTGGTCGTCATCATCGTCTTCCGCGACCAGACGCTGGCTGCCGTCGCCGAGGCGGTTCGGGTGCGCTACACCGTCGGTCCGGTGCTGTCGTGGTACCAGGAGTTCCTGCGCTACTACTACCTGACACTCAGCAGCCAGGACGGTACCCTCGTACGCCGCGTTCCGGTTGTGCTGCTACTCGCCGCGGTCTTTGTCACCATCGCTGTCATGTTGCGCCGCAAGCATGTTCGTGGCGTCGACCCGGCGCCGGTGTGGCGCCTGATCGGCACCTTCGGGCTGTCGATGCTGCTGCTGTCGTTCACTCCCACCAAGTGGACGATGCAGTTCGGTGTGTATGCAGGCGTCGCGGCCGCACTGGCCGCCGTCGCCGCGGTGGCCGTGGCCGAATCGGCACGCCGCTCAGCCCGCAACCTCTGCGTCTACATCGCCGGCCTGTTGTTCGCCTGCGCGGTCGCCGTCGCGGGCCAGAACGCCTGGGGCTGGGCGTACGACTTCGGTATCTCATGGTTCGACAAAGCGCCGGTGCTGGAAGGTCAACAACTCTCGAGCATCTTCCTGGTGCTCACGGTGCTCGCGCTCGCCGCCGCGGTCTGGTTCCACCTGCGCATCGACGTCGACGCCGAACACGGCCGGATGCGGGAGAATTCGCGCACCCCGGGGTGGGTGAAGACCGCGATCGCTTCCTCGCCGATGGCGATCATCGCGACGCTGGTGGTGCTCATCGAGTTGCTGCTGTTCGCCAAGGCCGCTGTCGCCCGGTCGGATTCGTACACCACCGCCAGCGCCAACCTGCGCGCGCTGACCGGCAATCCGTGCGGGATGGCCGATCAGGTCCTCGTCGAACCCGACCCGAACACCGGTGCGCTGCGACCGATCGGAACCGAGGACATCTCCCGGGCACTCGCCGGGAAGTCCGAGGGCTTCGACCCCAACGGGGTCGCCGGGGATCTCACACCCGACTCGACGACGGTGAGCGCGGGCACCATCAACACCGGCGCCGACCCCTCCCGGCCGTTCGTGGTCACCGGTGCGCAACCGGGCACCACCGGCGGAGTCGGCCCCAAGGGCGTCAACGGCTCCACCGCGGCACTGCCGTTCGGCCTCGATCCGGCCCGCACACCGGTCATGGGCAGCTACGGCCACGACAACGGCACCGCGACCCTCACCTCGATGCCGTACGCGCTGCCGGCCCGCACCTCCTCGCCGCTGATCGTCATCACCGCTGCCGGGCCGGTGTTCTCCGTCGATCAGGACGGGGTGATCACCCCCGGCCGCTCGTTGACCGTCGAGTTCGGAACCTCCAGCGCCTCCGGTGATTTCCGGCAGATCGGGCCGTCGGTCGTGCCCCTCGATCCCGGACCGGACCGTCCCAACCGCCCATGGCGCAACCTGCGTATCCCGATGTCGTCGGTGCCCGCGGGCGCCACCGCGATGCGGATCGTGGCCGTCGACGACAACCTCGCCAACGATCAGTGGCTGGCCTTCACCCCGCCCCGTGCGCCGCGGCTGGAGACGCTGCAGAACCTCGTCGGTTCCACCGCGCCGGTGTTGCTGGATCTGTCGGTCGGCAGCCAGTTCCCGTGCCAGCATCCGATCACCGTGACCAATGGGATCAGCCAGATCCCGCAGTGGCGGATCACCCCCGATCGCACCACGACATTCTCCAAATCCAAGTCATGGCAGTCGGCGACCTCCGGTGGTGGCATCCTCACCACCGCAGACGCGTTGACCTCGGCGAGCACGATGGCGACGTATCTGCAGGGTGACTGGTACCGGGATTGGGGTGCGCTGCAACAACTGACACCGTTGGTGCCCGATGCGCGACCGGCGACGGTGCGCATGGGCGACACGACGGAATGGGGTTGGACCAGGAGCGGAGCGATCAGGGTGGTGAGCGAGAATGACTGAGACCACCACGACACCCGTGCACGCCGGCCGTAGCCGCCGGATCCGCATCGCACGGATCGTCGCGGTCGTCGCCGGCCTGATCGGCATCGTGCTGGCGCTCGCGATGGCGGCGCTGCCGGTCACCTACACCAAGGTGCAGATCAAGTGGCCCCAGCCGACCTCGCAGAATGCGTCCGGTGTCGAGAACATCTTGGCGCCGAACGTTTCCTACACGCCGACCAACCTCGACCTGAGCGTTCCGTGTCGGCTCGCCGCCGACCTGCCGGCCCGGGGCGGAGTGCTCGTGAGCACCGTCCCGGAGAACGGGGCCGAGGCGGGCAAGGTGGGGCTGTTCGTCCGCGCGACCACCGACCGGTTGCTGGTCGCCCAACGAAATGCCGTTCTGCTCAACGTCCCCCGTGCGCAGGCGCAGAGCACTCCGGCCTGCACGATCGTCATCCACGCCGATACCTCCGGTATCCGCGGTGAGATCCAGGGCTTCTCGGCGGCCGACGGTGCATCGACCTCGTTCCGCCTCGACGATCCCAACGCCCGCCCGCAGATCATCGGTGTGTACACCGACCTGCCGCCCACCGTCGACACCACGGGACTGTCGTACTCGTCGACCGTCGACACCCGCTTCGTGTCGAGCCCCACGACACTGAAACTCGCTGCGGCGCTGGTCGGTATCGTCATGAGCATCGCCTCGATGATCGCGTTGGCGGTCCTCGACACCCAGGACGGACGCAGACGCCGCCGCCTGCTCCCGGGCCGGATGAAGCGGCCCCGGGGGGACGACGAGGACGATGCCCCTGCGCTGCCGCCCGGTCGTAAGCCGTGGTGGCATATGAGCGTCCTGGATGCGCTGGTCGTCGCGGTGCTGATCATCTGGCTGTTCGTCGGCGGCAACACCGCCGACGACGGATACCAGGTCACCGTTGGTCGGATCGCTCCCGGCGCAGGCTATCTCGACAACTACTACCGGTATTTCGGTGTGCCGCAGGACCCGTTCGGGTGGCACTACCAGTATCTCGCGCTGTGGATGCAGGTCAGCACTGCCACCCCGTGGCTTCGGCTGCTGCCGTTGATCTTCGGTGTCCTGTGCTGGTTCATGCTCTCGCGCGGGGCCTTTGGCCGGATCGGCAGCGCGGTCCGCAATTCGCGTGCGGCCCGCTGGGCCGGTGCCTTCGCCTTCCTCGCGGTGTGGCTGGCGTTCAACAACGGTCTGCGTGTGGAACCGTTCCTGGCCGTCGGCATCCTCGCCACATGGTTGTTGGTGGAGCGTTCCGTGGCGACCGGACGCCTCTTCCCGCTGACCCTGGCGATCGTCGTCGCGGCCTTCACGTTGACCGTCCACCCGGCCGGTGCCATCGCGGCGGTCGCCCTGATCGCGGCGTTGCGACCGATCTTCGTACGCTTGCGCTTCCGGATTCGACGCGACGGCTGGTTCCCCACGCTGACCCCGATCCTCGCCTCGGGTTTGCTGGTGCTCTACGAGATATTCGCCGACCAGCCGCTCGCCTCCATTCTCGAGGGTGTCAAGGTGCAGGGGATCGTCGGACCCACCAACAAATGGTGGACCGAGGCCATGCGGTACTACATCCTGCAGAACCCCACCACCGACGGGTCGATTGCCCGCCGGGTCGGGATCTTCATGACGCTCTTCGCGGTCATCCTGATCGTGCTGGTGCTGTTGAGTAGGCGTCGAGTACCCGGCATCGCCACCGCGCCGTTGTGGCGGATCGTCGCGATCCTCGCCGGAGCCGTTGGCGTGCTGGCCTTCTCGCCGACCAAGGCCACCCATCAGTACGGCGCCTTCGCCACGTTGACCGGTGTGCTCGTCGCCGCGGCGACCGCGTTCATCTCCCCGCAGGTGATCCGCCGACGATGCAATCGGACCTTCATCGCCGCGGCGGCCACCTACGTACTCGCCGTCGTCTTCACCGGCCGTAACCAATGGTGGTACGTCGGCAGTTACGGCATCCCGTGGGGCGACGACACCCCGAATGTGGCCGGAATCAAGCTCTACCAACCGATTCTGCTGATCGCCGTCATCATCACGCTGGTCGGTGCCTGGCAGTATTTTCGCGACGACCGCCGCGCCCAACTGGGTGAGCCGATTGTCGAGCCGACCTCCGGCGCCCGCGGGTTCCTCGGCCGGATGCCCACCTACTCGCTGGCGATCGTGCTCGCTGTCGTGCTCGTGTTCAACATGATCTCCTTCGCCAAAGCAATTCAGACCCAACGTGGTTCGTGGTCGTGGGCGAGTTCCAACGTCAACGCCCTGCGTGGCAACCCGTGCGCGCTGGCCGATGCGATCCTCGTCGAAGCCGACCCCAACAAGGGCTTGCTCTCCCCGGCACGGGTTGCCGGACAAGAGAACTCGTCGCCGGGTGCGGCGCTGGCCGGCAAGGACATGGTCGGATTCACCCCCAACGGGGTGGCGACGGATCTGCAGACCACCTACGACGACGACAACGACGCCGACTCCGATCAGCAGGACCCTACTCAGACTGACCCCAACGCGGCCACAGACACGGGCGAGAACTCCACCGGCACAGCCGATACCGCAGGTGGTACCACCGCGACGAAGGGTGTCAACGGCTCGTCGGTGAAGCTGCCCTTCGGTCTCGACCCGGCCAAGGTGCCGGTGCTCGGGAGCTACGGTGCCCCGGGTAGCCGCGCCTCGCTGACCTCCGAGTGGTATCAGCTGCCCAAGCGCAGCCCCGATGCACCGCTGGTGACGCTGTCGGTGGCGGGCACCGTCGGCTACATCGACGACCTGGCCGTCACCCATCCGGGGCCGGAGCTGCGGCTCGAGTTCGGTCGTGTCGAGCCCGACGGCTCGGTGACCACGGTTGCCTCGCAGGTGCCGCTGGGGATCGCCACCGACCCCGCATGGCGCAACATGCGGTTCCCGCTCGACACCGCGCCGCCACGGGCGAGTGTCGTGCGCGTGGTCGCGGCCGACACGTCGTCGGATCCCTCGGGCTGGCTCGCGGTGACCCCGCCGCGGGTGACCCCGATGGTGACACTGAACGACCTTGTCGGCAGTAAGGATCCGACGCTGCTCGACTGGGAGGTCGCCCTGGCGTTCCCGTGCCAGCGGCCGGCCGAGGTACACAACGGCATCTGGGAGATCCCGAAGTGGCGGATCACCCCCGACGCCGACGGCGAACGGGTCAACTCGCGCAACTGGATGGCCGGTAACTACGGCGGTCCGCTCGGCATGGTCGACAACGATCTGTCGGCGACGGTGCTGCCGTCGTACCTGCGTAACTCGTGGGCGAAGGACTGGGGCAGCCTGCAGCGGCTCACCCCGCTGGTCGACCAGACGCCTGCCGATCTCGTCGTCACCCAGGACACCCACACCGGCCTCTGGACCCCGGGACCCATGCGCGCCATCATGAACTGACGCCGACAGCGCCCACCACCGCGCCGACAGCGCCTGCCACCATGCCGACAGCGCTCACCACCGCGCCGATGGCGCTCATCAGTTCGCCGACAGCGCTCACTTAGATCGATGGTCGAGGTGCCGAGGAGCGCTAGCGACGAGCCTCGAGACCTGTTGTGCTGATGGGATTCCGGGCCGAGGTGGTTAGGTTCCAGCTCTGCTGCAAGCGGTCTCGAGGCTCGCCGCACGCGGCTCGCACCTCGACCATCGGGGGAAGATGACTCGCCACGGAAGGGTGCTGACGCCTTCCCGTCCCGTGTCCTTCTCACCCCGATGGCCGCCCCATCCCGACGGTCGAGGTGCCGAGGAGCGCTAGCGACGAGCCTCGAGACCTGTTGTGTCGACGGGATTCCGGGCCACGGTGGTCCGAATCCAGCGCGGGTGCAGTCGGTCTCGAGGCTCGCCGCACGCGGCTCGCACCTCGACCATCGGGGGGACGGGTTCTCGAGTATCGGGAGGGGAGGGTTCTCGACGATGGGAGGGCGCCTTGTCTGCGGGAGTAATGTGTACGCGGCCCCTACGTCTAGGCGTGAATGGTGCAGCGGGGGCGTCCGCGAAATCGGCTCGCGTTTGGCTTTCGGGTGGTGGATGTGATTGCGATACTTGTTATCTCGCCGGGTCTCGAGGCTTCGTCGCTATCGCTCCTACGCACCTCGACCATCGGGAAAGGGGTCGACGATCAGGAAAGGGTCCGACGATCAGGAAGCGGGTCCGACGATCAGGAAGCGGGTCGACGATCGGGAAGCGGTCCGACCATCGGGAAGCGGCTCGACGATCGGGAACGGACTCGACCATCGGGTAGGGCCCCGGCGGTGAGCTCAGTGCCGGATCGGCGCCGGAGCCCAGAGTCCGCTGCGGGTCGCGGTGCCGGTGGTGATCTCGGCGTGGCGGGTCACGTTGTCGTAGGGGACCAGCCGTTCCAGGGAGCCCCAGTCGCGACCGACGTCACCCTTCAGATACGTTGCCAGGGCGGTAGGTTCGAGCAGTACCTGCTCCCAGCCGATCGGGCCGCCGCCGAAGGCGTCCTGCCATGCCGAGACCGCCGCGGACAGATCCGCGCCGGGTTCGATGCGCCACTGCGGTAGTTCGGCGACACCGTCGTGGTGGGTGAACGGCCGTTGGCACGGGAACACCAACCCTGAGGTCCAGTCGACGTGCACCGGAGCGGTGGACCCGACGACGTCCTGTAGCGTCCGCATCTGCGGCAGCCGCGGCGGGGTGACGATGATGTAGCGATCCGAGGCGAGATTGTCGTCGGTGGCGACGATGCGGACCGCGGTGATGTTGTCGGGCAGATCCGTGGTGGGCACCCGCACATTGCGCCACGACGGCATGGGCCCGGGGTCGATCATGTTCACCGATCCGGTTGCCGACAAGTCGGCATCGCGGGTGGTCGACCCGATCTTGCCGGTGGTGTACTCCAGTACCAGATCCTGCGGATTGTCGAACTGCCCGGCGATGGAGAAGGTCACCAGCGGGCGATCCCGATAGTCCGTCGGCAGTGCGTACCAGCCCGACGTCAGATGTGCCGGGGTCTGATCGTCCTTCGAATAGCTGCCCAGTACCGGGGTTTTCGACGGATCGAGTTCGAAGGGCAGGGCGGCGTGGCTGCCGTTGACGCCCGGTGTGCTCTCCTCGCCACCACCGGTGCCGCCGGCGTTGGCGATCAACACGTCGGGGTCGGCCGCGGCGTCTCCGGCGAGTACTCCGAGTGCGCCCGCAGGGGTTTTGGTATCGAGATCCTCGGGGACGGCGTCGGGACCGAAGCCGGTCGTCGCCGGCTCCGTCGACGACGTCGGCTGGGTCGCAGGTCCGGCGAGCGGATCGGTGAGTGTCTTGTCGACCGGCGACAACTCGTAGTTGCTGGGGTTCTCCTCCACCCAGATCTTGTCGGCCATGCCACACTGCTTGCCCGCCAGCGCCTCCAGGTTGGAGCGGGGTACCGAGTACGAATCACTTTGGTGGATACCGGCGAACGCGGCGGTGACGAGCTCGAAGACCACCACCAGTGCGGCCACCCAGGCCAGCGGGGCCCCGGCGAGGGAGTGCCAGGTGCGCCGATACCAGGGATGCTTCTCCGACTTCCACTGGTCGTCCGGCTCGGCATCGGGGTCTGTCCCGGTGAACGGTTCACGGAAGTGGAACCACAACGCCAGCAACAACAACAGCAGTGCGACCGCCAGGAACAATGTGCCCAGACGCACGACGATGGTCGGCTGATCGACGCCCCACGGCATTCCCCATGCCGAGGAGTAGTAGTACGAGTTGGGGCCGGCGAACGCGAGTCCGACGATGAAGAACACCAGCGCCGCATACAGCGTGCGGTTGCGGCGCGAATGCATCGCGCTCTGGCTGGCCGCGATCGCGGCGATGGCGGCCAATGCCGCTGCGAGACCGGCGAACACACCGAAGTGGTGGGTCCACTTGGTGGGCGTGAACATCAGGAACACCAACGACGCGAACGTGATTCCGACGATTCGTCGGGTCGGACCGATGGCGGTGCCGGGGATGCGGGACTTGCGGATCAGTACCGCCGCCGAGACCACCATCCCGAGGATCATCGCCAGCACGGCGAAGCGCCGGGCGATGGAGCCGTCCGCGGAGAACGCGAACAGCGAAGAGTAGCGGTCGATCTCGTTGTACCAATGCAGCGACGGCCCGAGCGCCGACTTCATCTTCGACGAATCCAGGAAGGAACGCAGCGTCAGATTCGAGAAGACCACGAAGATGACGAAGGTTCCCGCCGCGAGTATCGGGGCGAGCAGCGCGAGGAACGACCGCCACCCGTTGCCGATCACGCGTGCGCGCTTGATGAGCGCCAGGATCATCGGTCTGGCGCCGGCGATCAACGCGGCGACGGCCAGTAATCCGGTCGGTCCGGCGGCAAGGCTGAATGCGCCGAACAAGCACGCCAGCGCCGCGGGTAGGAGCCGGCCCGTCGCGATCGATCGCTCGACCGAGCACCAGGTCAGCAGCGCGCCGAGGCAGATGATGGGTTCGGGACGAAGACCGTTGTTGAACGGGAACCACGACGCAAGGAAGACGAACGCCGCGGTCCAGGCAACGCCGGGCCGGGTGATGGCCGCCCGGCCCAGCCGCGGCAGCACCTCGTGGCTGATGATCAGCCACGACACGACCCCGCACAGCAAAGCCGGCAACCGCATCCACGGACTGGCCACCGACACGTGGCTGAGCAGGCCGAACGCCTCGTAGTACCAGCCGAAGGGCGCCTCGGGAGCGCCGTACCAGCGGAAGTAGTTGGCGGTGTACTCACTGTTCTGCGCGACGCGGGCCATCGTCATCAGATAGCCGTCGTCGGAGGTGTTGGGTCCGATGAAATGCCACACCAGCAGCGCGATCAACACCACGTAGTCGCGAACGTTGAGGCGCCACCAGCGCGCCGGGAAGATCCGACGGTGCTTGCGCTCGTCGGTCGAATCCAGCGCGGCCAAAGCCATCAACGACAGCAGGGTGCACACGATGCCGACGATGAGGACCAGCCACTTGAGGATCGTCGGCGTGGAGGTGTAGCGGGAGTCGATGGTGACGTGGGCGTGCAGGCCGGGCAGCGACGCGGCCGGCCCGGTCAGATCGGTGAACAGGCCGGTGACCTGCGGGCGCTGATCGGAGGTGTAGAGGTCGCGGTCGCCGGTGGTGCCCGACAGTGACTCGCCCTTGTCGTTGGTCATCCCGACGAATTCGGCGGTCACCTCGTCGGAGTCGGCGTGCACGACGATGTCGCGGCAGTTCTGTGCGTCGATCTGCGCGACGGTCGCCGACACCAGTGGCACGTTGCGATTGACGACCTCGACGGTCTGCTTGTCGGCCGGATCGGTCGCAGCGCCGGTCTTGCGGATGAACAGGCCGCGCTCGGGTGACTTCTCCGCCCCCTTGGGCGTCGTCGACAACAGCACCGACTGCCCGCCGCGCAGTTCGCCGACCGCCGAACACGGCACGCTGACGTCGAGGTCGATCGGGACGTAGCTGATCAGGGGTGCGGTGACCGAATTGATCTGACCGTCCTGCGGCCAGGTGATCTGCGCGGTGGTCTGGTTGACCGGCATGAACGGCGTCGCGAGAGCGAGAAAGAGGCCGAGCAGGCCCGTGATGATTGCTCCGAGCTTCGCTCGCCCGACCGTCAACGCTGCTGGCACAAACAGTGATGGTAGTGGGTGGCCTGTGCGCGCCGAGATCGCACTAGGCTGACGCTCATGTCGACCGATTCCGCCTCTGACGCGCAACGACTGCCGATCCTGCTGCTCAACGGACCCAACCTCAACACCCTGGGTTTGCGGCAACCGGACATCTACGGCGCAGACACCCTCGCCGACGTCGTCGCCCTCGCAGAGCGCACGGCTGCCGACGTCGGTTTCGGGTTGCGGGCCGCGCAGACCAACCATGAGGGCGAGATGATCGATTGGATTCACGAGGCGCGTGGCCAGGTGTCGGGCATCGTGATCAACCCGGCCGGCTGGACCCACACGTCGGTGGCGCTGGCCGATGCGCTGGTGATCCCCGAGGTGCCGATCATGGAGGTGCACATCAGCAACGTGCACAAGCGGGAGGCCTTCCGGCATCACTCCTACGTCTCGCCGCTCGCGGCCGGGATCATCGTCGGCTACGGCATCCGCGGCTACGAGTTCGCCATCCGACGGCTGGCCGAGATCGTCGACACCGACCGACCCTGACTGCAACCCAATGGTTGCGCATCCGGATCATTGGTGCAACTATCGAGTTGCACATAATCCTCCGGCGAAAGGCCCTCTCATGACCACCGACCTCGACCGCATCGAGCACCAGGTCCTCATCGACGCACCCGTGCAACGGGTCTGGGATCTCGTCAGCGAACCCGGCTGGTACATCAACGACAAGACCCTCACCGAGCATCGGATCGAGACCCGCGACGGCATCACCACCGTCGTCGACCCGGTGCACGGCAGTTTCTCGATGCTGATCGTCGAACTCGACGAGCCCCGCTACGCCGCGTTCCGCTGGCTCATCGACGCCGACGATCCGTCGAGCACCTCCACGCTCGTCGAATTCTGGCTCACCCCCACCGATTCCGGTGTCGAGGTGAAGGTTGCCGAGAGTGGGTTCGCCTCGCTCGACGAGTCCGATGTCAATCGCCGGTCGCGGCTGGAGGATCATACCGAGGGTTGGCGATTCGAGCTCGAGTTGGCCAGAGCCGCTCTCACCGAGGAACATTCGCGTGCCTGAGCAGAGTTCCACCCGCCCGGCTCCGGTCGGGGTGTTCGCGGCGCTCGCCGACGACACCCGCTGGCAGGTGCTCGTCGAACTCGGCCGGCGCCCGGCGTCGGCGTCGGCGCTGGCCACCCAACTCCCGATCTCGCGGCAGGGCATCGCCAAACACCTCAAGGTGCTCACCGACGCGGGGCTCGTCGAGCCGGTCAAGGTGGGCCGCGAGGTGCGCTACGAGGCCGTCGGCGCACGGCTCTCCGAAGTGGCTCGCAGCCTCGAGGTGATCGCCCGCGGATGGGAGCGCCGCCTGACGACGATCAAGGAGCTCGCCGAAGGCGGCCCCGACAACCCCTAGCGCGCCAATGCCTCACGTGCCATCTCGGCCACCGAGCCGTCGACACGCGGGCCGTGGCCGGGGAACAGGACTCTCGCATCGAGAGTGGTGAACACCTCCACGCTGCGCCGGGCGGCGGCCACGTCGTGCTGGAAGACGTCGGGGATGCACTGGCAGCCGGAGATTCCCGAGATCGGGTGATCGCTGACCAGTGCATCCCCGGACACCAGTACCGCCCCGTCGGCGACAAGGTAGGCGCTGTGACCGTCGGTGTGCCCGTGCGACGCCACCGGCACCGGCGCGCCCGGCAGATCGAGCGGACGCGGCACATCCGCGGAGTGCGCAAACGGCTGGGTCGACCCGATACCCTTGCGGCTCAACACACCCAACGGCACGACCTCGGCCAGCCAGCGCCAGACGCGCGGCCGATGGGCGACCGATGCGATGCCGATCGGCGACGCCTGCTGCAAATAGTCGCGGCGGGCGTGGCCCACTTCGTCCGGGTCGGCGAACACCGGAAAGCCATGACGCGCGGCGAGACTCACCAGTCCGCCGATGTGATCGACGTGGGCATGGGTGAGCAGTGCACCCCGGATGTCGGACGGGCTCGCACCGACCTTCGTGATCGACTCCTCGACCAGGGCCGCCTGACGCGGATACCCGCCGTCGATCAGGGTCACTCCGGAATCATCTTGCAGGACAACCCAGTTGACGGCTGCGGTGCCGATGAACCAGGCGGTCGACGACGCGCCGTCGACCCGGCTGATCACCATCTTCTCGGCCGGCATGATCATGGCCTCACTTCCGCACGACCAGCACGAAGGGCCCGACCTCGGTGACCTCGAACCGTGGGTCGGCGAAGGCCTTGGGGTCGAAGGTGACCGTATAGCGCTTGACGTTCGGGTCGTTGGGGTAGACGTCCTGCGCCAGCCGCAGCGTGTATCCGCCCGCGGAGTAGCGGAACAGGAAGACGTTGGGTGCCCGCCACGGCGAACGCTCGAGCTGGTTGATCATCTCGTCGGGAGTCGTTGCCTGCGTCCACTTCTCGATGGTCGCGGCGCGCTTGTCGAACTCGGCAAGCGGATTGGCGTAATGCGAGGTTAACCCCTGGAATCCCCAGTACGGGTAGACCGAGAGGAAGCCGTAGTCGGCGGTGAGCACCACGTTGTCGGTGGCCGGTCGTCCGGTCTGTTCGGTGATCAGCCGATCGATCTGCGGGAAGAACGATTCGGCGCCGGCCGGCCGTTGGTCGGCGCGTTGCCCGAAGCCGTCGGTGTCGGTGTAGGCGGTGTTGATCTCGTTGGAGAGATAGTCCGGAATCCCTTGCGCCATGGCCACGGCCGCGATCGCCGCCACGACACCGATGACGACGCGGATGTCGCCGAAGCGCCCTACCGCCCAGCGTGCGAGATCGACGACGCCCAGCACACCCGCGGCGGCGAGCACCGCGATCAGGATCGGCTCGAGGCGGAAGGAGAGCAGAGTGGAGCCGGTGGCGGTGCGCAGCATCGACAACAGGCAGAACAGGTAGATGCCGACGACGGTGATCCCGAAAGTCAGTGCCACCGTGCGCTGCCGGAACCGCAGCAGAATCCACAGCAGCCCGATCATCGTGATCGCACCGGTCAGACTCAACTCGAACATCGGTAGCGGCAGCACCGATCCGCGGCCGGGGAGATAGTGCTCGGCGGTGCCCCCGCTCGACGGTTCGTTACGCAGCCGCGCCAGCAGATACGGCGTCCACACCAGCAGTGCGATCAGGCCCGAGATCACCGCCATGACGATCAGCCGCACCGCCACCGCGATGACCAGGCTCCGCCTCGTCGCGGAAACCGCTTGCGCGGCAACGGCCTTGTTCGCCACGCCACGCCAGCCGACGGCGATCACCGCCAGCGCCATCAGGACCGCAACCCCGGCGAACAGTCCGGCATAGAGGGTGTACGAGGCGGCGCACAGTCCGAGGAACACCCCACCCGCGACGACCGCCCACCAACTGGTCCCCGAACGCAACCGCCCTGATGGGCCGTCGGCGAGACGTCCGTGTCCGCGCAGGCCGTACATCATCGGGATCAGCAGCGGGATGCCGATCAGGATCAGCACCGCCGCATACGGTTCGGGGGAGGCCTGCATTAGGGTGGTCACCGTGACCGCCAATGCGACCGCCGCGCCCCGATCGGCGCCGAGCATCCGGTTCCACAGCACCACACCGATCGCGGCGGCCACCGCGATCGTCAGGATGGCCCAGGGCTTGTAGGCCTCCCAGCCGGGCTGACCCATCGCGTTGGCGAACCGCCCACCCCACCAGAACCAGCCGGCCGGATAGTACGGCGGCAGATCGACGTAGGTCATGTCCGCCAGATGCGGGCTCGAGGTCATCCGGGTCAGGTACTCGGTGCGGAACTGCTGATCGACCGAGAGGCCGAACAGATAGAGCCGGGTCGCACCGAGCGGCATGCCGAGGGTGGCGGTGACCAGCCCGGCCACGCCGACCGTGGACACCAGCGTGGTCAGCCATCGCGACCGGCCGTAGCGATACAGGATCGCCGCGCCCACGAGAAGCAGCACCGCGATCACCTGACCGACGGTGGTCAACGCCCGAGTGACGTTCGACGAATTGAACGCGGGCCACTGGACGGCGTCGATCACCTTGAGTCCGACCATTGCGACGACTCCGCCGATCACGACGGCCACGACCAGCTCGATCACGGTGATGACGTGCGGATTCGCGAGGCGACGGGCCGCGGCCCCGGGCGGTCGGGGGGCGTCGGTGGCCGTTCTCTGCGTTGACGTCACGCCACCAGTTCTAGCAGTAGCGCCTGTACCCGGACCCCGACGGCGTCGGTAAATGCTCACTGTCGAGGCTTGCATCGGACGCGGCGTCAGCTTCTAGTCTTCATAGTCATGGCCACCATCAGCGCGTCGACCCCCGACGCAACGCGGCACGACGACCGGTCCGGACTGTTGCAACTCCACGGGCGGGCACTTCCACACACCACGCTGGAGGGCCCGTGACCGCCGAGAGCGTCGTCCGCGATCTCGCGCTCGCCCTCCCCGATGTGGTCGAACGTGACCACCACGGCTTCCCGTCGTTCCGGCTCGGCGGCAGGATCATCGCCACCCTGCCGACGTCGAATCGGTTGCGCGTCATGCTCGACGAGCACGGCATCCGTTCGGAGGCGGTGAGTCATCCCGACTCATGTCGCGAGTTCTATTGGGGCAAGAAGCTTTCCGCCCTCGAGGTCGATCTCGACGTCGCCGACGACGCGCTCGTCGACGACCTGCTCCATCAGGCGTGGGAGCGACGCGCGCCCTGAGGGTCCACGCCGCCGGGTCTCGCGTGGTCGGTCAACCGGCCGACCACGGTAACCGGCCCGGTCATGACGGCGATCACATCCTTGTCCGCAACTTTGCTCGGCTAAGGAATAGGGGTTCGTCATGCGCCACCGTTGGGTGTGGGTAGGAGTCGTGGCCGCCGTGGCGGCCTTACCGCTGGTGACCGGGTGCGCCGACACCGGCACCGCGTCGTCGGCGTCGAGTGTGGTCACGGTGACCGCGACGCAGACCACGCGTGCGTCGGCACCGGTGTCCGGTACCGTCGCGACGAGCACCATCGCTACCAGTCCGGTCGAGACCACCACCGGGGACGCGCCGGCGTCTCCCGTCGGCACTCGACCGCCGACCACCAACCCCCTTCCGCCGGGTCACGGTATCGGTGCGTCGGCCTACCTCGGAGCCTGGCAGCGTCACGAGAGTTCGTTGACGTTCAACGGCGACCACACCACCGGGTCGGTGTTCTTGGGTGCCAACGCCATCGACGGCGAGAAATGGGGATTCACCTGGACCATCGACCGGGGCGTGATCACCGCGACGTTCACCGGGTTGATCGAGAGGTCGGGCGCCGGCGTCGGCGGTATGGCCACCGGCCAGACGTTCACCGCAACGCCGACAGTCGATTCCGCGGGCACGGAGATCCTGGTCACGACGGGTCTCGGCGAAACCGGTTCGGAGTTGACGTGGTGCCGGTCAGGCCACGGATCACCCGGCTGCGGCGCCTGATCGCGCAGATGTCGAACACAGACGTAGCAGAACGTTCGCCCATGGCGTGACCTTCTGCTACATCCACGTGCCGGTCGACGACAACCACACCGGCAGGACAACCACACCGGCAGGACAGCTACACCGGCAGCTTGCGGAACACCTTCCGCGGCACATGGCGCAGCCCCATCATGATGAACCGGAACGGACCCGGCACCCAGATGATCTCCTTGTGGGCATCGACGCCGGCGACGACGGCACGCGCGACGTCCTCCTTGTTGACCGTGAGCGGAGCCTCGGCGACGTTCGCCGACAGCCGCGTGCGGACCTGGCCCGGGCGGACGACCAGCACGTGGGCGCCCGACGGGGCGAGCGCCTCACCGAGACCGAGGTAGAACCCGTCGAGTCCGGCCTTGGACGAGCCGTAGAGGAAATTGGAGCGCCGAACCCGTTCGCCGGCAACCGAACTCATGGCGACGATCTGTCCGTGGCCCTGCTGCTTGAACTTCTCGCCGAGTAGGACGCCGACGCTGACGGCGGCGGTGTAATTGATCGTCACCTCGGTGACGGCCTTCTTGTGGTCCTGCCAGACGGCCTCGTCGTCGAACTGCACGCCCGCCGCCACGATCGCCAGGTCGATGTCGCCGCCGGCGAAGGCCTTCTCGATGACCTCGGGGTGGGTCTCGGGCTTCAGTGCATCGAAGTCGATCACCTCGACCTCGGTGGCGCCGGCCGACTTCACGGTGGTGACGGCGGCGTCGGCGGCCCGGTCGCCGGGCACCACGGCCAGGACGACGCGTGCCGGGCCGCGCTTGAGGAATTCACCCGCGATCGCCAGACCGATCTCGGAACTGCCGCCGAGGACGAGGATGGATTGCGGTGCGCCAACGGCGTTGAACATGAACGAATCTCTCTGGTGTCGACAGCTCCGGAAAGCTGTTGTGGGGGAGTGGGATCAGGCGAGTTCGAGGCGGCGCGCCATGTCGGACATGAACACGCCGTTCGGGTCGATCGCCCGCCGCGTCGCGATCCACGAATCGATCTCGGGATACATCTTGTGGAAGCTCTCGGCCGAGGTCCGCGAATCCTTGGCGGTGTAGAGGCGTCCGCCCATCTCCATCACGCGGCGGTCGAGGTCGTTGAGGAACTCGGCGAGCCCCTTGCGCAGCGGGAAGTCGAGGCAGACGTTCCAGCCCCGGAACGGGAAGCTCAGCGGTGCGCGGTTGCCGTCGCCGAACAGCTTGATCACGTTGAGGAAGCTGACGTGCCCCGACGCCTGGATGTCGGTGATGATCTTCTTGAACTCGGCCTCGTTCCCCGTCGGCACGATGAACTGGTACTGGGTGAAGCCACCGCCCCGCGGGTAGCCGCCGCCGCGGCCGTAGGCATTGTTCCACTCCGCGATCAGATCCAGCGGGTGATAGAACTGCGGCAGGCTCTCGATGATGTTGCGCTTGTTGGAGCCGAGCCGGTAGTAGAACTCTCCCACCAGCGAGAAGTCGAGCTTGTTGTCGAGGTAGCGCGGGAAGATGTTCGGCAGGGTGATCAGCGGCTTCGGGTCGAATTTCAGCGGGTCGCGCTTGAGTTTGTCCGGAAGCTGATCGAGGGTGGCGAGGTTACCGCGGCTGAAGCTGCCGCGGCCGAGCTTCGGCGGTCCGCTGATGGTGTCGAACCAGCCCGACGCGTACTCGAAACCGTCCTCGTAGCGCTGCCCGAGATGCAGGTCGATCGTCTCGTCGAGGCTGTTGGTGGTGAAGGTGTCGGCGTAGAAGTACGCGGTCTCGGTGCGCTTGAGCGCGATCTTGGCGCGCAGCACGATGCCGGTCAGGCCGATCCCTGCAATCGTCGCCCAGAAGATGCTGCCATCGGGATCGTCGGACGAACCGTCGGGGGTGAGCGTCAGAATCCGACCGTCGGCGACGAGCAACTGCATCTCGGTGAGGTGATCACCGAAACTGCCCATACTGTGATGGTTCTTGCCGTGGATGTCATGCGCGATGGCCCCACCGATGGTCACCTGTCGGGTCCCCGGCATCACCGGCACCCAGAAGCCACGTGGCACGACCACCTTCATCAGGTGATCGATCGACAATCCCGCGTCGACATCGACGATCCCGGTCTCCTCGTCGAGGGAGTGGATGCGCGTCAGCGGCGTCATGTCGATGGTGAGGCCGCCGGAATTCTGGCCCGACTCGTTGTACGAACGCCCGAGCCCGCGGGCGATCACGCCACGCTTGAGGTAGTCGGGTTTGTCGGCGTTGTCGTCGGCGACCCGGGCCACTGCCTCGGCGATGACCTCGGGATACGGCGTCGAGAGGACATGCCCTTCGATGGGGGTGGTGCGCGACCATCCGACCAGCGTGCGGGTCGTGATCGGCAGCAATTCTTCAGTAGACATCGGGGTAGAGAGTACCCGCCCGCGCCGACGGGCCGGGCGGGTCGGCGGGCTCGGAGTGCCTCACCAGCCCAGTACGGCCGCCGCCGTATTGCGTCCCGGAATGCCGCTGACCCCGCCACCGCGGCGGGCTCCGGCGCCGCACAGCAGCAGCCGCGGGTGCCGCGTCTCGACGCCCCAGGTGCCGACGCCGGCGTCCTCAGGTGCCCACGGCCACTGCAGCGAGCGGTGGAAGATGTTGCCGCCGGGCAAGCCCACGGCATCCTCGAGATCCAGGGGCGTCTTAGCCTCGATGCAGGCGTTGCCGTGGACGTCGGTCGCGATCACCGACGCGATCGGCTCGGCGAGAACCGAATCCAAGGACGCCAGGGTGGCCTCGACGGCGTGGGTCGTCGCGCCGGGCGCGGCGAACACCTCGGGCGGCATGTGCAGGCCGAACAGGGTCAGGGTGTGTTTGCCGGCGAGATCGGTGCCCAGGATCGACGTGTCCGACAATGTGTGGCAATAGATCTCGCAGGGCGGTACCTCGGGTACCTCGTCGCGGCGGGCCTGCGCCCAGGCGGTGTGGAGTTGCTCGTAGGACTCGTTGATGTGGAAGGTGCCCGCGAACGCGGCCCGAGGGTCGACGTTCGGGTCCCGCAACTCCGGCAGCCGGTCGAGTAGCAGGTTGATCTTGAGCTGGGCGCCGCGCGGCGCGTGCTCGGTGTCGACGGGGTCGTCGAGCATGGTGTTGAGCACCACCGGCGCGCACGCCGCATGCACCATCGAGCCCCGCACCCGACCAATCCGTTGTCGATGCCCACCCGCTTCGGTGGCGTTCGCCTCGGTGCGCACGTACTCGACGGTCCCGTCGGCTGGGTCGACGCCGACCACCCGGCAGTTCGTGTGGATCGCCGCGCCGGCGGCCAGCGCCGCCTGATACAGCGCGCCCGAGACCGCTCCCATCCCGCCGACCGGGACATCCCAGTCGCCGGTACCGCCGCCGATGAGGTGGTAGAGGAAGCAGATGTTCTGCCGCAGGGACGGGTCGTGCAGGTCGGCGAAGGTGCCGATCAGCCCGTCGGTCGCGACGATCCCGCGCACCACGTCGTCGTCGAAGTACCGCTCGATGAGCTCGCCGAGCGGCCGGGTGGTGAGCAACTCCCACATCTCGGCGAGGGAGGAGTCCCCGTCGGTCACCCGCGCGCGGATCTCGCTTGCCGATCGCAGCGGCTCGATCAGGGTGGGGAACAGGCGCCGCGCGATCTCGCCCATCCGCTCGTACACCCATTGCCACGCCCCGAATTCGGTGTCGCTGCCGGTGGCACGCGCGAAGGCGGCGGCGGTGGCCGGCTCGTCGGCGGTGTCGACGAGCAGGCCGTGCGCGGGATTCGACGGCAGTGGCGTGTAGGACGAATACCGTCGCCGGATCAGTTCGACGTCGAGTTCGAGGTCGGCGATGATCTCGCGCGGCATCAGCGACACCAGGTAGGAGTAGCGCGAAAGCCGTGCTGCGACACCGGGAAACGTCATCGCCGAGACGGCCGCGCCGCCCACGTGGTCGGCGACCTCGAGTACCAGCACGGATCGGCCCGCCCGTGCCAGGTAAGCCGCCGCGGTCAGCCCGTTATGCCCGGCGCCGATGATGACGTCGTCATAGGTCGCCGTGGCGGTCATGTTGGGCTACTTCAGGATTCGCGCGACGAATGGGGTGGAGTCGGGCATCGAGGCGAGCACGGTCCCCGAGTGGTCCTGCGTCGGATAGACGTGGAAGTCGACGGGCTGTCCCGCCGCGACCATCTGCGCGTACAACGACAACGCCGACGGGGCCGGCACATCGGTGTCGAGGAGTCCCTGCCCGAGGAAGATCGGCCGGTCGTACCCCGAGAACGGGGTGCCCATGTATTCCGTCAGCGCTGCGCGCACGTTGGGGATCGACGAGACCGGCCTGGCGAGGAACTCGCCGAGGGTGACGCCCTGGACGACCGGTTGCATCTCCGCGTAGCAGAGCGTGTGGGCCTTCGCGATGATCTGCCGGCCCTGCGGGGTGAGGATGCCCGGCACGTTCAGGTCGGGGCGGGCGTCGGCGAAGCCGGCGAGGATGTAGGCGGTGTAGATGTTCAGCGCGGTCGGCAGGGCGACCGGGGCCGGCGCGCCGAGCGCCACGACCTGCTCGATGTTGGCCGGGGTGCCGGTGGCGACCACACCGCGGTAGTCCAGTCCGCTGCCCGCCGAGAGTGCGGTCGCACGGCGCGCGGCGTTGAGTGCGGCGCCGGCGCCCTGCGACTGGCCGACGATCGCCCACTTCTTGGCCAGCGGTAGATCCATCTGCTGCGCCGCGCGGACCGAGTCGACCACCGACTGGGCTTCCGCGGTCCCGCTCAGGTAGTTCATGAAGCCCGGTGTGCCGAGCCCGACGTAGTCGGTGGCGACGATCGCATACCCCTGATCGAGCCAATGGCCCAGGTAGGTGGCGTCGCGGTCGCTGTGCGGCAGCACCGATGGCGCGCAGTTGTCGCCGAGGCCGGTGGTGCCGTGCGCCCACGCGATCACCGGATATCCACCGGCCGGTGCGGGCCGCTTGGGCAGGAGCACCTCGCCGGAACTGACCGCCGGGCGCCCGTGGATGTCACGCGTTGAGTACAGGACACGGTAGGCACGACCGGCTGCGGGGATGCTCACCGACGACGCCAACGGCACCTGCGTGATCAGGGCGCCCGGTGCGCCGGTCGGTCCGGAGTATCCGGTGGCGTCGAGTCCGGAGGTGACCG
This sequence comes from Gordonia polyisoprenivorans, assembly GCF_017654315.1. Taxonomy (NCBI): domain Bacteria; kingdom Bacillati; phylum Actinomycetota; class Actinomycetes; order Mycobacteriales; family Gordoniaceae; genus Gordonia; species Gordonia polyisoprenivorans. Next base: position 968,783 of record NZ_CP072203.1, read on the forward strand.
GAGCGGGGGTGGCGTCGTCGTCGGCGTGGGCCGGAGCGGTGGCCAGCGCCGGCAGTGAGATCAGCGTGGCGATGGCGACTGAGGCGAGGGTGAGACGGCGGGTGCGCGGCAGGCGGTGGAACATGGATCGAACCTATCGTCATCGGGTCCCCGCCGTGGCGGCTTGGTCTCGAAGTTGTCGGGCCATCTCGAGTTGTCGGGCGCAGCCACCGTCTTGCCCCATATCCTGGGCAGGTGGACATACCGTCGGTCACCCTCGCGTCCGGATTCGCGTTGCCGCTGGTCGGCCTCGGCACCTTCGACATGCTCGGAATGCCGTGCGCGCAGGCGGTTTCCCACGCGCTCGACTCCGGGTACCGGTTGCTCGACACCGCATCGCGCTACTCCAACGAGCTCAGCGTGGGCATGGGGATCGAGGAGTCGCAGATCGACCGCTCCGAGGTGATTGTGCAGACCAAGCTCGGTGGTGGCGACCAGGGCTTCGACGAGGCGATCACTGCCGCCAAGGAGAGTGCGCGTCGGCTCGGGGTGTCCTGGATCGACGTCTACCTGATCCACTGGCCGTGCCCGAGTCTGGGCCGGATGGTCGACGCCTGGAAGGCGCTGCTCACGCTGGCCGACGAGGGGTTCATCCGGGTGCCCGGCGTCTCCAATTTCCGGGAACATCACCTGCAGGCGCTCTACGACGAGACCGGTCGGTGGCCCGAGGTGAACCAGATCCAGTGCTCGCCCGCGTTGGCTCGCGGTGATCTGCGACAGTTCATGCAGGACAAGGGAATCCATGCGCAGGCGTGGCACCCGACCGGGCGTAAGGAGGGCATGCTCGGCGACGCCACGATCATCCGGTTGGCCCGCAAGTACGGCAAGTCGCCCACCCAGATCGCGTTGCGGTGGGCGGTGCAGCAGGAGATCGGGGTGGTGCCCAAGTCCTCACACAAGGGTCGTCAGCTCGAGAACATCGATCTGTTCGACTTCGAACTCGACGCGGGCGACCTCACCGATCTCGAAGAACTCGACCGCGGTGAGGGTGCAGCGCGCAACTCCGACATCGAAGAGGAGTTCTGAACGGGCGAGGTGTCCGAGGGTCTAGGGTGGCAGCGTGCCAGACCCCATCCCCGGTGAGCCGAACGGCCCGCACGAGACGAGCCCGCACGAGATCGGGCACGACGATTTCGCGACCCGACATGCGCCGATGGTCCCCGAGCTGCCGCTCGACGATCAGGAGGCGTCCACCAACGTCCCGCTGGCGACGCAGATCTTCCGGTTCATCGTCACCGGCGTCGGTTCGGGCATCCTCGACTTCGGTCTCACCTACCTTTTGCAGTACGGCCTCGGGGTGCCGGCCGGATTCGCCAAGGCGGTCGGCTTCGTCTGTGGCACCACCACCGCCTACATCGTCAATCGACGCTGGACCTTCCGCGCCGAACCCAGCATGGCCCGCTTCGTCGCCGTCGCCGTGCTCTATTGCGTGACGTTCGTCGTCAATGTCGGTGTCTACACCTTTCTGTCGGACCTGTGGCCAGAGGAGTTCTGGTACAGCCTCCTCGCCTACGTCATCGCTCAGGGCCTGGCGACGATCATCAACTTCATCGTTCAGCACGCGGTGATCTTCAAGATCAAATGACCCGTGCGGTCGTCGTCGGTTCCGGCCCGAACGGGCTGGCCGCCGCCGTTCGCCTGGCGCAGGCCGGGCTCGACGTCGAGGTGCTCGAGGCGGCCGCGGACATCGGTGGCGGAACACGCAGCAGCGAGCTGATGCGGCCGGGTGTCCTGCACGACCACTGCTCGGCGTTCCATCCGCTCGGGGTGGCCTCACCGTTCCTCGCGTCGTTGCCGCTGGAGCGGTACGGGCTGCGATGGCGGTGGCCGGAGATCGACTGCGCCCATCCCCTCGACGACGGTACCGCCGGACTGCTGTACAGCGATCTCGACGCGACCGCGCGGGCGCTCGGAGTCGACGGCGTGCGATGGAAGGCGCTGTTCGGCCCGCTTGCGGCGCGGATGGATGACGTCGCCTCGGAGATCCTCCGGCCCGTCGCGCACCTGCCACGGCATCCGCTGGTCCTCGCTCGCACGGGCCTGCGGGTGCTGCCGCCCGCGACGGTCCTGGCGCGCTTCCTACGCACCCCGCAGGCGCGTGCGCTGCTCACCGGGATGGCCGCGCACGGCTTCACCCGGCTCGACCGGCCGGGGTCGTCGGCGGCCGGCGTCATGCTCGTGGCTGCCGGGCATCGCCACGGGTGGCCGGTCGCGCAGGGCGGCTCGTCGTCGATCACCGCAGCGCTGGCGGCGCTGCTCGGTGATCTCGGTGGCCACGTCCGTACCGGGGTGCACGTGCGTGATCGCGCCGATCTCGCCGACGCCGACGTCGTGGTGCTCGACGTGTTGCCGGAGGCCGCCGCGCAGATCCTCGGCGATGCGATGCCCCGTCGGATACGCCGCACCTTCGGGCGCCGACGACCGCGTGCGGCGGCGTTCAAGGTCGACTACGTGATCGACGGTGAGGTCGGCTGGACCGCACCGGGCTGCGACCGTGCCGGCACGGTCCACCTCGGCGGGACCTACACCGAGATCGCGGACGCCGAACGACAGGTGCTCGCCGGGACGATGCCGCAACGGCCGTTCACCCTGGTCGGACAGCAGTGGCTCGCCGACCCGGGTCGTGCGGCGGGCAACCTGTGTCCGTTGTGGGCGTACGCCCATGTGCCCGCCGGATACGACGGGCCGGCGGCCGAGGCGATCACCGCGCAGATCGAGCGATTCGCGCCGGGTTTCGCCGATCGCATCGTCGACATGCGCGTCACCTCACCGGCCCAACTGGCACAGGACAATCCGAACTACGTAGCCGGTGACATCGGAGGCGGACCGAATGATCTGCTGCACCTCGTGGCGCGGCCTCGGGTCACGGTGCGGCCGTACGGTACCGGCGTGGACGGGGTCTATCTGTGCTCGTCGTCGACCGCGCCGGGCGGTGGTGTGCACGGCATGTGCGGGTTTCACGCTGCCGGAGCGGCGCTTGCCGATATCGATAGGTAACGGTGGGTGGTCGGGGACGCGATGAACAGTATGTGGCGGCAACGGGCACGTCGTGTCGGGCGCGTCGCTGATGGTTCGCTGTGAGCTAGTCTCGGTTCGGGTTGGGGTGACCGCAACTCGCCACGTCCACCGAATATCGAGGGCCGATGCAGCAGGAAAATGACCGGATGTTGGTACAGCGAACTCTGTTCGCCGGGCCGAATCCCCGTGTGGTTCCGGGGATGTACGTCGACGCCAACGCCGCGTTGGTGCGCTCGGATCGGACCGCGGTCCGGATGGAGTCCGGTGCGATCCTCAGTACCAATACGTATTTCGGCCGATTCGCCGCAAGCTATTGGCAGCGTTACACCACGATCTCGTCGGTCCGGCTGGAGTTCGATCACGAGTGCGCGCCCGATGCGCTGTTGCGAGTGGAGATCAAGGCCTCCGATCCGAGCGGGCGGTGGCGTCCGATCGACGCCGTCGAGGTGACCGGTCATGGCCGGGCGGTTCTCGACCTCGACGTTCGGCGCTTCGTCGACGGTGGCGCAATCTGGTTCGACGCCACCGCAATCGGCGGTGGTGCACGGATCTGGGAGGTGACGTGGTCGGTGCCGCGGCCGCAGCGCAACCGGCTGATGTCGGTGGTGATGTGTACGCACAACCGTCCCGCCGACGCCATCTCCACGCTGCTCACCTTGGCCTCGGACCCGGTGGCGCTGGACCTGATCGAGTCGGTGTACGTCGTCGACCAGGGCACCGCGCGCGTCGACGCCCACGAGGACTTTCCGAAGGTCAAAGATGTTCTGGGGCACCGGCTTCAGTACCTGATCCAGCCGAATCTCGGTGGCGCGGGGGGATTCAACCGCGGCATCCACGAGCTGACGAAGACCGGCGAATGCGCGACCGACATCGTCGTCATGGACGACGACATCCTCTGCGAGCCGGAGACGGTGGTGCGCCTGTCGGCGCTGGCCAACAATGCATCCCGCCCGGTCATCGTCGGCGCGCAGATGCTGTTGTTGTCGGAGACCTATCGCGTGCACATGACCAGCGAGTGGGAGGCTCTCGACGAGCTCAAGGCCGGAACTCCCGGTGCTTTCGGCAAGTCGGGGCTCAACGCGCTCAAGAAGCATCAGGATGCGCGCAGCGACGCCGGCTGGAACGGCTGGTGGACGTGTCTGTTGCCGGCCGAGGCAGTCGTTGCCGCGGGGCTGTCGTTGCCGCTGTTCTTCCAATGGGACGACATCGAGTTCGGCATCCGGGCCCGCAAGGCCGGATTCGCGACGGTGACCCTGCCCAATGCCGGTGTGTGGCATGCCGATTTCCACCTGAAGGATTACGACGACTGGTCGCGATACTTCAGCTGGCGGAACGCGCTGATCGTCGCCTCGATCCACGGGCGGTTCGATCCGACGGAGGTCGCCACCACCGTGGCCCGCGAGATCACCGGGCACATCGTCTCGATGCAGTACGGACTGGCCGAAACCTTCCTGCTTGCGGTACGAGACTTCATGTCCGGCCCGTCGATCCTCGCCGACGGTGGACGCACCAAACTCGCCGAGCTGTCGGAGCTGCGCTCGCACTATCCCGACACGGTGCGCCACGAAGCCGTCGAAGGGTTGGTCGGCGACCCGCGCATCGTCACCAAAGGCCATGAACCGCAGGACAAGAAGCTCGATCAGGTGATGGTCAAGCGGGTGGTGCAGCAGGTGCTCGGTCGTGTCGGCGGTGGGCGGGTGGCCATCCCGGCACACAGCGCCCGCTGGTGGCATGTGGGTCTGTTCGCGGAGGCGATCGTCACCGACGCGTCGCAGACCGGCGTCCGAATCCGTCGGCGTGACAAGCAGATCGCGGTGCGACAGCTTCGCGAGCTCGCCACGCTGTGTCTGGACCTGCGAAAGAATGCACCGGCGTTGGCCGCGCAATGGCAGGCGGCGCTGCCGGAACTCACGAGTCATGAGAACTGGCAACGACTTTTCGACGGCGACTGAGGCGCCACGCACCGACCGGCGGCGATTGCTCGTCGCCTGCTCGGTCGTCGGTGTGGTCGGTGTGCTGTTCTCGGCGCTGGGTTCGTGGCGTCCGTCCTTCTGGTACGACGAAGCCGCCACCGTCTCGGCGGTCGATCGCAGCTACGCGCAACTGTTTTCGCTTGTGCACCACACCGACGGTGTGCACGCCCTGTACTACCTTGTGCTCAAGCTGTGGACGGCGCTCTTCGGGTTGTCGGAGTTCTCGGTGCGTTTACCGTCGGCGATCGCGGTCGGCGCGGCCGCCGCGGCGTTGGTTGTGCTCGCGAATCGCTTGTGGGACCTGCCCTTCGGGGTGATGGCCGGGCTGGTGCTCCTCACCGTCCCGCGGGTGATGTGGGCGGGCAGCGAGGCCCGGTCCTATGCGGGCACGCTGTTCTTGGCGGTCGTGCTGACCTGGTTGCTCGTCGTGGCTGCCGACCGTGGCCGATGGTGGTGGTTGGGCTACGGGGTCGTTGCGATCGTTGCCGTGATGTGGTTCTTTCTCGCGGTCACCCTGCTCGTGGCGCATGCCGCTTACCTGGTGTTGTGGCAGCGCAGCGCATTTCGTGGCTTCGGTGTCACGGTGATGGCAGTGGTGATCGTCGTATCACCGTTCGCCTGGTGGGTCCACGGTCAGCGTGGGCAGATCTCGTGGATTCCGGAGATGTCGGTGCAGCGGGTGGTGACCTACGCCCTGTGGGAGTTCTTCGTCGGGTCGTGGCCGTATCTGATCGTCGCCGGTGTGGTGGTGGCCGTCGCGCTCGTGGCGGCGGTGTTGACGTGGTCGGTCGAGCGCACCGGGCTGTTCATACTCGCCTGGTGTTGGCTGTTGGTTCCGGCAGTGGTGGTTTTCGCCATCTCGTGGACCGGGACCCAGTTGTATGCCCCCAGGTATCTGGTGTTCGCGGTGCCCGCCCTGGCCCTTCTGCTTGCGTGGTCGGCGAGGACGGTGGCCCGCGAGAACCGGTGGATCAGCGTGGTTGTGCTGGTGGCGCTCGCAGCTGCCGCGACACCGGAATACCTCGCTCAGCGTGGCCCGTACGGCCGTATGGGCGGCACCGATTTCTCCGCCGTGGGCGACTACATCGGTGAGCACGCCGCGCCAGGGGATTGCGTCGCCTTCGACGGAGCGCCGTCGTGGAGTCCGGAGTCGCAGCGGGTGGTGTTGCAGACCAAGCCGGGGGACTTCGCCGGCCTCCGCGACATCGGACCGAAAATCGATGCCGCGCAGTCGGGTCGACTGTGGGACGTCCCGAAGCCGGTGTCGGCGTACCGAGGGTTCGCGCAGGGCTGCGCGGTGATGTGGGTGGTCACCGACGGTGAACGTTCACGCGCATCGGTGCTCTACCCCGGCGGCATGTCGGACTGGTTCTTCCAACCGTTCCACTTCACCAATTCGGAGCTTTACCGAGAGATCTCGGCCGCCGGACTCCACATCACCGGCCGCAAGCAGTTCAACCATTCGCAGGTCGTGCGCATGCAGCGCTGAGCGGGACCGAACGCCCGGGCACGCTTCTTCCCATCGCTCAGTCGGTCTTGAGGTTCGCCGCACGTGGCTCACACCTCGACCAGCGATTGATGAATCGGGCCGTTCCCCATCCCGGTGGTCGAGGTGCCGAGGAGCGCCAGCGGCGAGCCTCGAGACGGTGAGGATTAGGGGTGCAGCCGTATTAGGTTGTGGGTGATGGACCGGGGTGTGGCCCTCCTCGAGACTGACTTCGTGTCCTGAACAGGACTTGTCCGCTCTGGTTCATCGGCCCCGGCCCGGGTGTGCGGGTTGCTTGATAGGAGCTTGACCTGATGACGTAGCCGCGTCATCTGTGTCCCGTCAATAGTCTTGCCTGCCGCTCTCCCGGGCCGGAACCAGTGTTGGTTCCCTACTGGAATGGAGAGAACACGTGACTAGTGTGACGGATTGCCGAGTTGGGTGACGATGGTGGCGAAGAGTGCCTCGGCGTCAACGTCTTTGACGTCGAGAGTTGTGGTGGTGTGGATCATGGGCCCCTCCCCGGTGGCTGATCGGTACCATGCCTCCATGGCACTCGAGCATACGGAGTAAGGCAAGGTGTTCGACAGATCTGTGCAGGGAAAGGTGCTTGTGGACAACGGGATTGAGTGCCCAGCCCACTCAAATTGCATGTCGGTGGGGTGTGATGGGTGACTGTCGGCATTCGAGTTGCATCGGTTCGACGCTCCGCGGGTCACCCACCGGCAAACTGGGTGCACGTGGAAGTGAGCACTGTGGTGACGGCCGGCTGTGGCAACATGGGAAGTGAGTGGTGCGTGGCCCCATCGATGATGTCAATATGGCAGTGAGGCAGAGAGTTTCGGGCAGAGTCGGCGATCTTGCCGACGTCGTGGACTCTGCTGTTTGCGGCGAGGATCACCGACACCGGCACCGCCAACCCAGCCAGGGTCGCCGTCTTCGGTCGACGCGGGACGCGTGGTCGAGTAGAGGGGAAGTGCGCGGCGCCGATCGCTGACAATTCGAGCCACTGATGATCCAACGCGGCACCGCCGGTTTCCCATTCGAGAAACTTCCGCTGTCGAGAGCGACTCGGCCGCAGCAGAATCGGTACCGCGTGGGCGAGGTATTGCATCCGCATTGGTCCGAAACATGAATTGGGGTCGAGTAGCACCAGTCCGCTCACCTGTTCCGGATGCCGGAGTGCAAAGGCCAGGGCGACCATCGCGCCGTAGGAGTGACCGACAAGGATGGGTCGGGCTGCGTGCAGAGATGTCATCGTCGTTTCGAGCCACTCGAGAACATCGTCGACCGACCGAATGCGGTCTCGTCCAGGGACGGAGAGCCCGGGGTCTCCGATGAAGTCCACCGTGTGACACCGCCGGTGCCGGCCCAGAGATCGGGCGACGGCGAACCACTCCGTCAGTGTCGCACCGGCTCCTGGCAGGAGCATGAGATCCGTGCCGGTGCTGCGGCCCCATGATGTCGTGTGAGTCGTGCCGAATCGGGATGGCAGATCGGCGTCCGTGGCGTCTGTCGGCCAGCGCTCACGCAGAGCTTGGTAGTGGTCGAAGAACTGGCGACCGGCATGGGTTGAGGTGAACGCGTGTGCATCGGCCATATCAGTCCCCTCAAACATCGTTTAAGTTGATGAACAAGGTAATTGATTGATGAGGTACTGTCGAGCGGTGGCCCGCGACGACAACCTCGACGATTCGCGACCGGAGTATCGGCTCATCCGTGATCTGCGAGCGTTGACGGTCGAATTGGACCTATTCGGAGCGCAGTTCGCGAAATCCGAGGGACTTCACTCCACGGATCTGCGGGCGTTGATCATTCTGCTGGAGGCCGAATGCGACGGCGGGGTGGCCACGCCGGCGGTGCTCGGTCGGACCCTTGGTGGACTCAACTCTGCGACAGTAACCGCGATTCTTGATCGGCTCGAACGAGCCGGGATGGTCGTGCGAACACCGGATTGCGACGACCGGCGCCGGATACTCGTCGGGGTGACCGAACATGCGCGAGCGGTCGGTCGCGGCTTCTTCGGACCGCTCATCATTCCAGCAGTGGAGGCACTGAAGGCCTACGATCAAACCGAACTGCGGCTCATCGAGCGCTTTCTCGACGATATGACGCGAATCGTCACCGACGTGCGGAAGAAGTGATCGCTGCCCTCAGCCGTTGACCTTGGCGATCACATTGTCGGCGTACCAGTTCAAGTGATCGAGCTTCTTCTGTAGGGGTTCGGTATCGTCGCCGACGATGTAGGGCAACCGGAAGCCGACGATGACATCGGTGATGCCTTTGTCCTCCAAACGTTTACAGCCATCGACGGTATAGGCGTCGAGCGAGATGACGTGAATCTCGAAGGGATCGTTGAGTTTTCCCTCGGCCTTGCGGATGTCGGTGATCTTGTCGAGCAGGGCGTCGAGTTCCTCGGGCGGTCCACCGCCGTGCATCCAGCCGTCGCCGCGGACCACCGCTCGGCGTAGTGCGGCATCGGCATGGCCGCCGACGAGCAGGGGAATCGGTTCGGTCGGCGCAGGGGCCATCTTGATCTTCGGGATGTCGTAGAACTCGCCGTGGAACTCGAAGTATTCCCCGGAGGTGAGCCCACGGAAGATGTCCATGCACTCGTCCATACGCTTTCCGCGCCTGCGGAAGTCGACCCCCATGAAGTCGTAGTCCTCGGGCCAGGGGCTCGTGCCGACCCCGAGCGCGAGCCGGTTGTTGGTCAGGTACGCAACCGAACTTGCCTGTTTGGCGACGAGGGCCGGCGGGCGGACCGGTAGCTTGAGTACGAACGGTGTGAAGCGAATCGTCGAGGTGACCGCTCCCAGGGCGGCCGCCTCGATGAAGGTCTCGATGAACGCCTTGCCCTCGAGGAACTCCCGGTTGCCGTCGGGCGTGTACGGATAGGTCGCGTCGGACTCCTCGGGGTAGGCGAGTGAGTCCGGAATCGTGAACCCCGCATAGCCCGCTGCCTCGGCGGCCTGCGCCAGCGGCGCGTAGTAGGCCGGATCGGTCATCGCCTCGGCGAAGGTGAAACGCATGCTCTACTCCCCGGATAGCCCGTCGTGGTCCGTCTCCACAGTAGAACATGTTCTAGTTTTGTGGGGCAAGGTTCGGGAAGGGCAGCGCTAACGCCGCGAGACAGCTCGATCGGGGTCGACAAACCGGGGTGAATCACCCCTCACTCCGGCCGGACGAACCGCTCCCGCCGGCCGAGCCGCTGCAGGCGCAGCCACTCGGAGAAGCCCTTGACGTCGTGCTGTTGTACCAGGAAGTACCAGCCGAATCGTGCATACTCCTGCGGGAGCAGCTTGCGCATCCCGGGCTGGCTCATCAGGTAGCCGCGGTTGCGGTAGGTGAAGAATCGTTTGGTCGGGTTGTCCGGGTACTGGGTGTGCATCCGGCCGCCCATGATCGGCCGGAACTCGTCGGAGCCGTAGGGGTGCAGATACGCAGTGGTCAAACAGGTTCCGAATGGCAGACCGGACCGCTGCAGCCGGCGATGCATCTCGACCTCGTCACCGCGGAAGAACAGACGCAGGTCCGGCACGCCGACCATGTCCAGCGTGTCCGCGCGGAACAGGGCTCCGTTGAACAGCGACGCGATGCCGGGCAACAGATCGTTGCCGCTGTCCTCGCCGTTCTCGAACAGCTCGGAACGCTTACGCCGCCAGGCGATTCCGCGTCGAAGCGGAAATGCAAGGGTGTCCGGATCGTCGATGTTGACGACCACCGGTGACACCTCGGCGAGGTCGTGGCGGGTCGCGCAGCCCAGCAGGATCTCGAGAACCTCGGGCCCCTCGGGTCGGCCGTCGTCGTCGGCGCACCACACCCAGTCGGCGCCGAGGGCCAGTGCGTGCAGCATGCCCAGCGCGAAACCGCCCGCCCCACCGAGATTCCGCTCGGACCCCAGATACGTTGTCGGAACAGGCTGAGCGGCAACGAGTTCGGCGACCGCTGCCTCATTGGCGTTGTCGACGACGACGATGTGGCCGACGGGCCGAGTCTGCGTGGCGAGGACCGACAGTGATGCGGCCAGCAGCTCCGCGCGGCGATGGGTGACGACGACCGCAACGATCTTGTCGCGCATGCTCATTCGGCGGTGTCGGCTTCCTTCTTCAGGCCGTCGAGAACCTCACGCACATGCGATGCTGCCTCGGGGCCCTCATAGGCGTTCACCACATCCTCGATGCCGCCGTCCATGCGCACCTCGCCGTGATCGATCCACAGGGCGCGGTCGCACAGCTGCGCGAGGAACTCGTTGGAGTGGCTGGCGAAGACGAGGATGCCCGAGCGCTCCACGAGCGCCTCAAGGCGGGTCCGCGCCTTCTTCATGAACTCGGCGTCGACGGCGCCGATGCCCTCATCGAGGATGAGGATCTCCGGATCGATGCTGGTCACCACGCCGAGGGCGAGTCGCACCCGCATACCGGTGGAGTAGGTGCGCAGCGGCATGTTCAGGTAGTCGCCGAGCTCGGAGAACTCCGCGATCTCGTCGGTCTTCTTGAGCATCTCCTTGCGGGTCAGTCCCAGGAACATGCCGCGGATGATGATGTTCTCGTAGCCGGAGATCTCCGGATCCATGCCGACCCCGAGGTCGAAGACAGGCGCGACGCGGCCGGTCACCTGACAGTGGCCGCGCGTCGGCTCGTAGATCCCCGACAGCAGTCGCAGCAACGTCGACTTACCGGCACCGTTGTGCCCGACCAATCCGACGCGATCGCCGTGCTCGAGATGCAGATTGATGTTCTTGAGGGCCTCGACGACGATCACGTTCGACGCATTGGCGCCGATCACGCCGCCGGCCGCACCGATCACCGATTTCTTCAGCGAGCGCGTCTTGGCGTCGAATATCGGGAAGTCGACACACGCATCCCAGGTGTCCACCCGGACAGTGCTCTTGCTGGTCGCCATGGTTGTCGCCCTATCTCCGCCGGTCACACCCAGTAGGCCACGCGGGCGCGGTAGTTGCGCATCACGGCCAACGCCATCAGCCAGCCGACGATCGTGCAGCCGATCACGACCGCCCAGTGATAGAAGGCCACCGACTCACCGAGCAGCGGGCCGCGCGCGATGTCGAGGTAGTGATACATCGGGTTGAGTTCGACGAGTTTGAGTCGCTCGGACTTCTCTCCGGTCTGCTTGCCGAGGTTCTCGGTGGTCCAGATGATCGGCGTCATGAAGAACACCAACTGCACCGCGGTGGTCAGCAACTGGCCGATGTCGCGGAAGCGGGTCGAGAGGATGCCGAAGACGATCGACACCCACACACCGTTGATGACGAACAGCGCGATGGCCGGGATGACCAGCAGGGCAGTCCAATTCAGCGGCTGCGGGAAGATGATCAGGATCGCGATATAGATGACGATGTTGTGGGCGAAGATGATCAGCTGCCGCCATACCATCCGGTAGACGTGCACGCTCACCGGCGACGGCAGCTGTTTGATCAGTCCTTCGTTCTTCGAGAACACCTCGGCGCCCTCGAGGATCGAGTTCTGGATGAAGTTCCAGAAGATGAACCCGAGCGTCACGTACGGCAGGAACGACTTGATGTCCATGTGGAACAGCTCGCCGTAGAGCAGGCCCATCGCGACCGCGGTGACACCGGTGGCGATGGTGATCCACAGGGGACCGAGCAACGAGCGGCGGTAGCGCTGCTTGATGTCCTGCCACCCGAGATGCAGCCACAGTTCGCGGGCGTTCAGACCCGCCGACAGGTCGTCGAACGCCCGGCGCATGGACCGCGACGTCGCACCTGTGGGCGGCGGTGGGACCCGCCCCTGCATCACTTCGGCTGACACGAGGCCACAGCATACAAGCGCCGGGCCCACCGCCGGCGTTCAGAGGTGCCGATCAGAGGTACTGGCCGGTGCTGCCGTGTCCGCCCGCCGACGGTGTCATCCCCGGTGGCAGCGCACCCTGACGCATCTGCTCGAGTTGAGCGCGAGCGGCCATCTGCTGGGCGAACAGTGCGGTCTGGATGCCGTGGAAGAGCCCCTCGAGCCAGCCGACGAGCTGGGCCTGGGCGATCCGCAGCTCGGCGTCGGACGGGGTGGTGTCGTCGGTGAACGGCAGGGCGAGCCGCTCGAGCTCCTCGCGCAGCTCCGGTGCCAGCCCGTCCTCGAGTTCGCGGATCGACGACTCGTGGATCTCGCGCAGCCGGTTGCGGCTCGCCTCGTCGAGCGGAGCCGCACGGACCTCTTCCAGGAGTTGCTTGATCATCGTGCCGATCCGCATGACCTTCGCCGGCTGCTCGACCATGTCGGCGACGCTGGAACCGTCGGAGGACTCCGAGGACGAACCCTGCGCCGCGGCCTGGGTACCCAGCGGCGAGTCGGCACCCAGGATGACGACCGAATCGTTGTCGGTCTCGGACGCTCCGTCGCGATCGGGGGTGCCGAAGGGATTCGCATTGTTGCCGTCAATGACCATGTCCTCCATTGTGCCCAACCGGCTTGCGCCCGACGTACGGAACCGGTCATCGGATACCCGCTGATCGGCGCACAGGCCGCGTCTATCGTGGGGCCATGCCCTTCGATGTCGCCCATGCGCGTGGACTTTTTCCCTCGCTCGGCGACGGCTGGATTCGCTTCGATCCGCAGGCCGGGATGGTGATCCCGGACTCTGTGGCCAGCGCGGTGTCCCGTGGGTTCCGCCAGCTCGGGGCATCGGCGCGGGGGCGGTATCCGGCGGCGCGCGAGACCGCCGATGCCCTCGACGGTGCCCGTCGGGCCATCGCCGACCTGGTGGCCGGGCAGGCCGCCGGCGTGGTCCTCGGACCGTCGCGGTCGGTGTTGCTGTGGACGCTCGCCGAGGCGATCAACCCCAACACATGGCTGTCGGGCAACGTCGTCGTCAGCCGCCAGGACGACGAGCCGAACATCCTGCCGTGGGTGCGCGTCGTCGACCGCGTCGGTGGCACGCTGCGGTGGGCCGAGATCGACGTCGAAACCGGAGAACTGCCGGCCTGGCAGTACGACGACCTGATCGACCGGCACACCGCTGTGGTGGCGGTTCCCCTGGCCTCGTCGACGCTGGGCACCCTCACCGATGTCAGCGACATCGCCGCGCGGGCGCGGGAGGTCGGCGCGATGGTCGTCGTCGATGCGTCGAGTGCCGCGCCCTACCTTCCGCTCGACATCGACGAACTCGGTGCCGACGTCGTCGTCGTGTCCGCCGAACGGTGGGGTGGGCCGCGGATGGCGGCGATGGTCTTCGCCGAGCCGCGGGCGATCGACCGGTTGAACACGATGTCATCGGATCCGCATGCGGTGGGGCCTGAGCGACTCGAGATCGACGAGCATCAAGGCGCCCTACTGGCCGGCGTGGTGGCTTCCGTCGAACATCTCGCAAGTCTCGACGAGACTGCTCTGGGTAAGCGTCGGCGACGACTGACCACTGCTCTCGACGGCGTCAACGAGTACCTGCAGCGGCTCGGTTTCTACCTCATCAACTCACTTGACCAGCTCAATCACGTGTCGGTGATCGGCAAGAGCGACAACCGGGTCCCGTTGGTCAGCTTCGCCGTCGACGGGGTCGGGGCCGACACCGTGGTGCGCAGACTCGCCGACAACGGGATCTGTGCGCTCGCCGACCTGCCGAGCCGTGCGCTCGCCCGCATGGGCGCCGGCGATTTCGGAGGAGCTGTCACCGTCGGGCTCGGACCGTATTCGACGCCGTACGAGGTCGACCATCTCGTGCGGACACTCGGTTCGCTGGCGTGAAGTGGACAACTTTTGTCGGTCGCCCGACCCACTGAGTTAGTAAGTTCTGCTCTGGTGCACTATTTTGTGGAAAGTGAACACCGAGGAGTCCGCGCGGCTGTCCGACGACGAGTTGGCCGTGTGGAGTGCTTTCGTCGACGGGGGCTGGGCCCTGATGGCCGAGGTGACCGCGGGCTTCAGCGCCGCGGGGGTCTCGGTCAACGACATGCGGGTGCTCGAGATCATCGCCGCCCGTGAAACGATCGGGATCAGTGAGATAGCCGCGGCCATGCATGCCGGCGTGAGCACGGTGTCACGCGTGGTCGCCCGCCTCATCGAGGACGAAATCCTCGAACGTGTGCACTCGCGCTCGGATGCCCGGCACCGACTGGTCCGCCTCACCGACCACGGACGGGCCCAACTGCGCGCACAACTCGACATCCGCGACGCGGTGGTCCGTAAGCATGTCATCGAGGTGCTCACCACGGAGGAGTTCGAGTCCCTCCGCCGCATCTTCGGCAAGATCCGCGACGGCTCCTCGGCCCGCCCCTGTTCGGACGGGCTCGGCTGAGCCGCCAGCTCTTGGCGCCGGGGGTAACCGGCTTTGGGTGATCAGTCTGCGGTGATCAGACTGCGGCCACGCGCAGCAACACCTTGCCGATCGCCTCGCCGCTGTCGAGGCGATCATGCGCTGCCGCGGCGTCGTCGAGGTCGTAGACGCTGTCGATGACCGGCAGCACCTTGCCCGCCTCGATCAGCGGCCAGGTCACCGTTCGCGTGTGCGTGACGATCTGGGCCTTGCCGCCGTCCCCATCGACCGGTCGGGATCGCAGCGTCGTCCCGATCACCGACGCGCGTTTACCCATCAGCGCGGCGATCGACAATTCGGCCTTGGTGCCGCCCTGCATGCCGATGATGACCAGGCGGCCGCCGGTGCGCAGCGCAGAGATGTTCTGCGCCAGATACTTTGCGCCGATGATGTCGAGGATGACGTCGGCGCCTCCGCTTTCGGTGATCACCTCCACGAAATCGTCTGTGGCGTAATTGATCAGGACGTCGGCACCGAACCCGGCGCATCGATCGAGCTTCGCCGCGGTACGTGCGGTGACGGCGACGCGGGCGCCGAGTGCGTGGGCGAGCTGGATGGCGTGGGTGCCGATACCGCTCGATCCGCCGTGGACGAGGAGCAGTTCACCAGCTCGCAGGCCACCGGCCTCGATGACGTTGGAGACCACCGTGCACGCCACCTCCGGTAGCGCCGCCGCGTCGGCGAGAAGAACCCCGGCCGGGACCGGCAACACCTGCGCCGCGGGAACCGCCACCCTCTCGGCGTATCCGCCGCCGGCGAGCAGTGCGCACACCTCGTCGCCGACAGACCAGCCCGACACCCGTGCCCCGACCTCGCTGATCCGGCCCGAGACCTCGAGCCCGAGGGTCTCCGGCGCGCCGGGCGGCGGCGGATAGTTGCCGCGACGTTGGAGCAGATCGGCGCGGTTCACCCCGGCCGAGACGACGTCGATGACGACCTCGCCGAGGTCGGCGACCGGATCGTCGATGGTGGAGACGGACAGATCGCCTGACGAAGAAACGGTGACGGCACGCATCACCCGATCGTGGCACAGGGCGGCCACTGAGCGCGGTCGGTGCTGGTAGGCGCGCTGCGTGCACGGGCCGCATCCACCAGCTGGCGACGCGTCAAGAGATCGATGACGACCCGTGAGCCGATTCGGCCGGTTGCAGGGCCCTCACGTACCCTTTTCGGCAGGGAAGCGTGGCAGAGCGGCCGAATGCACTCGCCTTGAAAGCGAGCGTGGGTAAAACCACCGGGGGTTCAAATCCCTCCGCTTCCGCAGTTTGATGAGTCGCGGCATCGTTGACATTCGGTGTCGCGGCTCATCGCTTTTGTGTGTCGAGGTGGATGGCCGGCTGTCTAGATGTTGGGGAAACGGCCTGACTGCCGGTCTGTGTCCCCATTCTTGGGGATTGTTTCCGGTCCGGAATTCTCGTGTGTCGCTGTGACCAGCACACTTGCCGAATCAAGGAAACCGATGTCGATCTTTAGGTTGCCGAACTCTGTGGGTCGTGCTTGGGTATTCGAGGACAGTTCAGAATCTGGTATCACATTTTTGTTGTGATGCACTGATGTGGTGAGGGGGTTGCCGTGGTGTGCGATGGCAGTCGGGTGTGGGGACGATCGCGGCTGACAGGTGTGTGTGCGGCGCTGGCGGTGGCCGCGTCGGTGGTCGGGGCGGGTGCATCTGGTGCTGCCCCGAGTTCGTTTGCTGATCAGCAGACGACCAAACGGACGGATGACGGGTGGGTGGTCTCGGCGATCAAGTCCCATGAGCAGGTGCGTTCGGTGCCGCCGCTTAATCAATCACCGTGGACCCGTGAGGGTTTCCTGTCCTTGAAGGGTGAGGGTGTGATCGCCGGGTCGGGTTCGGTGCCGGTGCAGGCGGGCACTGTCGCAGCAGGGTTTCAGATCGGCTGCAACACTGATGTGACGTCGGGCGCCACGGTCGGGATCTCCGGTGGCCCGTCGGCGCAGATGAACATTTCCTATCCGCCGGCGGTGGTGATCGGTGCGACGGTCACCCCGAACATCTCTACGACGTTGCGGCCGGGCACGATCGCCGATATCCCGTTCGGGTCGAAGAAGATGCAGACCGGGAAAGCCGGCATCACCGTCGACGGCGTGCATGTGAAGGTCGACGGCTGTTTGGGGCCGGTCGCCCTCCGCGCGTACGTGACGGTGAGTGTGTCAACAGCGTTGAACGACAACACGATCAACGTGTACGGCAAACCCCACTACCTGTGACCCGTCGGCATTGGCCTCCACCCCGTCGTGCGTGGTTGCGCGCTGCGTGAGTCACGACGTTGTCTCTGCTCGTTCTTCGATTTTCTCCAGGAAGGGCTGTGATCCCGTATGACTGCTCCAACTTCATCGTCTGCATCGGGAGGCGCGCACCGTTTCGACGCCGAAGCGCCGACCACCGAACTCTCCACGACGGCGGACCACGCCGGTCGCTCGGCCGATGAGGCTGACCCGACTCCTGCGCCGGACGATCCCTCCAATAGCGGTGGGGTGCCGGTGCTGAAGGTGGTGTTGTTCCTCGTTGGCTGCGTGCTGTTGGTGCTGGCGGCGGCGAACCTGTCGAGTCTTGGGGTGTGGTCGGGCCGGTGGGGTGTGATCCCGGTGTTCCTGGTGTTCTTTCTGGTGATGTCGATTGCCGGGCGCTGGTTCTGGGCCGGTGCGGATGCGATCCTGGGTGCCCTGATGTGGGGCAACAAGAAGTGATTTCCGGCAGTCAGCGATACGACGATCGCCCACAAGGGCCGGTGACGGTGAAGCCTCGTCGGGGGCGTCACCGGCTTCCGCACCGCCGGCTCGGCGCCGGCCTGGTGGCCGCTGCGGTGTTGGCGATCGGCGGTGGGGTCACGGTAGCCGCACTCGGTAGCGATCCGGCTCCGGCACACGCCGATGCGTTGTGTGATCAGATGCGCGCCCAGTACGGCTCGAACTGGCCGTGTATCTCGGTACCCACCAACACCTTCCAACCGACCACGAACACCCCGGCACCCACGACCGGCGCCAACGGCGCGGGCTCGGGTGGTCCGCAGGTCGGTAGCAATATCGGGCCTGGACCGGGCGAAGGCAACGGCACACCCATCGTGACTGTGCCCGGACAAGCTGCCCCGCAACCGCCACCAGGTGTCGGCAACGGCGGACCGGCACCAACCACCCCGAACGCTGGCGGTGTCCGTCCGACCGCATCGCAACCGGTACCCCCGGGCGACACCACCGGGCAGGTTCCGGTGGTGCCTTCTATCGCTGTTCCTGCGGTGACGCCGGTACCGGGCGCGGTCACTGCGAACCCTGAACCAGGTACCCCGCCCCATGCGTTGGATTCCGGCTCGAAGCAGCCCGACATCCCGCTCGCGGCATGGGTCGTGGCAGGTGCGGCGGCATTCGCTACGGCGAATCCGCGGGCACGCCGCGCAGCGTCCGCTGGCGGGCTGCGGAGTTGGTCGTTGTTGCGGCGTGGCGGATCAGAGCGGGCGACGGTGGGTCAGTCGCAGCTGGTGTTGATCAATGACCCGAGCAGCCCGAAAAGCTATGTGTTCCAAGAAGATGTCCCACCAGGTGGGCATATCGGGGTGAATCCGGACGGGTCAGCGACCGTCTACGACGCCACCGGGAAACCAGTCAGCCAGATCGCGAAACCATGGGCGTTCGATGCCGCTGGTCGGCCACAGAAGACCTGGTACACCGTCGATGAGAACGGTGACCTGGTCCAGCACGTCGAACCCGCACCGAACGCGCTGTATCCGATCCTGGCGGACCCGTACGTGTGGAACGGATCAGAATGGGTCTGGACGGACCCCAGCACGCTTGAAGTACTTCCGTCGATTTCGCAAACGCCGGGAATGGTCAGCAATAACCCACAGGGCTCACCTCCCGCTGGCCCGCCACCGCAGCAAGGCGTCACAGCGCAGGACATACCAGATGTGCTCGGCAACCCGCCGACCAGTGGCAATCCGACGGTCACTTCGTCCGGGAATACTTGGGGAGCCGATACGACGCTCACTCCTAACGGAGACGGCACTGTTACCGGTTCCAACACCTACTGGGTCACCCCTAAGTACGGAGATCTGATCACGGTCACCCGGCCTTTGACCGCCGAACAGCAGCAGCTGCTGACCACACTCATACCGAACAGTCGAGTAGAGACGGCGCCGAATGGTGACACGGTGTTTACGCCGACCACTCAAGCTGATGGGCTCACGGCGCAGGATATCGTCAACCTCACGAATGATATGCCCGAACCCGGGCAGAACCTCCGGCTGCAAAACGGTGGAAATGCAACAGTTACGAGGATGTCCGATGATGCTGGAGTCGTTTATGACACCCTGCATCTCTCCCTTGCCAACGGGCAGACGTTCACCACGACTACGGTAAACAAGGCGCTATCGGTTGATCACGTCGAGCACGGCGAGAGTCCACTAGGCACTCCGTCGGAACGTGTTGTTCTGCAGGATGGCTCGAGTTCGACGCGCTACAGCCAGACAATTCCAGAGCTCGGTAACCGCACCGTTGACTATCTCGAGGTTCGTGATACTACGGGTAAGCTGATTTACACCGTTGTCACCTGGGATGAAGGAAACCAGGAGTACGGCTATGTCCGCTACGGGGACGGGACGAATCCGAACTGGATACAGTATCTGACACCAGACGAGATTGCGACGCTCAACGATCCAACGCCTGAAGAGGCGCTAAACCTCCGCGAGCGGATCGGTGAACACGTCCGGAATCTTGAGGAAAACCCCGACGCCGCACCATCGAACGCACCAGATGCGATGGCGCAGGCAGCTGGCGGGCTGGCGATCGCTGGAACTGGGCTATCCACCGAAGGTACGGTCGCCAGCGGCCCGTTGGCCCCCTGGGTTTTGGGCGCAGGCGTCCTGCTCCTCGCTGCGGGCGGTATATTGGCAGCCACATCGAATGACTCATCGCCCGAGCCAGGACGAAACGAGCTGGGACAATTCACCGACGGCAACGGTGGGTCGAACAACGGAAAGGCGGCAGAGGATACGAAGCTGGACGAGCTGGAACAAACAAACCCGGGGCATTCGTCAGAAGAAGGCCGCACGCCTGCCAGGCTTCCCCACGCCTCGATACTACGACGGTCTGATACCAAACGGCGACGGCACCTACACCGGCGTAGAGATAAAGAGTGGCACTGCCACAAAAGACGCACGTCAGAGAAGCTTTGACAAGGCCGTGGCGCCTGACAACCCGGCCAGGGTAAAACTACCCAATGGTGATACAGTTGACGTTACTGGCGTGCGCGATTATGAGGTTCCCGCCATACCCAATACGTCCGCAGGGGGAAATTAGAGATGGCGACTCCGACACATCTACTTACGGATTTTCCGGACACGGCATGGATAGGTCCGCACGAGACTCTTTACAACTTCCGTATGCCATTTCTGGCGTTCGACGGCGTGAATCGTTCGACCCGCACGCTGTCTCGATTGGTGCGGCCGGGATGGCGTGACGAACTATCCGCGGAAGAAGTAAAACTAAGTCAACATGAGTTCATTCAAGCCGCAGGATCGTCAGAGAAGATGACCGTCGAAATTCGAAAGACTGATAAGAATGGCGATGGCACACTTTTCACCGTGGGCCGTCTGCACACTGACCCGGATTCGGGCAATCCGGGGGTCGAAATTAGGTTCGGTTCCCATGCGCTCAAGGTCTACGAACATGAAGTTTTTGATGCCGAAGAAGCTGCCAAATTGTTCTACTCGTATTACAATACTGGAGATATTCCACCGGAATACTATCTACGGGCGCACCGCTGACCCTGCGAGGACTGCTTCAATTATTCGCACTGCGCGGGCTAACTATCGGTATGCGGACAATTCCGAGGTGCTATTCAGCCCTATGTCCGACGAACTTCTCTCTTGAATCGCTCGCCTATCGATATATAATAGTAATATTTGAACGACGATCAATTCTCCCAGCTCGACACGCAGATGAAGCAAATGTTCAAGTATATGCAGACAGCATTCACGCGTGTCGACCAGCGATTCGATGCGACGGATACGCGTATCGATCGTGTAGAGACGAGTGTGAACGAGTTGTCTGGTCGCGTCCCGTGTATTGAAGAAGAGATGTCGGTTGTTCGCGGCGACGGTCGCGACCTTCGTAGCGAAATGCATGATGAATTTGCGCTCGTACGGAAAGACGCCGACGACCGCCAAGATGTGACCCATGACGCAGCGTAGCGCTATTGCCGACACGATTTGCCGCACGATCGAACTCGGCGTCACCATCACCGACGCCGCCATCGACGGCGAAGACCGCACCCACCTGTTTTGCCAGCTCCTGGACCCGAAGGACTGCTGCCCGGCGTGTGGCAATCATGACGTGGCTGCTATCCCAAGCCATCAACGGCGCCGAAGCCTTCCGCCACGCACTGCAATGGCTATGGGACCAACTACACATCGACAACAACAACTCGCCCACAAATGGCAACGGCGCGGATGTTCCTCATCCTGAATGGGGGAGCGGCAACCACGCCAACAAGCTGCCGACAGGCGGTGAAGTACCCTATGTACCGCCGAAAAATATAGAGCGCAAACCTGATGGATCTCCAAAGCCGAAAAGGGGTGGGGGTTTTCCGGATGAGAAGGGACGGATATGGACTTGGGACAAATCCGGGCACGGTGGTGAACACTGGGATGTCACCGACCCTAAGACAGGTAAACACATCGATGTATATCCGAACGGGCACACACGATGACATCTGATAGTCGGAGCCGTGATTCAGGGTTTGATCTACCCGGTTGGGCCGATTCTCGGCTGGTGGTGCGAGTTGCCGGATACGGTGACGAGCCCTTCGTGATCAGCGGTAACCCACACACTTTCCGAGGGCTGGTGAGCGTCTTCAGCCTCCGTGACCGTGTGGGGCAATCTGCACATCCTCGCGACATCATCGTGCAGTCGGAGTACGCGCGCGGGTACTTGTCAGGTTATCTGGCTCTTCCTAATTCAGAGTGCATTCAGGCTTTCTGCGAGTTGGCCGGAGTGGATGAGTGACCGCAAGATGTAGTGCTTGAGGTTGCGGAACCCGAGTGCGATACCCCGGAGGTGCTCGAGGCGCCCGTTGATGGCTTCGACGGGGCCGTTGGAGGCGCCGGTGTCGAAGTAGGCGAGGATCTCGGCACGTCGGGCCCACAACGACCGTCCGAGTTGCGCTACCTCGGCGAGGCCGGCGGGTAGGCCGGTATGGATACGTTTGAGCAGCTTGTACATCGCGATCTTCCCGTCCCGCTTGTTGGACTGGTCGTAAGCGTCGATCAGATCCTGATAGATCGCGTAGGTGATGGCCACCGCCACGTGCTCCTCCCGGGCGTCCAGGCCCGTGCGTAGGCGGGTTTTCTGGTTATCGGTGAGCAGCCCGATCCGGGTCAGCAGGGTGCGGCGGATGCCGTAGAGCGGATCCCCGCTGCGGCCTCGATGTCCGCACGTATCCTGTTGCACGCGTTGACGACACAGGGTGAGTTTCTCTGCGGCGAGGTGTACGACGTGGAAGGGGTCCATCACTGCCCGTGCCTTGTCGAGGGATTCGGCGGTGGCGGTGCGGTAGCCGGTGAACCCGTCCATCGTGACCACCCGGATACGGTCGCGGAACGCCGGATCACGCGCGTCGAGCCAGTCCTTCAACGCGGCTTTGGAGCGCCCGGCGACCATATCCAACAACCGGGCCGGACCGGTACCGTCCACGATTGGGGTCAGGTCGACCAGTACCGTCACGAAACTCGGATCACCCTGGCCGCGAACATGTTTCCACTTGTGTTCATCCACGCCTAATACGCGGACGCCGGCCAGGCGTGCGGGTGCGGCGGCCAGCGTCTTCGCCGCCTCACACGCCAGGGTGTTGACGGTGTTCCAGCTCAACCCCACCGCGGCCGCCGCCGCGGTGACCGACATCTTGTCGCAGATCATCGACCGCATGATCCAGGTGGTGGTACGGCGGGTGACCTGCGCACGCGGGGCCACGATCGCGCCCAGGTCGGCCCGGAACACCGACGTCGCGCAGGCGTCGTTGCCGCACGTGTAGCGGGGCACCGTCAGGTGCAGCCGGGTCGGATGCCCGACGATCGGCAGATCGGCGACCTCACGGTCGACATGATCACGCAACTGCCCGGCCTGCCCGCAGGACGGGCACATGTTCTTCGGGTCCAGGAGCTGGCAGAACAGGTGGGTACGGTCCTGGCCGTCGACGGCGGCATCGGTGATCGTCACCCCCAACTCGATGGTGCGGCAAATCGTGTCGGCAATAGCGCTACGCTGCGTCATGGGTCCTGTGAGTGTTCGGATGAGTGTGTAGGAGCTTTCATCTTCACACCACAGGACCCGCCCACATCACGCGGCTCACACCCGCAAATCCGACCTACATCTTGTGGTCGATAGAACCTGTTTCACGCACCGTCAATCCTGAAGAGCCGGTTATCTGTCGGGAAACGAACCAGCTCCTCCCTCCACGGGGTTGCTCGAAGGTGCCCGGTGGGCGCGTGAGCGGGACTTTTTTCACGCGTTTGAGCGTGAACTGCCGGTGGAGCGCGGTGGGCTGTTCGCGGTGAACGCCGCGTCTGCAGCCGACCCTACAGCCGACCCATTCGACCTTCTGGGCAGCATGTTCGAAGCGCTCGAGAGCACGTCGGGGTTCTGGGCGTCAGCACGATGGGTACCCGTCAGTGCTGACCACGTGCCAGCGATGCCTCTTCGTACGTCGGAGGACGTCCGGACTATCGACGCGTGGTTAACGCCACCGATGGCGCTGGATGCGTGGGTTCCCCAGCACGAAATCCGTGTGGTCAATGCGGATACCACCGCGGTGCCCGGTGCCGCGGTAGAGCTGGTCATCCATATCGCGACCGGGGACGGCCAATCACTGGACAGTGTCGCAGTGACCATCAATATCGAACGACCTGAGATGTTGCATGGCGCTGTCAGTAGTCAGGGGTCGCCTGACGAGACACCGTTGAGGGCCGTGTTCAACGGTGTCGTCGACGGACTTCGCCCCGACGTAGCCTCGGTGTCCGGTGGCGCTGCACTTCGTGCATGCAATGGCTTCGGGCTCGATCCTGCTGGCGATGGTGCGCTGATCAAAGGTATTCCTGGGTGGCTTACGTACCTGGGACCGCGCGTTCTCCACCACATCCACATCGACGATGCAACGTTAGACCCGGAAAAGTTCAGCGCGACTCGATCGGGCGCAGGGTTGCTTATTGGGTACGTTGAGGGGTTGTCCGCACTCGGGGTCGACGACGCAAACCAGATAGCAGCAGCGCTCGCCGTCTAGACGGTATGAGGAGGTTCGGGGCCGAAGGCCTCGAGCTGCAAGTTGGACGTGGATTGCCAGATCACACTGGTAGAGCCACATTGCAGACTGTCCGAGGCCTCCGGTGATTACTCAGGGTACAAGTGTCGGTGTGGACGTCCATGCGCGATCTGTGGTTGCGCACGCACGTGATGTGTCCAGCGGCGAGGTTCGCACAGCGCGGTTGACACCGGACTATCGGTCGATCATCGTCTGGTTACTCGCGTTGGTCGGCCCGGTCGAGGTCGGTGACGAAGCCGGGCCGACCGGTTTCGGCTTCTACCGGGCGATCGTCGCCGCGAGTATGGCCTGCACCGTGGCAGCGCCGTCGAAACTCCTACGGCCCGTGGGTGATCGTGGCGTGTCCCCAGTGAACCGGCCCGGGTGGTTTTAGAGTCCTGATTGCCCTGATGAGGGCGGAGAAGGGACGATGAAGAACATGGCAGGACGGAAGCGTCATTCGGCGGAGGACATCGTGCGCAAGCTGCGCCGGGCCGACGAGTTGGCCGCGGAAGGCAAGACCGGCGAGGAGATCGCCGCCGATCTCGAGGTGTCGGCGGCCACCTTGTACAACTGGCGCCGCCAGTACGGCGGTATGGACGGCGACGCCGCGAAGGAACTCAAAGAGCTGCGCGAGCAGAACAGCCGACTCAAGCGGTTGCTCGCCGATGCCGAGTTGGAGAAAGACGCGCTGCGGGAGATCGCCAGGGGAAAATTCTGAGCCCGACCGCCAAACGCGCCGCCATCGACATGCTCAAGGACGTCAAGAACATGTCAGAACGGATGGCGTGCAGGGTAGTTGGGCTTTCCCGTTCCGCCTATCGTCGGCTGCCGCAAGCGCACACCCCGGCCGATCCCGACGCCGCACTGCGCGAGCAGCTACGCACGTATGCCCGCAAGAACCCCCGGCACGGGTTCCGGCGCGCGTGGGCGCACCTGCGCTTCGACGACGGCATCGAGATCAACAAGAAGAAAGTGCATCGGTTGTGGAAAGAAGAGGGCCTGCAAGTGCGGCGCGCTCCGCGCCGCAAACGCGCCGGCCAGTCATCGGTCCCGGTCGTTGTCGCGGACGCACCGAAAGTGTTGTGGGCATTGGACTTTCAGTTCGATTCCACCGTGGATGGGAAGAAGATCAAGATCGCGTCCATGGTTGACGAACACACCCGGATGTCGTTGCTGAACATCGTGGACCGCTCGATTCCGGCTGAGCGGTTGATCGAGGAGTTGGAGAAGACATTCGCGATCGCCGGTGGCCCACCGATGGTGCTGCGCATGGACAACGGCCCTCCAGTTCATCTCAGAAGCCCTGCAGGCGTTCTGTGCAGGGTCGGTCGGGATCTCCTACATTCCGCCCGGCACACCGTGGAACAACGGGTTCATCGAGTCGTTCAACAATCGGTTGCGCGACGAGTGTTTGAACCGCAACTGCTGGCCCACCCTGCTCGAGGCCCGCGTGGTCATCGACGACTTCAAAGACGACCACAACCACCGACACCGACATTCAGCGCTGGGCTACCAAACCCCGGCCGAGTACGCTGCCGGATGCACCCACCAACATCACCCCGTGGGCTGCGAGATCGACTGACGATCACAACGAGGAACCGGCTCTGGAACTACCTGGACCGGTTACCGGGGACCTGCCAGATGCGTTGTGTGATCAGATGCGTGCCCAATACGGATCGAACTGGCCGTGCATCTCGGTACCCACCAACACCTTCCAACCAACCACGAACACCCCGGCACCCGCGACCGGCGCCAACGGCGCGGGGTCAGGCGGCCCGCAGGTTGGCTCCAACATCGGGCCCGGCCCGGGCGAAGGGTGAACATCCCCGGGTTTGGTGCACACCTCTTTGTGAGGGAAGGTTGGCATCATGCCGAAGAAGTACGACGAGGCGACGCGGGCCAAGGCTGTGCGGTTGGTCGTTGAGCATCGCGGGGAGTATCCGAGTGAGTGGGCGGCGATCACCGCGACCGCAAAGCGGTTGAAGATCACCTCGGAGACATTGCGGAAGTGGGTCCGTCAACACGAGATCGATTCCGGGGACAAGCCGGGGGTGACTCGGGAAGAGGCTGCGGAGGTGCGGGCGCTCAAACGCAAGGTGTCCGAGCTGGAGGAGACAGTCGAAATCCTCAAAGCGGCAACGTCTTTCTTCGCGCGGGAGAGCGACCCGCGACATCGGTAGTGTGCGCGTTCATCGCCGAGCATTGTGCTCGGTTCGGGGTCGCTCAGATCTGTCGTGTGCTCACCGAGCACGGTGCACCGATCTCCCCGAGAACCTACTATGCGTGGCGCTCACGGCCGCTGTCGAAGCGGGCGTTGTGGGACATCACGATCACCGAGGTGCTGGCCGGCTACTACGAGCCTGACGCGGACGGTGAGCGCACACCAGAGTCGCTGTACGGGGCGGTGAAGATGTGGGCTCACCTGCGCCGTGAGGGTATCGAAGTGGCCCGGTGCACAGTGGAGCGACTGATGCGCGCCAACGGCTGGCGCGGGGTGACCAGACGCAAGAAGGTCCGCACTACGGTTGCTGACCCGGCTGCGGCGCGGGCTGCGGATCTGGTCAAACGCCAATTCGCGGTACCCGCACCGAACGTTCTGGTGGTGGCCGACTTCACCTATGTGCCGCTGGCGGATGGTTTCTTCGCGTATACGGCGTTCGTGATCGATGCGTTCGCCGGCCGGATCGTCGGCTGGGAATGCTCGCGCTCGAAGACCGACAGGTTCGTGCGGACCGCGATCCGCCACGCCGCCAACCTGCGAGAGGAGGAGGGCAATCCGATGTTGGGCAACACTATTCATCACTCGGATGCCGGGTCGCAATACACGTCCGTGCGGTGTGGGGAGACTCTCGAGTTATCGGGGCTCCTCGCCTCGATCGGCACCGTCGGCGACGCCTATGACAATGCGTTAGCCGAAACGACGATCGGGTTGTACAAAACCGAAGCGGTACGCGAGGATTCACCGTTTCGAACCGGCCCATTACGTCGGGTTGGCGACGTCGAGCACCTCACCGCCCGGTGGGTCCACTGGTACAACACCCGTCGACTGATGCACCGTCTCGGACGGATCCCACCGATAGAAGCCGAAAGGAACTACTACACTCAAGTTGTCGCCACACCCGTGGAGACACACCAGTAACCAGGTGTGCACCAAACCCGGAGCGATTCAGGGAACGGCACACCGATCGTGACCGTCCCCGGACAAGCCACCCCACAGCCGCCAGCAGGTGGTGGCAACGGCGGCTCCGGGCCGACCAACCCGAACACTGGCGGTGTCCGGCCGACAGCACCGCAATCGGTACCTCCGGGCGACAACACCGGGCAGATACCGGTGGTGCCTTCTACCGCTGTTCCTGCGGTGACGACGGTACCGGGCGCGGTCACTGCGAATCCCGAACCAGGTACCCCGCCCCATGCTCTGGATTCCGGCTCGAAACAGCCGGAGATCCCGTTGGCGGCGTGGGTGGTCGCGGGGGCGGCGGCATTCGCCGCGGCCAATCCGCGGGCACGTTCAAGGCTGTCGAGATACAGCAAGGGACTCAGGATTCCAGGCAACTACCGGACGTTGGCTGACGACGAGATCCCGTTCCCGATCACCGATGGCCGAGAGTATGCCTATCCAGACGAAGATCTTCCGATCCGTGGGGGATGGCAGGGCGATGTTCAGGTGACGGGAAATATGAGGTATTACCCCGACCCCGGGCAGAAGACCGGCACACTCACCTTTTCTGACAACGCGACACCTATCGTCTCCAACGGAGATGCTCGGATGACTCGCAACAAGGTGCGGGTCTGGGTCAACGGCAAGGATGTCACCGACCAGGCAAAGATCGAGTACACGCCCACAGGTGTGAAGGGACACATCAAGGTCAACGAACTTGATACGGTGGTTGTTCGGCATGTGTCGACGATGCAGTGGAGCGAAGGCTCGGGTAACACGCGAGTCAATCGCACATCGAATGGCGATGTCCTCGGTATTGTGAAAGTGGTCAATGATGCCGACGCGATGGATAAGGCGCTCGATATCGGCAACGGCCACGGCTTCGCCAAACACCAGGCGAGAGGCGACCTTCCCCGAGGTATTACCACGCGAGACGAGTACATCGATATGATCTACCGCACGATCCGATGGGCGCCACCTCAAGACCACAAGACACTCAGTAATAATCGGGAAGCCTGGTGGAACGGACAACGAGGCGCCGTAGTCATTTATGATCCGAACGGCGAGGGAACTGCTTTTAGTCCTTCCGCCGGACGGCGCTACTTTGATGATAAGCTCAGATAGGAGTCTTGCCTTGCATTTTAGTGACATAGAAACTCAACTGATGCAAAGCTCAGCGATTGACGGGGTGGAGGCGGCCCCTGACGAATATCTTCGTTTGACGACCGGTAATTCCAGATCCGAAGTTTGGGATGCAATTATCGGATACTTCGACGCCCTTCCGGGGCGGGAATTGTCTACTGCTCAACTGACGGAAATAATCCACTGCATGAAGCTGTCGGTGATGTTCGTTGCCGACTTCGAATACCATGCCAGGACGGGCTTCAATAAGGACGACGTGCTCGCGTTCATAGTCGCCATGGAGACTACTGGGAAACCCCCAGAGCGCTACCCAATGAATCTGAAGTAGTCGCGCGCTGGCCGGTCGTTGTTGGCTCGAGCTGCTCAGCGCTCGCGACGTTGCGTTGTCACTACGGGTCGCCCTTTCTTGCAGGTCAAGGATGTGCTGAGTGGCGGGACTGGGGTTCGAAAGCCGTGACGTTCCTTTTGCGGTCTCATGAGTCGAGGTGGATGCCTGGCGGTCGAGTGTTGGGGTCCGGACGTGACTGTTCGGTTTCGGCGATGCCAAGGGAGACGAGAAGACTGCGTTTTCGCGACCCGGTTGCTCCCACGTTTTGTGGATCTCGTGGATCGGAACAATCGATAGGTAGGCGCAGCGTGTACTGACTGACGAAAAGCAGATGCCGGTGCACTCGCTCGCCAATTCGATTGTGCAGTATGTGAGAGATGGACGTGTGCCAGAAAATGCTAGCTGCTACGGCGACCACAGGGATATGCCGGATGACTTTCGGTGGATAAAGCTGTGGCCAAATCCCCTTGGTTGGGTGTCGCGAGTCTTGGCGATTGTCATGATCGGGATGGGAATGTTTGCCATCGGACAATCAATAGTGTGGGCAACGGTATTGGTGGCGGGAGGCCTTGGGATGCTCTCGTCGGGAATCGTCTCGGAGAAACCTG
Organism: Gordonia polyisoprenivorans; assembly: GCF_017654315.1. Taxonomy (NCBI): domain Bacteria; kingdom Bacillati; phylum Actinomycetota; class Actinomycetes; order Mycobacteriales; family Gordoniaceae; genus Gordonia; species Gordonia polyisoprenivorans. The sequence continues at coordinate 998,128 of NZ_CP072203.1, forward strand.
CACTGGTGACTGAGGTATCGGAACTCCGCATTGGGTACAGGGTGTGGGCTCGGTCCTCGCAGGCCTATACTCTCACCGCCATCGGGGCGGTGTTTCTGTCGGCAATTGTCGGCGGTACCAGCGGGGTGATGCCGCGCATCTTTCTTTATGCCGGTGTTCCGTGCTTGTGTGCCGTTCTGTACGGGCTTGTTGCAGCTTCGGTCATTCGCTCACGAAGTTTCATTAGAATCACCGATCACACAGTATTGGTCAAGATTCGACGCGACTGCTGGCAGGTGCCGCTTACCGATTCCGTTGAACTCATCGCCGATATCGAACGGTCCGCTGGCGATCAACCGTGCATTCGGTTCAGTTGCCCACCGGGCACATCGGTCGACCTGACCGCTGCAGAGCCGAGGACCAACGTCGACACGGTCGAGCATGTGATTCGATCCAAGGACTTCACTGTGGAACCCAACGCCCTGGCGTCCACGTTGTTCTTCCTACGCTCGCACCCTGACGTCAGAGTGTCGCCGCAAGCGTTGAGTCGCATGCTCATCCCACCACCACGATCCGTCCGCCGACGTCTGGCAATCAAAGAAGCCATCGCCTATGAATGCTGATTCAGCAATACATTGCTTTGCAGGTTGCTCTGAGCCGATACCATCGGCCAGAACGTGATTGTTGGTACGCGTTCCGTCACCAATGCCGCTAGCGTGGTCTTCCTGCGGGTGATTTTGCGCTCTAATCCACACATTCGAGAAAGGGTGGTATCGAGGTGTCGAATGCATCGGAGACAGAACTGCCTGACATGTTGCTGACCAGGGCCAGGCAGAGGGGGCGGCACTTCGAGTTCGTTGACTCGCCGGAGCAGGTCGGCGGTGAGGTAGCGATTCCCGGATATTGGTTTGAGGCGCATCACGCTCCGGGGCGAGCGGGAGTGCGTATCGCAGCCGATCGCCTTCGTGAGTACCTGCCGAGGACGGCGAACGCCATCGCGGAGTTCTGCACTGACGTGAGAGTGGCAAGGTTCTCGCGGAATAAAGTTGACGACGACACGCATATTGGCCTGTTCTACATCAGCTACTACGTGCGCAAGGAAACCCACGAGCGCTGGCCATTGGCGTTGGTTGGTTCGCTCCCCAATCCAGCTCCTACCGCAGTGCCGAAGTTTTGGGACAGCGCTCCATCGAAGCTGCGCGAGTTCACCGCTGTGGTTCATGACGGACTGGTGGAGGATGACTTTTTCGACAACGGCATCGATTCGGTGGCCGATTGGATGACGATGGAGGAGTACGCGTCGCTGACCGGGGTGCTCGACGACATCGGACCAGTGACGGTTTCCGATTCCAGCTACCAGGCCGTCGACATCAGCTACGCGCCCAAGCCGCCGGAGATGGGGGTCATTGGACACAACGGCCGTCGGGTTGCCTACATGTTCGATACCCGTGATCCAGGCGGTCTGGCATGGTCGTTCGGTGACGACATGCTCATGCAACAAGATGCGCCGATCGGCGATGTACTGGACTCTGTCATTTCCACCCGGCTTGCCGCTAGTAGCGAGCATCCCTGAGCAGGGATGCTGATTGTCGCCGAACTCGTCAACGGCGGGCCGCGTCTCAGCGTTTTGACACATTCTCCGATCAGCGAAAGATGACATTTCAATGACATCCTCATCGGGACTTGATATTCCACAGTTGTTCCGAGCGATACGTCGCGCCAACGGGCGGCACTTCGAGTTCGTTGACTCTCCCGAGCAGGCCGGCGGCGATGTTGCGATTCCGCAGTACTGGTTCGATGCACACCACGCACCTGGTCGGGCAGGAGTGCGTGTCGCTGCCGATCGTCTTCGCGAGTACCTGCCCAGGATGGCGAACGCCATCGCAGAGTTCGGCACTCATGTTCGGGTTGCGCAGTTCTCGCGGCCGGGCAGCGAGAACCTGGAGATCGGCCTGTTCTACTTCAGTTTCTATGTGCGGAAGGAGACTGGGGAGCATCGGCCGATTGCGAAAGTGGGCTTGCTTCCCAATCTGAATCCCGCCGCGGTGCCAACATTCTGGGACAGTGTGCCCGTCCGTCTGCGCCAGTTCACATCGTCGCTCCACGACGGACTTCTCGCCGATCACTGGTTCGACAACGGCATCGATTCGGTCGCCGATTGGATGACGATGGAAGAATATGCCTCGCTGACGGGCGTGCTCGACGATATCGGGCCGATCACTGTTACGAACTCCGACAACGTGCCCGTGAGTATCGGTGACGCGCCCACACCGCTCGAGATGGGTGTCATCGGGCATAACGGTCGTCGAGTGGCTTACATGTTCGATACTCGTGATCCGGGCAGCCTGGCGTGGTCGTTTGGTGATGACATGCTCATGCAAGAGGACACTCCGATCGTCGAACTCCTCGACTCGATCATGGCTATTCGTCTCGCCGACAGCAGTGAGCACCCCTAGGTGATGGCAACTGACCCGCGGCTTCGTCCCGGCGCGATCAGCACTTGAAGCAGGTGCGATACCGGACTCGATCGGCGGCGAGTCACGCCTCAAAGGCTTTCGCTGACTTGGCCGCCATGTGCTCGTCACTGTTTACGCAGGTCAAGGATGCGTTGCATGGCGAGCCGAGGCTCGAGAAGCCATGACGTTCCCTCCGCCGGTCGACGTCGTCGTATCCGCACGTTGTAGCAGAACGTTCGCCCATGGCGTGACCTTCTGCTACATCTCGCCTCGTGGTGGGCTGCATCCCGCACGTGTGTGCCACAATCCGCGAGTGCACTCGATACGCAGGCGGGAACTGGCGCTGGCAATGGTGTTGGCGGCGATCGCCGGCTACCTCGACGCCGTCGGCTTCCTGCATCTCGGTGGCTTCTTCGTGTCCTTCATGAGCGGCAACACCACCAGGGCGGCCGCGAATGCCGCCTCCGGTGACTGGGTGCAGGCCGGGCGGGCCGCCGGGCTGATCGGGCTGTTCTTCTTCGGCGTCGTCGCCGGGTCGGTGCTGTCACGCTTCGCGCACGGCAGAGTGGTGGTGTTGTGGGCGACCACGGGGATCGTCGGTTGCTCCGCCCTCGCCCAGTCGCTGGGTGTCGGAGTGCCTGCGATCCTGGTGATCTCGGTGGCGATGGGCGTGCTCAACGCCACGTTTCAGCGCGGAGGCGAGGTGTCGATCGGGTTGACCTACATGACCGGAACCCTGGTCAAGGCCGGGCAGCGGCTGGTGGACGGCTTCTTCGGTGGGTCCCGCACCGCGTGGTTGCGTTACCTGGCGATGTGGATTGCCTTGTCCGCCGGAGCCATTGCCGGTGCATACGCGTACACCCGCATTCCCGACGCGGTGCTCTGGATCGCTGCGGGCGGACTCCTGCTGGCCACGTCGGTGACCACGATCGTGCGGCGACGCTCACTGCTCGTGGAGTCGGACGATGAAAAGTAATACATAACATAATGATTCGGCGGAAACGCATCGGTCCTCGCTGAATCAGGGTTGCGGTGGACCTGAAGGGTTGGCGCGTCACCCGACCCGACGAGACGGATCGGGCGACGCCGAGTCGCCGTACTAGTCGACGCTGCCGGTGCAGGTCGCCGATGCGTACGGACCCGTCGCGGTCTGTGTGTACTTCACCTGGTCGCCGACGATGATCTCGCACTTGGTCGACGCGGTATCGGACTCGTCATTGGTGACGGTGAGCGATGCTGCCTTCGCGAAGCCTGTGACGGTGACCTTCTTTTCCCAGGGAAGCGTGACATTCGTCGCCTGCGCGATGTTGAAGTCCTTGTCGGTCCAGGTGATCGACGCAGTTCCGGTACCGCTCACGCGATACGTGACCTCGACCTCCTTCTTCGACTGCTTGTCGACCTCGTTGGCTGCAGTGCCCACGAGAGCAACGCAACCGCCGATGATGAGAACGAACACGAGGATGACGCCACCGAGAATCCACGGCCAGATCTTCCGCTTCTTCGGCGGTGGCTGAGGCGGGTAGGGGTATGGCTGCTGGCCGTAGGGCTGTTGTCCGTATGGCTGCTGGGGCTCATACGGGTTGGGGTCGCCGCTGCCGGGCGGGGGAGGGGTGGTCACTGCGACGGACTCCTTTGAACGCTGATGCAGGTAAAGGGACCGTAATCAAATGCTGTCTGAGATCAGGGCCGTTCGGCTTACGAATCGTCCGGCCGGAGGACAGCGTGGCAGAACTCAGAACCCCGTCCCCGTGAGCCTTTCGGCCGCCTCCCAAAGCCGGCCGGCGAGCGTGAAATCGCAGGCCGTGGCGGAGCGGCCGAACAGCACCGGCCGCCCGCGCAGCGCGCCGATGCCGTCGACGCCGACGTAGCTCCCGGTCGCGATCGGCTGGGTGAGGCAGTAGATCGTGGTGGCGGCACCGGCGTCGACGTCGTTGGCGAACAGTTCGGCACCGCCGCGGACGATGCGATGCGCCAGTCCAAGGTGCGGTTTGTTGGAGATGTTGGACGCCACCCAACCGGGCGTGGTCAACATCGTCTCGATCGGCGAACCCGTTGTGCGCAAGCGCCGGTCGAGCTCCAGACCCCACAACATCACCGCGAGCTTGGATCGGGCATAGGCGCGCGGTGGGCTCCACGACGCGTCGGAGTAGTTGAGATCGTCCGGATCGATCCGCGCGGCCTTGTGGGCGTCGGACGCGACGCACACGATGCGTCGGCGGACCTGTGCGAGAAGGAGATTGGTGAAGGCGAACGGGCCGAGGAAATTGGTGCCGATGCCGAGTTCGAATCCGTCGACGGTTTGGGAGTGCGTGTGCGGGAACATGCCGGCGTTGTTGACGAGGAAGTCGATGGGCCCCTCGATGGATGCCGCGCAGTCGCGCACCGACGACAGATCCGCGAGGTCGAGCCGAACCACCGAACAGTCGCCGCCGAACTCGTCGGCGCGGCGGCGCCCCAACTCGACGTCACGGGCGGGCAGGATCACCGAGGCACCCGCGCGGGCGAGTGCACGCGCCGTCGCCAACCCCAATCCGTTGGTGGCGCCGGTGACCACCGCACGGGTCCCGTTCAGAGACGCGAGATCCAGACCCTCGAACGCATCCCGCTTTCCCTGACGGCCCACCATCACGCACTCACCTCGAGAGCGTCGTCGAGCCAGTCGAACATCCGCTCGGCGGTCACCGCCCGGCCCATCGGCTGGCAGTGCCAACTGGCGCCCTCGGCGGCGGTGAAATCGACGACGGTCGACGACGTTCCGGTCAGCATCGCAGCCAGCCGGGCCGATTGCCCGGGCCAGAACTGCTCGTGTTCGGGGGCGGTGATCAACATCGGGGTGGTGATCGCGGTGGCCGCATCGGCGTCGAGGCGGTAGCGCATGACCTCGCGCATCGTGTCGAAGTACTGCCCGTTGTGCCCATAAGGTCGTGCCCGCCACGCCCACATGCGTTGGGTTGCTTTCTGTCCGGTCAGCCCGAGGGCCATCTCCTGATCGAATCGCTTCGCCTTCGAGGGATCGTCGAGCATGCCCACCAACGATTTCGGCAGGTGTGTCGTCCACGACGCCGACACATCGATCACCCCGGGATCGACCACGGCCGCCCGATAACGGTGCTCCACGGACAACGCCTGCGGCACCCAGAAACCGGCCTGTGAAATCCCGTATACCGCAAGGCGTTGCGCGTCCACACTCGGCTGCGCGATGACGGTGTCGGTGACCGGGGTCAGCACCGCCTCCCAATCGGGGCGGAACAGCTCCGATTTCTCGAACAGCATCGACTGCTGCCCCGGGCCGTCGAACAGCACGACGTTGTATCCCCGGGTGAGTGCGGCGTGCCCGGCCGCACACCACAGAGCCGAAATCGACCCGTCGCTCCCGTTCACCAACACCAGTGTCGGGCGGGGCCGATCGTCGTCGGCGGGCCGCACCAACCAGCCGGGCATGGTGGTTCCGTCATAGGGGATGGAAAGGCGTTGTGCCGCAAAGGAGCCGGCGCCGACGAAGCCGTCCCACGCGGCGCGGTGTTCGGCGAACACCGTCATGCGTTGCGTCTCGGTACCCACCCCGTCGAGGCCGTCGAAGGCGGTCGAGAGATAGTTCGCCGCACGCAGATACGCCGACGCTGCGCTCTCTCGGTGCCCGTGGGCAAACGAGTCGCGCGCAGCGCCGGCCACCCGACGGCCCGCCGCCAGCCAGGCATCGGCCCACGCCTGCTCGTGCCCGGAGTTGAGGGCGTCGATGGTCGCGAGAACCTCCCCGGCGTCGGCGCCCCCGGATGTGCAGTAGCCGAGCAACAGTCGGACCTCGTAGTCGCGGCCCGAATCGGAATAGAAACCACGCGAGAATGCCTGATGGATCGGGTGGGTCAGCTGCATCTACCGCTCCTTCTCCGCCCCCGGATCACAGCTTACGTTCGGCGCCGGGGCGAAACGCCCTAAACTGGCGCCATGAGCACCGATGAGGTTGTCGAACAGATCCTGCGCACCTACGACACCATCACGGTGGTCGGGGCCAGTGCGAATCCGACCAAGGCCGCCAACGAGGTTCCGGAGTACATGAAGTCGAAGGGATGGCGGATCATCCCGGTCAATCCCACCGCCACCGAGATCGTCGGGGAGCAGGTGTACCCGACGCTGGCCGACGTGCCCGAACACATCGGTCTCGTCGACGTCTTCCGCCCGTCCGCCGACACCCCGGAGATCGCCCGGCAGGCCGTGGCCGCCGGCGCCACCGCACTCTGGCTGCAGTTGGGTATCGCTTCACAGGAGGCCAGGGAAATCGCCGAATCGGCCGGCCTGCTCTACGTCGAGGACCGTTGCCTCATCATCGAGCAGCGCCGCACCGGGATCACCGCGGGCGCCTGACGCTGCCGTGAGCGCCGTCGACACCTTCTGGCATTCGGGCCGGTTGCCGCTGTCGTTGCTGTTCCTCGCGTTCCTGCTGACCTTTGTCATCACCCGCACCATCACGCGGTTGATCCGCGCCGGCCGAGGTCCCTTCCACAACAATGTGCGCGGCGGCGTGCACATTCACCACGCCGTGCCGGGGCTGGTGTTGTTGTTGGTCGGTGCGGTGATGTCGGTGACCGTTGCCGGCCATCGTCCGGGCGCGCTGATCGCCGCGGTCCTCATCGGCGTCGGCGCGAGCCTGGTCCTCGACGAGTTCGCCTTGATCCTGCATCTCGGCGACGTCTACTGGAGCACCGAGGGCCAACTCTCGGTACAGGTGGTGTCGCTGACCACGGCTGTTCTCGGGCTATTGGCATTGGGCGTCAATCCCTTCGACGACACCACCGCCGCGGACAACGCGCAGCTGCACGGGAATTGGGGCGTGCTGGTGGTGCTGCCGATCCACATCGTCTGTGTCCTGGTGTGCGTCGAGAAGGGCAAGTACTCGACCGCCGCGGTCGGCGCGTTCATTCCGCCGGTCGGCTGGATCGGCGCGATCCGTCTGGCCCGACCACACTCTCGGTGGGCCGGCCGTCACTATTCACCGGCCAAAAAGGCACGGGCCGCCACGCGCGCCGCCGGATTCGACGATCGCTTCGGCAAGTGGGGACTGACCATCGAGGACTGGGTGGCGGGCAAACCGTCGAGCGGACCGCCCCCGGCCGCCGGGCCTACCATGTGAGGCATCAGTGGAGTCATCGGGTGGAGGGACATGGCGGAAGCGACAATCGGCGAACCGGAGGTGGTCGCCGGACCGGACCTCGGCGAGAACCCGTTGCTGCTGGAGCGACAGGTGTGTTTCGCCCTGGCCGTCGCCAACCGATCGGTCCTGCGCATCTATCGCCGACTGCTCGAGCCCCTCGGCCTGACCCACCCGCAATACCTGGTGATGCTCGCGCTGTGGGAGTCCTCGCCCCGCGCGGTCAAGGACCTCGGCGCGGTGCTGCAACTCGATTCGGCGACGCTCTCACCGCTACTGAAGCGGCTGGAGACCAACGGGCTGATCGAACGTCGCCGCCGTGACGACGACGAACGCAATGTCGATATCGCCCTCACCGACACCGCGTGGGCGCTGCGCGAGCAGGCGCTGTCGATCCCGCCGGCGGTCGTCGACGCCCTCGGCGTGGACCTCGCCGACCTCGAGGACCTGCACCGGGTGCTCACTCGCGTCAACGCCGCGGCGGTCCGCGCCGCGCATGCGACGGAGCCGCTCGCATGACGTGGTCCCGCCTGCCGGTGCCGCAGCCGCGCAGGGTCGCGACGGGACTGGGCTAAGGTCGCACTATGTCGGCCATCGCGATCGTTGTCATCGGCGTCATCGTTTTCGTCGCACTGTTCATCCTGATCGGCGCGATCTGGTTCGCCTGGGATTCCGACAAGCGGGTCCGGGCGTTCGCGCGGTCGACCGACCTGATCCCGGGCAAACCGAGCCGCGCCCCCGACAACTGGACGACGGCAACCTCACCGGAGGCGTTGCTGCACCGGCGGGTTCGGTACGCGATCGCCGACGTGCACCAGAATCCGGCGATCCCGCACGACAAGGCGACTCTGGCCGACCGCAACCGGCTCGACGACGCCGTCTTCGCCCTCGACGATCAGCTGATCGCGGCGGCCGATCTCGACGGCGACGACAAGACCGACCGCCTGCAACAGCTCGAGGGTGTGGTCGAACAACTCGAGGAACTGCCCCGCAAACTGTGGGAAGCGCCGTTCGAGAAACAACGCGAGGACATCGAAGCCGTCACCGCGGCGCTGCTGCGCGTCTGACCGGTGGCACTGCTGCGCGTTTGAGCGGCGGCGCCGGGTTCAGGCCTCGGCGAGATCGACCAGTGTGCGCACCGTCCGCAGGTTGCGGCCGGTCCCCGTCACCCCGAGTCCGCGGGCGATCTTCGGCACGCTCAGCGTGGTCCCGGCGACGCCCGCCGCGTAGTGGATGTGCAGTTCGGTGCCGATGAGCGCTAGTTCGTCGGCGCCGAAGTCCTTGGCCACGAAGGCTTCTGCCTTGTTGGTGTCGGGTTCACCGGTCAGGAAATAGATATGCGCGAACTTCTCTTCGCTTGCCTCGAACGGGTAGGCCTCGAGTGCGTCACGGAGTTGCGTCGCCGACCGGGCAATTACCTCACGGGAGAAGCCGAAGCGCTCCTCGATGGCGGTCTCGAGTGCACGTGCGAAGTCGTCGGCGGAGTCGGGTGGTGTGCAGATCAGATTGCCGGACGCGATATGGGTCGTCACATCGGTGGCGCCGAGTTCGGTTGCCATGGCGCGCAATTCCGCCATCGGTAGTTTTGCGCCCCCGACGTTGATCGCGCGGATGAGAAAGACCGGTCGTGCCATGCGATCAGTCTGGCACGGCGGCGGGTTCGGCAGGGGGCGGACCGACATACCGTGCGGCGGGACGGATGATCTTGCGAGAGCGGGCCTGCTCGAGGATGTTCGCACACCAACCCACGACCCGACTGACCGCGAAGGTCGGCGTGAACATCGACCGCGGCACGCCGCAGCACTCCATCACCACACCGGCATAGAACTCGACGTTGGCGTACCGCGGCTGATCGGGGTGGGCCTGTGCCAGGACCTCGGTGATGGCTGCCTCGGCGGCGATGGCCTGCTCGACGAGGGGCCCGCCGAGTTCACCGGCAATGTCCCGCAACATCATTGCGCGCGGATCAGCAGTGCGATAGACGGCATGCCCGAACCCCATGATGCGCCGGTGCTCGTCGATCTGACGACGGGCCCACTCGGCGGGGTCTCCGAACGCGGCGATCTCGTCCAGCGCATCGAGTGCGCGATCGGGTGCACCACCGTGCAGCGGCCCCGAGAACGAACCGATGGCCCCGCACACCGCCGCGACGACGTCGGCGCCGGTGGAGGCGATGACCCGGGCGGTGAACGTCGATGCGTTGAAACCGTGGTCGATCGTGGCGATCAGATAGTGCTCGATGGCCCGCACGTGCTCCTGCGTCGGCTCCCGACCGGATATCAGGTACAGCCAGTTGGCCGCCGCGGACAGGTCGCGGCGCGGCTGCAGCGGCTCCTCACCGGCACGGATGCGGGCGAGCGCACCGAGGATCGTCGGGGTGAGGGCGGCCACCCGAATGGCGTCGGTGCGGCGCTGTTCGTCATCGCTGTCCCAGAGCGGCCGGACCCCGGTCGCGCTGCCCGCCGCCGAGAGCACGGTGCGCAGCCCCGACAACGAGTCCCGCTCACCACCGAGCAGCGCCGCCGTGGTGAGGATGCCCCCGACCTCGGGCGGCAGCACCGACATCCGGTGCACCACCTCGACGAAATCGTCGAGTTCGGCGGCACTCGGCAGATGGCCGTACAGGAACAGGAACCACACCTCCTCGAATGAGCGGGTGCGCGCCAACTCGATCGCCGAGTACTGGCGGTAGTGGTAGAAGCCCTCGGCGCCACGCACGTCGCCGATCTCGGTGTCGGCGACGACGAGGTCGTGTAGCCCCGGCGGGGCGATCAGTGGTTCGGTCATCACAACTCCTGACGCTGCTGGAGACCGCTCCGTCGGCGGCTCCGTGCTCTCAGGGTGGCGAGGTTGAGCGGTGTGGTCAATGTTGATTCAATCAATGTGTGACCCGCCCGCACACCCGCCGATTCCCGACACCCATCCGGCACGACGGGCGCGACTACCTGACCACCGAGCAGGTCGCGAAGGTGTTGGGCGTCAAGCTCTCCACCGTCTACGCCTACGTCAGCCGCGGGCGCCTGCACAGTTCCCGCATCGCCGGATACGACGGCAGTATGTTCGCCGTCGACGAGGTCGACGGGCTCCTGCAGGGCTCGCGACATCGGCCGCCGGCCGGCGTCGCCGAACGCATCCGCACCCAGCTGACCTATCTGCACGACGATCGGCTGCACTATCGTGGCCACGACGTCGCCGACCTCGCCCGCACGACGAGCTATGAGGATGTCGCCCAATTGCTCTGGGGCGAACCGTGGAATGAGGCCGCGCCCGCGCGGGGGAATGAGGCCGCGCCCGCGCGGGGGATCGGTGCGGCGGTGCGACGTGTCGCCGGAACCAACTCGCGCGGGCTGGACCGGATCCGGCTCACCGTCGACCTGCTCGGGGCTCGAGACCCGTTGCGCCATCACATCGAACCCGCAGCCGTCACCGAGAAGGCCACCCGCGTCCTCGTCACCGCCGTCGACGCACTGGCCCCCGGGCCGTCGACAGAAGAATTGGAATCGGAAGGTTCACTGGCACAAAGACTGTGGCCACGCCTGACCGACGAACCCGCGACACCACGCGCGGTCAAGGTGCTCAACGCCGCACTGGTCGCGCTCGCCGACCACGACCTGGCCGCAGGCACCGTCGCCGCGCGGGTCGCGGCCAGCGCACGGGGCAGCGTCTACGCCGTCGTCGGCGCCGGACTCGGTGCCTTCGACGGCCCGATGCACGGTGGCGCAACCACATTGGCCTACCGATTCCTCGCCGACGCCCTCGACGACCCGACCGCGGCCATCGCCGACGCCCTCTATGCAGACACCCACATCCCCGGGACCGGCCACGTGATCTACCGGGCCAGCGATCCCCGGGCGACGGTTCTGCTGGAGATGCTGGCGCGCAGCGGTGGTGGTGATCGACGCGTGCAGCCTGCGGTCGCCGCCATCGTCGACGCCGTCGGGCCGTCGACCTTCGTCAACTCCGACCTGGCTCTGGCGGCACTGGCGTTGCGGTACCGGATGCGTCCGGACGCCGCCGAGACGATCTTCGCACTGGCACGGATCGCGGGCTGGATCGCGCATGCGCTCGAGGAATACCAGGCGCCGCGGCTACGGTTTCGCCCCGAGGGCGTCTACACCGGGGTGCGACCGGGCGGGGGCCACGCCACCTGAGCAGTTCAGATGTGCGGTTGCGGGGAGGCGACGGCGAAGGTCCGCCGGAACGGCAGCGGCGTCCCCCAGGGCCGCGACGGGAACGCCGCACGCAGACGCGCCTTGTACTCGTCGGTGAAGCCGTCGACGAGGTCGTCGGGCAGACCTTGCAGGAACGGACGCGCGCCGGTCCCGGAAATCCACTCGAACACCGGGTCCTCGCCGTCGAGGACGTGCAGGTAGGTCGTCTCCCAGGCGTCGACGGAGTAGCCGCGGTCGGCGAAGAACTCCAGGTACTCCTGCGGACCGGTGGTCGGCAGCCGCCGCACATCGTGCAGGTGCTCGGTGTAGGGCTCCTCGCGGGAGAGTTCGTCGAGCAACGTGTGGGTGGCCGAACTCGCGTTGTTGGGGACCTGCACGGCGAAGGCGCCGCCGGGCGTCAGATGGTCGAGGAGGTCGCCGATCACCGAGAACTGGTCGGGGACCCATTGGAACATCGCGTTGGAGACGATCAGGTCGACCGGTTCGTACGGCTTCCAGGTGGTGACGTCGTGGACGTCGTAGTTGGCGTCGGGATCGGAATTGGAGCGCAGCGCCTCGTCGATCATTTCCGCCGACGAATCGATACCGAGGATGTGCGCGTCGGGCCAGCGTGCACGCAGATAGCGGGTGAGGTGGCCGGGCCCGCAGCCGAGGTCGATGATCGTGGCGGGCTCGATCGGGACGCGCGCGATGAGGTCGAGAAATGGTCGCGAGCGGGCGTCGGCGAACTGGAGATAGCGCGTCGGATCCCAGACAGGCATGTCTCCACCCTAGTCGTTTCGTGCAAGCGTTGCGTGTCTCGTAATCTCGGAGGAATGGCGAACGATCCTGACACGGCCCCCGGTTCCGACGATGTCGTGGAGATCTCCACCGATGGCGCCTGCCTGGGTAATCCGGGTCCCGGTGGATGGGGAGCGGTGTTGCGGTACAAGGGCACCGAGAAGGAGATCTCCGGCTCGGCGCCCGACACCACCAACAACAAGATGGAGTTGCAGGCGGCGATCGAGGGCCTCGCCGCGCTGAAGCGGCCGTCGACGGTGATCCTCTACACCGACTCCAGCTACGTGCGCAACGGCATCATGAAGTGGGTCGCCGGCTGGCAGCGCAACGGCTGGAAGACCGCCGACAAGAAGCCGGTGAAGAACGCCGACCTGTGGAAGCGTCTGATCGACGAGGAGAAGCGGCACCAGGTGGAGTGGCGCTGGGTCAAGGGCCACAACGGTGATCACTACAACGAGATCGCCGACCGCCTCGCGACCTCGGCGGCCCGCGAGATCGCGCAGGTGCGCTCGTGACCACGCGGGTGCCGGTGGCCGTCGAACCGACCCGTGACGAGCACGTCGTCGCCGCCGTCGAGGAGGCGGGCGGAGAAATCGTCGGACTCGACGAGGCGCGGGTGCTGGTCTGGCTCGGCGACCCCGACGGCTTCCCCGCGCTGCCCGACGCCGTCGAGTGGGTGGCGCTCAAGACGGCCGGGATCGAGGGGTTCGTCAACGCCGGGGTACTCGACGACAAGCGGACCTGGACCAACGCGTCGGGCTTCTACGCCGAGAACGTCGCCGAGCACGCGCTGGCGCTGCTGCTCACCGGGCTGCGACAGATCCACACGTCGATTCGCGACCACTGGGACAAAGAACCCATCGACACCGCGGTGCGCACGTTGCGCGGTGCGACGGTGGCGATCGTGGGCGCGGGCGGAATCGGTGCGTCGCTGACGCCGCGACTCAAGGCCGGTGGCGCGCGGGTGCTCGCGGTCAACCGGTCGGGCCGACCGGTCGAGGGCGCCGACGAGACGCTGCCGTCGTCGCGGATGGACGAGGTGTGGCGTCGCACCGACCACGTCGTGCTCGCGGCGCCGTCGACGCCGGAAACCCACCACCTGATCAACGCCGAGAGTCTGGCCGCGCTGCCGGCGCACTGCTGGATCGTCAATGTCGCGCGTGGGCCCCTCGTTGATCAACAAGCCCTCTATTGGGCACTGCGCGGTGGTGAGATTGCCGGTGCCGCACTCGATGTCACCGATCCTGAGCCGCCGGCCGCCGACGACCCGCTGTGGTCGTTGCCCAACTGCATCATCACCCCGCACATCGCGAACCCGTCGTCGGGGCTGACGCGGGAACTCGCGCCGTGGGTGGCTGAGAATCTCCGGCGGTTCGTCGCCGGGGAAGAGTTGATCTCCACGGTGTCGGCCGACCGCGACTACTGAGTCGCCGGCCGCGGCCCAAGAGGCCCAAGAGTAGGGGAAGACCGTTCTTCCCCTACTTTCCGGTTCCTCCCCCAGAGATTTCCGCCGGAAGAACGAAAACCCCGCGGAAGAGTGTTCAGCGTTCGGCCTTGCCTTCGAGCGCGCTCAAAGGCCTAGCGTTGCTGCCATGAGCACAGAACACCTGATGCGCAAGGCCCTCGACGCGCTCGGCGGCCTCGACGGACCGCTGTCGGTGGAGGTGATCCACTCCCTCGTTGGCCTCGACGAGATCGCCGAACCGATGAGCGTCGCGCAGGCCGCCGACGCGCTCGACATCTCGCCGCACACCCTGCGCTACTACGAGCGCATCGGGCTCGTCGAGGTACCCCGCGACGCCGTCGGCAACCGGATCTACGACGCCGACGCGATGCGCCGACTCGTCTTCTTGACCCGGATGCGGTTGTCCGGCATGGCAATCCGAGATCTCCAGCACTACGTCGAGCTCGTCGACGCCGGAGACGACACCGTCGATGAACGCCTCGACATGTTGCTCGAACACCGCGACACCATCCGCAGACAGATCGCCGAACTGACGCTGTCCCTCGCGGCCACCGAATACAAGATCGCCACCTATGGAGGAAGGACCCAACCATGACCCCCCGCGCTCCCCGCCGCATCGGCTCCCTCGAGGTCTCCGGCATCGGATTGGGCTGTATGGGAATGAGTTTCGCCTACGGCCCGGCCGACCAGGACGAAGCACTCGCCACCCTGCACCACGCTCTCGACACCGGGATCACCCTGCTCGACACCGCCGACATGTACGGTGGCGGCGCCAACGAGAAGCTGCTGTCGATGGTGCTCGCCGATCGCCGCGACGAGATCGTCCTCGCCACCAAGTTCGGGATTCTCACCGATCCCGACACCGGATTGCCCAGCGGTGTCGACGGGTCACCCGACTACGTCCGACGCTGTGTCGACGCGTCGCTGCAGCGCCTGGGCGTCGACGTCATCGACCTCTACTACCTGCACCGAGTGGACCCGACCCGGCCGATCGAGGAGACCGTCGGCGCGATGGCCGACCTCGTGGCCGCGGGCAAGGTCCGCGAACTCGGCCTCAGTGAGGCTGGCGCCGACACCCTCCGGCGAGCGTCGGCCGTGCATCCGATCGCCGCTCTGCAATCGGAGTGGTCGCTGTTCAGCCGCGACATCGAGACCTCCGACGTACCGGCGGCGCGTGAACTCGGTGTGACCGTGGTGCCCTACAGTCCGCTCGGTCGCGGCATGCTCACCGGCTCGGCGGCCGCCGCCGCACCCGGCGCGGGTGACTTTCGCGCCACCTTGCCGCGCTGGCAGGCCGAGAACCTCGACCACAACCTCGCCCTCGTCCACGAGATCGGATCGGTTGCAAGCGAAGTCGACGCGACAGCCGGGCAGGTCGCGCTGGCCTGGCTGCTCGCCCAGGGCGACGACGTCGTACCGATCCCGGGCACCAAGCGCCGCACCTACCTCGACGAGAACATCGGCGCGCTGTCGGTGACGCTCACCGCCGAGCAACTCGATCGCCTCTCGGCGTTGCGTCCGGCGGGAGAACGTTATCCCGACATGAGTTGGGTGGCCGGTGCGTCGGCCTGATCAAGCGGGCAAAAAGGTAGGGGAGGAATGTTCTTCCTGAAGCATTTCGTTCGTCCCTCAGCAATTGCCGGGGGACGAACGAAACTCCCGAGGAAGAACGTCACCCGCTCCACCAATCACTAGAACACGTTCTAGTTCTGTGGCATTGTCGAGTCGTGATACTCGACAGGTTCCGGATGACCGACACCGTTGCCATCGTCACCGGCGCGGGCCGCGGACTCGGTGCGGCGATCGCCATCGGCTTCGCCGAGGCGGGCGCCGACGTGCTGATCAGCGCACGCACCGCCGAGCAGCTCGACGCCGTCGCCGACGAGGTGGCCGCGCGGGGTCGGCGGGCGCACGTCGTGGCCGCCGATCTCGCCGACCCCGACACCGTCGCCGCCCTGGCGCAGGCGGCGATCGACGAGTTCGGCCGCCTCGACACCGTCGTCAACAACGTCGGCGGGGCGCTCCCACGGCCGCTGCTCGACACCAAACCCCACCACCTCACCGACGCGTTCACGTTCAACGTGACCGGCGCACACGCGCTGGTGCGGGCGTCGGTGCCGCATCTGCTGGCCAACGCCGACGGCGGCTCGATCATCAACATCACCTCGGCGGTGGGCCGCACACCGGGGCGCGCCTATGCCGCCTACGGCACGGCGAAGGCCGCGCTGGCCCACTACACCCGGCTCGCGGCGACGGACCTCAATCCGCGCATCCGCGTCAACGGCATCGCGCCCGGGGCGATCCTCACCTCGGCCCTCGACATCGTCGCCGCCGACGAGACCATGCGCACCACCATCGAGGGTGCGACGCCCCTCCACCGACTCGGCGACCCCGCCGACGTCGCCGCGGCCGCGGTGTATCTCGCCTCGCCCGCCGGCGCGTACCTGACCGGCAAGATCATCGAGGTCGACGGCGGCATCGTCACACCCAACCTCGACCTGCCGATTCCGGATCTGTAAGGCTTCACGGCCGTTCGTCGCGGGCGGCCTTCTCGACGATGACGGTGATCCGACGCGCCTTCGTCTCGGGTTTGCGTGCCATGGCGATCTGGGTGAGGGCGGCCTTGCGTGCCCCCGGCGGGAACGCGTCCCAGTGGGCGCGAGCCGTCGGGTTCGCATCCAGCGCGACCGTCAGGTCGGGATGCTCGACGCCGGCCTCGGCGTCGTCGAGCAGGTTCCACAGGCCGCGTGCCTTCGCGTCGTCGATGACGGCCAGGCCGGGTGGCTGCATCCGGCCGGAGTCGATGAGCTCGGCGACCCGTTGTTTGTTCGACGCCGCCCACGCGCTGCCGCGTCCGCGCCGGGTGAACCACATGCCACGACGATGCGCGTCGATCGTGCGGGTGACCCCATCGATCCACCCCCAACACAACGCCTCCCGGACGGCGTCGTCATAGTCAAGGGGTTCGTGGCCGGATTCTTTGCGCCAGAACACAAGCCACACCCCGGACGCCGACGCGTGATGCCCGGCGAGCCACTCCCGCCACGCGTCGATGTGCTCGACGAGCAGTTCCGGGGCGTCGGGGTCGGCCATCCACTCACCCTATCCACAGTGCGATAGCCCGGTAAGGTTGTGACGTGGACCAATTCCTCCACTTCGCGGGCGACTACTGGTGGCTGATCTTCCCGGTCGGCGGCATCGTCGGCGGCTGGGCCAACCACGTCGCCCGATACAACGAGAAGCGCCGACGCGACAAGATCGAACTCGCGCGCATCAAGGCGACCGCCAAGGCCGAGGAACTGCGCAGCACCCGTGCCGACAAGGCCCAGGTGACGAAGGTTCTCAAACGACACGACGAGATCAACGAGAAATGGTTCGCCTACGAACTCGACCTCGCGACGCTCATCGAGTTCCCGATGCTCATCGACATGCGTGAACCGCTCACCCTGGCCTTTCATCAGGCCAAGGTGCGCGCCGACGACATGCGACCCGCACCCGGTGAAACCCTCGATCCGGAGACCTTCGCCGAGTACCGCGACGCCGTCGGTGTCTATGCCGCGTCCTTCGACGCCGCCGAGCGTGAGGCGCGACGCCGCAAACAATCGGACTTCTCGCCCATCGAGCGCGAATCCCTGGACCGCGCACGCAAACTCATCTCCGTCGCCGCCGACGCCGCAGCCACCCCGGCCGAGCGGCAGGCCGCCTACCGCAAGGCTCGAGCCGAGCTCGACGGCCTCATCGACGTGCCAACGCCGGCCGCCGAACAACTCGAACGCGGCATTGCAGGCGAATTGGAGCGCGGCCAATCCTGACCGGGCCGCGGGACCCCGGATGGGCCCCGCAGCCGGTCGGTCACGAGGTCGGCTGGGTACGCCGGGTCGGTTCCAGCGACTTACACGCGGCCAGGGCCTTGGTCCAGGTGGCCTGATCGACCCCCGGGGGCGCCGTCATGGTGTGCTGACGAGCCGGGGGAGTACCGCCGCCCGAACCGCTCTCGGGTGCCTGGCCGGGCGCACCCGAGGGCGCTCCGGCCGGTGCACCCGACGGCGGCGTCCCGTCCTCGGACCGTCGCCGCATCCCGTTGTGCGCCGGCATGGTGACGCCGTTGTTGGCCATGCACTTGTCGAATGCCGCCATCTCGGTGGCACGGGTCGAGCCCGCGGTGGTGGAGGTCGACGACGCCGACGAGGACGTGGCGGCGGCGTTGGTCGGCGTCGACGAGCTGTCGGTCGACGAGCAGCCCGTCAACACCGCGGCGAGCACCGCGGCCCCACCCACGCCCATGGTCACCAGACGAATCTTCATGAAAACCCCATCTCGGTCTTTCGGATCGCCGCATCCGTTGCGGCGGTGATGATCCTGTGTACCGGGGCTTCTTGGTAGTCGGCTGTAGAGGCGCTAGCAGTCTTCTGGCCGGGGCTCGATCAGTCGGTGTCCAGCGCGCCCGCGAACTGGCTGCGGTAGAGGCGACAGTAGGCGCCCTGGGCCGCCAGCAACTCCTCGTGATCACCCTGTTCGACGATGTGCCCGTCCTCCATGACGATGATCGTGTCGGCGTCGCGGATCGTCGAAAGACGATGGGCGATCACGAAACTCGTGCGATCGGCCCGCAGGTTGGCCATGGCTTGCTGGATCAGCAACTCGGTGCGGGTGTCCACCGAGCTGGTTGCCTCGTCGAGGATCAGGATCGTCGGTCGCGCGAGGAAGGCACGGGCGATCGTGATGAGCTGTCGCTCACCGGCACTCACGCCACCCCCCTCGTCGTCGAGGACGGTGTCGTAGCCGTCGGGCAGGATACGGACGAAGTGGTCGACGTGGCTGGTCATCGCCGCGGCCATGACCTCCTCGCGGCTGGCGGTCGGGTCGCCGTAGGCGATGTTGTCGTAGATCGTCCCGCCGAACAGCCACGAATCCTGGAGCACCATCCCGGTTCGCTCACGCAGGTCGTCGCGCGTCATCGCGCGAGTCTCCACACCGTCGAGGCGGATCTGCCCGGAGTCGACGTCGTAGAACCGCATGATCAGATTCACCAGCGTCGTCTTGCCGGCGCCGGTGGGTCCGACGATCGCGACCATGTGCCCGGGACGCGCCACCAGCGACAGGTCCTCGATCAGGGGCTTGTCCGGCAGATAGCGGAACGCGACGTCGTCGAACTCGATGCGGCCCTTGTCCTCCGACGGACTCAGCGGCTGCGCCGGATCGGGGGTCTGTTCCTCGGCGTCGAGGATCTCGAAGATGCGCTCGGCGGAGGCGACGCTGCTCTGCATCAGGTTGATCATCGAGCCGATCTGGGTGAGGGGCTGGGTGAACTGTCGCGAGTACTGGATGAACGCCTGCACCTCACCGAGACTCAGCGATCCCGACGCCACCCGCAGGCCGCCGACCACGGCGACGGCCACGTAGTTGAGGTTGCCCAGGAACATGATGGTCGGCATGACCATGCCTGAGATGAACTGTGCACGCCAACTCGACTGGTAGAGCTTCTCGTTGCGTTCGTCGAAGGTCTGCTCGACCTCGCGCTGCCGACCGAACACCTTGACCAGTTCGTGCCCGGTGAACGCTTCCTCGATCTGGGAGTTGAGCTTTCCGGTCGAGGACCACTGGGAGATGAAGTGCGGCTTGGACCTTCGGGCGATGATCGTGGTCGCGGCCACCGCCAGCGGAACCGTCACCACCGCGATCAGCGCCAGCAGCGGCGAGATCCAGATCATCACCACCAACAGTGCGATGACCGTCAGCACCGAGTTCACGAACTGGGAAATGGTCTGCTGCAAGCCCTGTGACAGGTTGTCGAGGTCGTTGGTCACCCGGCTCAGCAGGTCACCGCGTGGGGTGGTGTCGTAGTAGCGCAGTGGAAGCCGATGCACCTTCTGTTCGATTTCGGCACGCAACTCACGCACCGTGTTGACCACGATGACATTGAGAATCCGGAACGCCAACCACGACAACAGGGATGACGCCACGTAACAGATCAGCACGATCAGCAGCGTCCAGGCGACGGTGGTGAAGTCGATCCCGACGCCCGGGGTCAGGTTCATCGCCGACACCATGTCGGCGAAGGTGCCCTGCCCGCGCGCACGCAACCCCTCGACGGCCTGCTCCTTGGTGATCCCCGACGGCAACGCCTTGCCGATCGCACCGTCGAAGATGAGATCGGTGGCGTGGCCCAGAATGCGTGGTGCCGCCGCGAGGAGGATGACCGACCCGACGATGGCGGTCAGCACCGTAGCCATGCGCCACCGATAGGCCATCAGTAGGCGCACAAGACGTTTCATCGATGCCCCGAACGACTTGGGCTTCTCCAGGACGGGGCCTGCGGCCATTGGGCCGCGGCCGGGACCCGGGCCGCCTGCGGGGCGGGTCATGCGGGTTCTCCGATCGACAGCTGCGAACGCGCGATCTCGGCGTAGGTCTCGCAGGAGGTGAGCAATTCGTCGTGGGTACCGAGACCGACGACGTGGCCGCGGTCGAGGACGACGATCTGGTCGGCGTCGACGATGGTCGAGATGCGTTGGGCCACGATGATCACCGCGGCATCGGCGGTCGCGGACCCAAGGGCAGCACGCAGTTTCGCGTCGGTGGTCAGGTCGAGTGCGGAGAACGAGTCGTCGAACAGATAGACCGACGGCCGCCGGACCAATGCCCGCGCGATCGCCAGACGCTGGCGCTGTCCGCCCGAGACAGTGGTACCGCCCTGCGCGATCGGGGTGTCGAGTTGCTGGGGCATTGCGGAGACGAAATCGGTTGCCTGCGCGATCTCCAGTGCCGCCCACACCTCCTCGTCGGTGGCGTCGGGTTTGCCGTGACGGACATTGGTGGCCACCGTCCCGGAGAACAGGTAGGGCCGTTGTGGAACCAGCCCGATCACCGACCGCAGCTGATCGGGATCGAGCTCGCGGACGTCGGTGCCGCCGACGCGCACCGCGCCCTCGGTGACGTCGATGAGTCGTGGGACCAGGCCGAGCAGCGTGGTCTTGCCCGAGCCGGTGGACCCGACGACGGCGGTGGTGGTACCCGGGCGCACCTCGAAGGTGATGTCGGACAACACGTTCTCGTCGGCTCCCGGATACCGGAACTGCGCGGCGTCGAACTCGACCGAGGCGGGATCGCCGGTGAACCCGACCGGGGTTTTCGACGGTACGACCGACGTCTCGGTGTCGAGGACCTCGCAGATGCGTTCGGCGCACACCGCGGCGCGCGGCGCCATCATCGCCAGGAACGACGCCATCATCACCGACATCATGATCTGCATGACGTAGCTCATCATCGCCGTCAGTACCCCGATCTGGGCGCTGCCGTCGGAGACCGCGTGACCACCGAACCAAATGATCGCGACAATCGTCACATTGGTGATCACGGTGACCGATGGGAACATCAGGGCCATCATGCGGCCCACCCGCAACGACGCGTCGCTCAACTGGTCATTGGCGACGGAGAACCGTTGCATCTCATGGCGTTCGCGCACGAACGCCCGCACCACGCGGATACCGGTGATCTGCTCACGCATGATGCGGTTGATGGCGTCGAGGCGCTCCTGCATGGCGCGGAAGCCAGGGATCATCCGGGCGATGATGAAGCCCATCGTGATGCCGAGGATCGGCACGGCGATCAGCAGTACCCACGACAATCCCGGCGCCACATGGACGCCCATGACGATGCCGCCGATACACATGATCGGTGCCATCACCAGGATGGCGGTGCTCATCACGAGCAGGAGTTGCACCTGCTGCACGTCGTTGGTGGTGCGTGTGATCAGCGACGGTGCGCCGAAGGTGCCGACCTCGCGCGCGGAGAACGAGTTGACGCGGTGCAGCAGATCGTGGCGGATGTCGCGGCCGGCGCCGAGCGCGGCCCGCGCACCGAAGTACTGGGCGATCAGCGTGCACACGATCTGGACGACGGTCACCGCCAGCATCCACGCGCCGATCCGCAGGATGTAGCCGGTGTCGCCCTTGGCGACGCCCTTGTCGATGATGTCGGCGTTGAGTGTGGGCAGATACAGCATGGCCACCGTCGCCACGAGTTGCAGCAGGATCACCGCGGTGATGTGCGCTGGGTAGCGGGACAGGTAGGTCCGGATCAGACGGGTCAGCATGGGGCGATCACCTGATTGACGGTAGCAACGCCGACGTTCTCTCGGCGAACGGTTTGCCGTGGCGTCCGATCAGTTCACGACTGCGGTCCGATTTGCCGCTGTCGGCGGTCTCGACGTGGCACGCATCGAGGTCATGATCGTTGTCCACGATGCGCTCACGGGTGTGTGCCAGACCCATGGATGCTCCGTATCGCGGAAACATCCTGATCGGTCGTCGCGACGCCGCGTGGGCGGAGATGAAATGTCCGCGTCCTTCGTTCTACGCCATGGCCATTCAGTGGCCGTGGGTCGATTCTCTCACCGCCGTCAGTACATAGTGCACGAGTCAGCTGGATGAGAGCGATTCCCGGCGGGCGGCCGGCGATGTGCTGCTTGCATCTGGTGCCGTCGTCAACGACACCGATCTCGTTGATCAACCATGCCGCCGCCGCCGAACGAATCTGGTTTCAGCAGTTCCGGGGCGGACTCGACGCCGCCGCCTGCGACGGGTATGCCCAAGATTCGTCAGCATCGCGTATGTCAGAGCTCGCGCCCGTGGTGGTGTGGGGCAGCAGGGACACGCGAACCGCCGGCAGCGTCCGGGCGTCCTGATGCCTCGTCGACGTTGACGGTGAGTGCCGGCGCGGCCGACCCTCAGGCGACGGAGGAGCCGAACACTCGACCGCATCGCGACACGGTGAACAGCGCCAAGTGACCGAGTGACAGCAGCACTGCCATGGACACGAGCACGGTGAGTGTGATGACCACGTAGATCGCCGACAGGCCTTTGCCGAGAACGTCTCTCGAGGTCATGACGGCAAGTACTCCTCGCTCCAGCTGACCGAGACGGCGCCGCCGGCCACGAGCTTCTTGATCGCGTCGTGGGCGAAACCGACCGACCGTAGCACGTCATTCGTCGACGTGCCGTACTTCTCCGTCGGCGTGGGAGCGAGCACGCCGGCTCGCGAGGGGCGTACGCCGATCGGGTCGAGTTGTGTGACTGCGTGGCCGCTCGGATGGTCGGCGAATCGGGAGAACGCGTAGCTGCTCCCCGTGCTGGTGCCGACGGTACCGTCCGCCTCGCGGGTGTACGCCGCTCGCAGGCTGCCCATGTCGACACACCGCGCGACCGCGACATCGATGCCGCGCAGCGCCTTCTCCCACCACGCCGAATCGGCACGGAGGAAGGCGGCTTCCAAATACGTCTCCCGCTCCGCCTCGGATACCTCGGCGAGGCTGTCGAGCCCGGTGAGGGTGGCCAGTCGAGGAAGGTCCTGCTCTGTCGCCGCGATCATGATCACCTGGCCGTCTCCGGCGGTGTACAGCCGTTCGAGCGACCCATAGCCCCTCGCCGTTGGACCACTGGGCTCGTCAAACGACCCTCTGCCGGGGAAGGTGTGAAAGAACGGCATCTGCGCCAGACCGGTCAGGGCCGCCAGCGAGGTCCGGGCCCGTTCCGCGTGACCGGTCACCTCGCGGTGGAACAGCGCCGCCCCGATCCCCAGCGCTGCGGCGAATCCGCACATCACGTCGATGGTGCCGACGTGTGCGTGCTCCTCGGGCGTCGACATCGATCCCCCGAATCGGAGCATGATGCCGGTCGCGGCCTGGATGAGGTCGTCGTAGCCGAGATACTCGGTACGCCGTCCTCGGCGAGTACCGCTGAAGCAGTCCAGCTGACAGAAGACGGCACGAGGATTCAAGCGGTGCAACGTATCTCGGTCGAGGCCCAATGAGGCCACCTGCGGGTCTGTGGCATTCCACACGACAACGTCGACGCAGGCGACCAACTTCTCGAGCACCTCTCGCCCCTGCTCACTGCGGAGGTCGACAAGCACGGATTGCTTTCCCCGCCCGTGGGTCATGCCGAACACCACGGTGTTCCACGGGTCGTAGAGCGGCTGTGCCGGATCGATCTTGATGACATCGGCGCCGAAGCGGGCGAGGAACCCGGCGGAGTGCGGGCCCGCGATGACATTGCACAGATCGAGTACCCGCACCCCGTCGAGCCAGAGGTCGGCGCCCGCAGCCGCAGACGCCCGTTCGGGACGGATCACGCGCTCGAACTCGTTGAGAGCCTCATCGACGGTGCCCCATCGGCGCGGGCGAGGCGTCGCGCTGAGATCGGCGCTGTCGCCCAGCCAGACCATCGGGCCCGGTTGCATCATGGTCCCGTACTCCGGGTCGGCGACGGGGATCGCCAGATGGGCTTGCTGCACATGAGGATCGGCGATCCACTCCTCGAGCCACTGTTGTGACGCGCCCGGGAACTTGCCCTCACCGAAGACACTGTCCCATTCGGCGGCGGTTCTGGTCAGGAACACCTCCTTCATGCGCGCGGCGATCGAATCCCGCGCAGCCATCACCGAGGCGCACGACCTGTACGAACACACGCTGATCGGCTATGTCGAATCCCTGCTCGACGTACCCGCCCTTCGTCTGCTCGACGAGCTGGTTCCCGACCATCGCACCCGCATCCAGACGAACAACCTGGCCGGTCAATGCGAGGCCTGCGCCGCCGGGCTCGGTATCGCCGTGCTGCCCGAGTACCTCGGCAGCGCGGATAGACGTCTCACCCGTGTGCTGGCACAGCAGGTCTCGCTCAAACGGTCCTACTGGCTGGTCGTACCGCGTGAACTACAGCGACTTCCCCGGATTCGCGCCGTGTCGAGCACACTGCGGGCGGCCGCGGCGGCGCACGCCGACCCCACCACCTGACACGACGTCAGTGCACCCACGCCGTGCGGTTCTGTTGCGCGGCCAGGAGACCGGCGTGTCTCGCCATGGTGGGTACGCCGAACGCGCTGGACCGTGGACTTCGCCCCGAAGGCGGCAAGATCCTCGTGACGCGCGCGTCGGGTGGCGCGGGCATCGTGGCGGCTGACCTGCTGGCCAAACTCGGCTATGAAGTGGTGGCTTCCAGCGGCAAGGACCACGCCCGCGACCTGCTCACCGAACTCGGCGCCGCGAAGGTGTTCGGACGCGCGTGCCCGGGCCCCGACGTGAAGGTCAAGCCGCGCGGCAGCGAACGTGGGCCATGGCACTAACGACCTTAAACGCTTGCATGTTGTTCGTCACCGCCGATCAGGGACCGGAATGATGCCCTAGCAGGCGTGTGGTGTGATCAGATCGTCCGTCGGGTGGCGCGAAGCACGACGTCGACGACATGGTGGGTACTGGCCGCACCTGGGGGCCGTGGCCGAGTCTCGTGGACTTTGATGTGCCAGGTTTCTGGGTCGGCGGTGAGCGCGGCGGCTATCTCATCGATGCCGACGAACGCCTCGGCGTCGTAGATCCGGGTCTGGGTCGCCACGTCTATCGGCTCGAGCATCGGGGTGAGGTCGTGGTGCACGACCAGGAGCGTGCCGCCGAGGGCAACGGCATCGAGCAGGTTACGCAGACCGCACTGGTCGGGCGTGCGCTTGAACGAGCCGTACTGCAGCGACACCAGATCGAAGGTCTCGGCGCCGAAGGGCGCCGGGTCGTTGACGTCGCTGCGTAGGAGGTCGATGGCGAGCCCGCGGCGCTCGGCCTCGGCGCGCACTCGGGCGAGGGCGTTGCCCGAGATATCGGTGGCGGTTACCTTCCACCCGTGTTCGGCCAGCCAAAGAGCGTCAGCGCCCTCGCCTGCTCCGACGTCGAGGGCTCGGCCGGATGTCAGGCCGGTGACCTCGTGGACGAGCGTGCCGTTGGGGTTGGCGCTCCAGGCTCGATCTGCGCTGCCGTAGCGGTGATCCCAATCGGCTTGCTCACCGGAGAGCCGAGCGGCGTTGCGCAGGTCCTCCTCGGCGAGACTGAAGGCGATCATGGCTCCGACCTGGCTGCCTTGTGCCGCCGAGGGCAGCACTTGCAGGCTCGGGTCGGTGACATTGCCGGCCGCGTAGACCCCGGACACGGTGGTTTCACCGCGCGGGTCGACCGCGAGGACGTCGCCGGCGCCGGTGGGGTGCGCAGTGGTGGTGAGTCCGATCCCGCCCAGCACCTCGGCACGGGCGTGGAACCGCGAGCCGACCACAACGGCGTCGGCTTCGAGGACGCGACCGTTGCTGAGTTCGACGCCGGATACTTCACCTTTCGGCCCGGTGAGAACTCGGGCCACCCTGTCGCGTTCGATGACGACGCCGGAGGCGTCGAGGGCGTCGATGACCCCCTCGTCGATTCCGTTCGGATCGTGTAGCACGACAGTCAGCTGGTTGGTCAGGTGCCGGAACAGCGGGGTCGGGTGCAGGCTCAACGGTTGGGTGACGATCTGCACCAGGCGCTGGTCGCGGACCTCGAAGCCATGGCAGAACGGACAGTGGACCACGCCGCGCCCCCACTGCTCGGCGAGGCCGTCGATCGCCGGGAGCTGGTCGGTCAGGCCAGTTGCGACGAGAACCCGGCGGGCCACCAGCGTGTGGCCGCCGGTGAGGTCGAGCCTGAACTTGCCGTCATCGCCACGGCGCACACCAGTGACTCGGCCGGTGAGCACCTCCCCGCCGTAGCTGCGCACCTCCGCACGCCCGAGGGCAATCAGCTCCTCGGGGGCTGCGCCCTCATGCCCCAGATAGCCGTGCATATGCGCAGCCGGAGCATTGCGGGGAGTGCCGTCATCGACCACGACGACGCTGCGACGCTGACGCGCAAGCTGCAAAGCCCCGCCGAGGCCTGCGGCTGAGCCGCCGATCACCGCGACATCGCAGTGCCGCTCGATCGTGGGGTAGTCGACGTGACCGCCGTGCTCCGAGCTCTGGGGAGGGGCGGAGTGCTGGCGTTGCGCGGGATTCTCGCTCATATGACCGACCATACGAAGTCAAGCCCATTCAGCAAGCTTGCTTGCCGAATTCGCAAGAAGTGTCAGGATGGTCAGGTGAGCGGAGTCGCCGATGCGCAGCATCAGGGTGATCGCGCCTGCGGAAGATGTGCATCAGGGTGAGTCCCCTGGGGTGGTGGGGTTTCGGGGGTGACGTCAGCTGAGTCCGGTTCGGTCTGGTGCGGCGTGTCGTTGGGGCTGTGGGTGGGCCATCGCGTCGTGGTCAGCGAGTTACCGACCACAGTGACTCACCGTGAGGACACACACGCGATGACCCCCGACCATTCTGCGTTGCTCGCCCAGCTCGATGCACTGACCTCCGCTGATTCCGGATCGATGTTCGCTGAGCTGGTCCGTGCCGGACTACAGGCGTTGATCGAGGCCGAGGCCACCGAAAAGATTGGCGCCGGCCGTTACGAGCGGTCTGCAGAGCGCACGGTGCACCGTAACGGGCACCGAGTCAAGACGGTATCGACCCCGGCCGGGGATGTGTCGGTGAAGATCCCCACGCTGCGATCGGGCTCGTTCTGATCCGTCCCGGTGTTTCCGGAGGGTTCGTCTCAAGGGAGAATGAAACCTATGGCAGTGGCAGGATCGAAGCGATACTCGGATGAGTTGAAGCGCGACGCGGTGGACATGGTCGAGCAGTTGGTGGCTCAGGGGTCCACCGAGTGGGCGGCGATGGGCAAGACTGCGGATTTGCTCGGAGTCGGCTCGGCGGAGACGGTTCGCCAGTGGGTGCGCAAGGCGCCGTCGGGCGCCGCCAGCGCGCCAGCCAAGGCCGATAGCGAGGAGATTCGACGACTCAAGCGCGAGGTGGCCGAGCTCAAACGAGCGAACGGGATCCTGAAGGCGGCGCCGGCTTTCTTCGCGGCCGAGATCGACCGGCCGCACCGCTAATTGTGGAGTTCATCCGCACTCACCAGGGACATCAGGTGGGTGCGGATGGCCTTGTCTGGGGCGTCGATTCGATGTGCGCCGTGCTCTGCGAGCATGGTATTTGCATCGCCCCGTCCACTTACTATGATCACATCAACCGCGGTCCGAGCGCCCGCATGTTCGCCGATGCGCAGGTCATCGATGCGATCTTCGCTTTGCGCCGGAAGCGACCGCTGATGCGGGTTCTGGGTTCACGCAAGACATGGATAGTATTGCGCAGCAGTGGTATTGATGTTGCTCGATGTACTGTTGAACGAGTGATGCGGGAGATGGGATGGCATGGCGCGAGTAAGAAGAAGCGAGTGCGTACGACCATCCCTGATGCGGCAGTGTCGCGGCCGGCGGATCTGGTCGACAGACAGTTCTATGCTGCGGCACCACATCGGTTGTGGGTAGCCGATTTTACCTACTGCCGCACCGAGTCGGGGTGGGCGTACACGGCGTTCGTTATCGATGTGTTCGCCCGCAAGATTGTCGGCTGGAAAGTGGCCTCGGAAATGACAGTGAACCTGGTTACCGATGCCATCAACAACGCGATAGACAACCGAAAGCGTTGCGGTGTAGTTGATTTAACGAGACTCATACACCATTCAGACGCGGGATCGCAGTACACAGCGATTGTGTTCGGGCAGCGGTTGGCCGAGGAAGGCATCGCTGCTTCTATTGGCAGCGTTGGGGATAGCTACGACAACGCGCTCGCGGAGTCGGTGAACTCTGACTACAAGAACGAACTCGTCGACAACCAGCCGCGATTTCACGGTGCGACCGAACTGTCACTGGGCACGGCCGAATGGGTGGCGTTCTACAACCGTGAACGCCCACACAGTTACTGCGACGACCTCACCCCCGACCACGCTGAGCGACTCCATTACGATCACATGCGCACCCTCAATCCGGAGGGGGCACTCACAACCTGAGCTCTCCGGAAAAGCCGGGGTGGATCAACCTCAGCGGCGCTCAGGGCCTGCTGGGGCAGACCGAGGGACGTACCAGCAAGGCCTGACCGACTGGCTGAACTCACAGTCGGCGCAGTTCCGCGACCAGGTCAGCTACGTGGTGATCGATCCGTCGGCCGCCTACGCCGCCGCGGTCACCGACACCTTGCCGCCGAACGCGCAGCTGGTAGTTGATCATTTTCATCTGGTCAAGCTGGCCAACGACATGGTCACCGCGGTGCGTCGGCGGGTCACCGTCGACACCCACGGCCGACGTGGCCGCAGACAGGATCCGGAGTGGGCCAACCGGCGGCGTCTGCTCAGTGCACGGGAACGGCTGTCGGACAGGTCATTCGCGACGATGTGGAACGCACTGATCGACCACGATCCCAGTGGCCAGATCTTGTTGGCCCACATTGCGAAAGATGAACTGCGGCAACTGCTTTCCGCTGCACATCAGGGTGTGGACAACAGCGAGATCCGTCGCCGACTCTACCGGTTCTACATGTGGTGCGCTGATGCCAAGATCCCCGAACTTACCCGGCTGGCGACCACCATCGAGGCCTGGTGGCCGGCAGTCTTGGCGTTCGTGCAGACCGGGCTGACCAACGCCCGCACCGAGGGCTACAACCGGCTCGTGAAACAGGTCGAACGCGTCGCCTGCGGATTCCGCAACACCGAGAACTCACGCCGCCGGATACGATTCCACTGCACCCGCGCCCAGCGGGCCAACAACCAGCAATTCCACTGCTGAGCAGTGCCCGCCTAACTTCGAAGAGCCGGTATTGGCCTTTCGACGTCGTTTCGGAGACGGCGATCAAGATTTTGTGCACGCGATCATGTCTTCTATTGCCACGAACTTCACTCTCGGTCGAGACTCATGCGATCCGCGCTCGCGCTCGACCGCATCGATCGCGCGCCAACCGTCCCATTCGATCGGGTCGGAACCGTTGTTCGCCAACAGCACTCGCAAAGCATCGCGCGAGTTGACCTCGCCCGACAGCGCGCCGTTGCCGGCGTCCTCCCACAGCCGAGCAACCGTCTGCTCGGCGCAGACACGGTTGGTCCCGATCATCCCCTGCGGTCGCGCTCGAGCCATGCCGTGAAGTACGTGCCGGCCGTAGGTTCACCGGTCTCGTCGATCAGCACGTCGCGGCAGATGACGTTCGCCGGAATGGACCACGACCAGCCTGAACCGCTGTGGGGCGACCTTCATCGGGTTCAGCTACGGAGAATCAGCGCGTTGCCCTGGCCACCGCCGCCGCAGAGCGCTGCGGCCCCGATTCCGCCGCCGCGACGTTTCAGTGAGTGCGCCAACGACAACGCAAGCCGCGCACCCGACATCCCGACGGGATGACCCAGAGCGATGGCCCCGCCGTGGATGTTGACACGATCGGGGTCCACGCCGAGCCTCCCGATCGAAGCCAGAGCTACCGCTGCGAACGCTTCGTTCATCTCGATCAAGTCGAGATCGGTCGCGTCGAGCGTGCCGTCTTTCGCGAGCGCGGCGGCTATGGCGTTGGCCGGCTGATAGAGCAGCGAGGTGTCGCGACCGGCAACGAACGCCGAAGCGCCCAGCTCGGCGAGCCACTCGATTCCCAGCTCGATTGCCTTGGCCTTGCTCATCAGAACGACGGCAGCGCCGCCGTCCGACAGCTGCGACGCCGACCCAGCGGTGATGGTGCCGTCGGCGAGAAATGCCGGACGGAGTTTGCCGAGATTGTCCACGGTGGTGTTCGCGCGGATCCCCTCGTCGTCGGTCACGGTGGTCGACCCTCGCCTGGAGGTGATCTCGACGGGGACGATCTCGTCTGCGAAAGTCCTGTCTTCGGTTGCAGCGGCTGCCAACCGGTGTGATCGGGCGGCGAAGGCATCCTGAGCCGTGCGGTCCAGATCGGTCCCGTCGACATAGCCGTCCGTCGCCTCACCCATCGCCACATGATCGAAGGCGCAGATCAAGGCGTCACGATCCAATGAGTCTTCGAGAGATGCTGCACCGTAACGGAACCCGGTCCTGGCCCCGCGAGCCAGGTGGGGGGCTCCGGTCATCGACTCCATGCCGCCGGCGACGACGATGTCCGCATCATCTGCTCGGATCAGACGGTCACCGTCGGCGATTGCCTGCAGGCCGGACAGGCACAAGTTGTTGATGGTGACAGCTGTTGTCCCGAGCGAAATCCCCGCTGCCGCAGCGGCCTGTCGCGCCGGATTGGGGCCGACTCCGGCCTGTACGACGTTGCCCATGATCACCGTGTCGACAGCGAAGGCATCGACACCGGCTCTGGCCAGGGCTCCCCTGATTGCGTGGGCTCCGAGTTCGGGAGCGGTGAGCGAACTCAAGGCTCCCGCCAACTTTCCGATGGGCGTGCGAGCTCCCGCGACCAATACCGTTTCCGTCATGATGTCTCTCCCCGGAATGGGTAGTGCAAGTGTTGTGGTCTACCGAACCTGCGTCAGGCGTCAGTAGCCCACCGTGAAGCGCTGGCGTATCAGCGATGGGTCCTCAAGCTCGTCGACGATCGCGATCGCGTAATCGTCGAGCGATATCGCGGGCGGACCGTCCGGGCGGGTCAGTACCTCTTCGCGACCTACGCGAAAGACTCCAGTTCGCTCACCGGGCCCGATTCCAGGAGGAGGGCACAGGTACGTCCAGTTCAGCTCCGTCTCCTGCTGGATCAGCTCGAAGAAGTGAGAGGCCGCTTCGGCGGGCCGGGCTGCCGGTGCCGGGAAGTCGGGTGTGTCCATCAGCCGGGTCGTCGTGCCAGGCACCCGCAGGATGCCGCAGCCGCCGTTGACGAAGTAACGCGGGACCCTCGACTTTCTGACGGAGTCGATCAACGCGGAGTGATCGATCTTGAGGAACTGGATGGACGAGATGACCACGTCGTGTCCAGCGATCTGCTGGGGCAACGTCTCGCGGTCGTCGGCGTTGCCTGCGATGGACGTGACGCCGTCGATGGCGGGGACCCTGTCCGGGTGCGTAGAAATGGCCGTCACCTGATGTCCGCGTGACGCCAGCTCTCGGGTGAGAGGAATTCCGACGGCACCGGATGCTCCGATCAGTGCAACTTTCACTCGACCCTCCGGATGTGTTGTGCGGCTTTATCGAGTGTGAGACTAGATGCGTCGGTGACTACACAACCCCGTCTGTTCCAGCGCGCGGAACGGGGGACGGGGACGAAGCCGACGGTTCCGGTGACCGGCGCGGGGAGGTGGGTGACACCCGATCTGTTCTGACAGCCGGATCACGGGCTTCGGACTCGACTCTGTGCGAGGCACAGTGGATCCACGCGTCCGCTCGGCCCGACCAGGACAGGAGACCCCGTGAGTGAAGGCAGCACTGTCGGTGTGGCACAGGCGCGACTTGCGTCGACCGTCGTGGCGGTTCGCGACGGCGAGAGCGGTGTCGAGGTGTGGATGATGCGACGCGCGATGTCCATGGCCTTCGCGCCCGGAGCGATGGTGTTCCCGGGCGGTGGGGTGGACCCCCGGGACGCCGATCCGTCCATCCCATGGAGCGGAGGCTCGGCCGAGAATTTCGCGGACCGACTGGGCACCGACACCGAGACGGCTCGACTGGTCGTCGCGGCCGCCCTACGAGAGTTGTTCGAGGAGACCGGGGCACTGCTGATCGAGCCGATGGTCTTGCAGGACCATGAGGAGGAACGCCGACAGGTCGAGTCGCGAGAGCGATCGATGGCCGATCTCGTGGTGGAGCTGGGTGGAGCGATGAACGTCGCGCCGCTGGAACCCTGGATGCGATGGGTGACGCCCGACAGCGAGAGCCGACGCTACGACACGTTCTTCTTCGTCGCCGTACTGCCGGCAGGCATCAGCACCGGCTCGGTGAGCTCGGAGGGGGATTCGGCCGGCTGGGAGTCTGCGCAGCGCGTGCTCGATGACGGGAAGGCGGGTCAGTGCATCGTCCTACCCCCGACGGAGTCGGTGCTCAGAGCAATTGCGCGGGCGGCCTCGGCGCGCGAAGTACTCGAGGGTGCCGCGCTCCGTCCACTGGCCGCGATCGTCCCCGCCGTCACCATCGACGGCAATGGCGACTACGTGATCCACGCCAACGACGAAGTATTCGTCCGTCCCGGGCCGGGGTCGACTCGGTGACCGGATCGGTGCACCTGCAGCGCGATCCCGGCGAGTCGACGGACATCGTAGACTCGCCGGCCGTTGACACAGCGGCATCGGCGCGCAGGCGTCGGCGACCTATCTGATCAGGACTGCCCGGCCACGAACATCACCACGAGCCAGATCGTCGAACGCCTGCATGGCGTCACCGAACGAATACCGCACGAGATCCACATCGAGTCGTCCGGCGCGGGCCAACTCCACGAGCTCGACGAGATCACGCAGGGTGCCGCTGTAGCTGCGCGCAAGAGTGGCACCGAACGGGAGTCCGCGAGACTGCTTCGCGGTCTTGAACTCGTAAACGCCCCCGCCCAGCCCTGGTACACGGATTGCGCCGTACGGGGCCACAACGCCGACGTCGAGTGCGAGCGTCGCGTCGACACCCACGAAGTCGAGCACCAGCTCGGCCCCGTACCCGCCCGTCGCACAGAGGATGTGAGCGATCGCGTCGGGGTCGGTTGCGTTCACGGCCAGGTCGACCCGGCCTGCCACGGCCTCGAGACTGCGGGGGGAGGTATCCACGGCGATGATGCGAGCTGGGGTGAGCGCCCGCAGAATCGCCACGGCGAACTGACCGAGTCCGCCTACCCCGACCACTACGGCCGTCGAACCGGGCCGAAGAAGTTCCAGCTGGGTGCGTATAGTGTGATAAGGAACCAACCCGGCGTCGGGCAGTACCGCCGCGAGTTCGGGATCGACGCCGAGCGCCGAGACCGTCCAACGCGCAGGCACAGCCACCAACTCGGCCATGCCACCGTCGTGGCTCATGCCGGGTGCGGAGGGGACCCGCAGCCGGCCGCCGGTACCACGGCAGGCGTTCTGCCGTCCCTCGATGCACATGGAGCAGACGCCGCACGCCCATACCGGGTAGACCACGACGGGGTCGCCGACGGACCTGCCCTCTACGTCGTCCGACACCTCGACCACGACACCGGCGATCTCGTGGCCGAGCGTTGTCCCGACGGGGACGATGGCCCGGTCGGCCGACCGCACCGACACATCGGTCTGGCACACGCCTGCCGCGGCGACCTCGATCAGCACCTCGCCGTGACCGAGCTGCGGTCGATTCACCTCGACTTCCCGAACGACGCCGACCTCGGTCAGCTTGATGGCACGCATGGACGTCATCACGACCGAGCAGAGACCATGTCGAGTGCGATGTCGACGATCATGTCCTCCTGGCCGCCGACCAGCCGTCGACGACCGACCTCGGTGAGGATGGTGCGCACGTCCACGTCGTATCGCTCCGACGCGGTCTCTGCGTGACGAAGGAAGCTCGAGTACACGCCCGCATAGCCCAACGACAACGTCTCGCGATCGACCTGAACCGGTCGATCCATGAGCGGCCTGACCAGGTCGTCCGCCGCGTCCTCCAGAGCCGACAGATCACAGCAGTGATTCCAGCCCTCCAGATTCGCGACCGCGACGAACGGCTCGATCGGGCAGTTACCGGCACCGGCACCCAGGCCCGCGAGCGAGGCGTCGACGCGGTAGGCACCGGCCTCGACCGCCACGATGCTGTTCGCAACGGACAGAGACAGATTCTGATGCGCGTGGATACCGATCTCCGTCTCGGCTTTCAGGACGCCGCGGTAGGCGTCGACGCGCTCGGTCACGCCCTTCATGGTCAGATGACCGCCTGAGTCGGTGACGTAGACGCAGTGCGCGCCATAGGACTCCATCAGCACCGCCTGCGCGGCGAGGTCCGCAGCCGGGGACATATGGCTCATCATCAGGAACCCGGACACGTCCATGCCGAGTTCGCGCGCCGTTGCGATGTGCTGAGCGGAGACGTCTGCCTCGGTGCAGTGGGTGGCGATGCGGACCGACCGTACCCCGAGGTCGTAGGCCCGCTTCAGGTCATGGATCGTGCCGATGCCCGGCAGCAGGAGCGTCGTGAGGCGGGCATTCGAGATGGTCTCGGCTGCAGCTTCGAGCCACTCCCAGTCGGTGTGGCTGCCGGGCCCGTAATTGAGACTGCCGCCCGCGAGCCCGTCTCCGTGGGAGACCTCGATAGCGTCGACGCCCGCAGCGTCGAGTGCTGCGACGATCCTACGGATATCGGCGGGTTGAATGCGGTGCCGAATAGCATGCATGCCATCCCGCAGAGTCACGTCCTGGACGAAAATTTCGGTCATGCGTCCACCTTCAGTGGCTCGAGTCGGGCTGCCATGCTCTCGGCCACTCGGAGGGCGGCCGACGTCATGATGTCGAGGTTTCCGGCATATGCGGGGAGATAATGCGCTGCTCCCTCTACCTCGAGGAACACGCTCACCTGGTGAGTGACGGGCGGAGAGCCCTCGGGGGCGAGAGTATGGACTGGTTGGTCGGCAGGGATCGGCAGGATCTGTACCTCCTGCTTGAGGCGGTAACCGGGCACGTAGGCCGCCACGCAGGCCACCATCTGCTCGATCGAGGTGCGGATCTCGTCGTGGTCGGCGTCGCCGATCAGAGCCAGCACGGTATCGCGCATGATCAGCGGGGGCTCGGCGGGATTGAGCACGATGATGGCCTTGCCGCGGTGAGCTCCGCCAACCGCCTCGATCGCCGCGGAGGTGGTCTCGGTGAACTCGTCGATGTTCGCCCGAGTGCCGGGGCCGGCCGATCGTGACGCGATCGACGCGACGATCTCTGCATACGGCACGGGTGTCACCTGCGAAATGGCGGCGACGATTGGAATCGTGGCCTGCCCACCGCATGTCACCATGTTGACGTTGTCGTTGTCGATATGTTCGTCGAGGTTCACCGGGGGAACCACGTACGGACCGATCGCGGCAGGCGTCAGATCGATGAGACGTTTGCCGAACGGAGCGAGCCGGATCGCGTTGGCCTCGTGAGCCTTTGCCGAGGTCGCGTCGAAAATGATCGCGATGTCGTCGAAGTCGGGCATCGAGATGAGCCCGTCGACGCCGTCCGAGGTGATCGGCACGCCGTGTTTCACGGCACGTGCGAGTCCATCGGACTTCGGGTCGATACCCACTACGGCGGCCATCTCCAGCGTCTGGGACAGTCGCAGGACCTTGAACATGAGATCGGTTCCGATGTTGCCGGAACCGATCACGGCGACCTTTGTGCGGGTCATGCGGCGCTCCCTTTTTCGAATGTGGCAGTGATGCGTCCGAACGGCGCGATGTCGGCCGTGACGTGGTCGCCGGCAGCGACGGGGGCCATAGGACCCAGAGCACCAGAGAGAATGATCTGCCCCGCGAGCAGGGGCTGACCCTGCGACGCTGCCGTATGCGCCAACCAGGCCACCGCGACCAGCGGATCGCCGAGACATGCAGCGCCCGTGCCCTGAGAGACAGTGTTGCCATTGATGGACATCGTCATCGTGGCCGCGACAGGATCGAAGTCGTCGAGGCCGAGGCGCTCGTCGCCCAGCAGGAAGAGGGCGCTCGATCCGTTGTCGGCGATGGTATCGACGATCGTGATGTCCCAGCCGTCGATACGGCTGTCGACGATCTCGAGCGCTGCCGTGGCGTACTCGATCGCAGCGCGAATCCGCTCGCGCGAGAAATCCTCGCCGTCGAGGTCCTCGGAGAGTACGAAGGCAATTTCTGCCTCGATCTTGGGCTGCAGCAGAGTGTCGGTGTCGATGGCCTCGTCGCCGGTGCGGCGCATGTCGTCGAACAGAATCCCGAAATCGGGGGAGTCGACGCCGAGCTGCTTCTGCACAGCCTCCGACGTCAGGCCGATCTTGCGGCCCACGACGCGCGCTCCGCCGCGGATGCGGTGTTCCGCGAGCTCGCGTTGCACCTGGTAAGCCAGGTCCATGTCTGTGGCACCCAAGAGGTCACGCACGGGTGGGCACGGGGTCGAGGTCGCGGTGGCGGACTCGAGGCGAACGACTGCCTCGGATACGGCCGTTGTCGCTGATGTCGAAGTGTCAGTCATGAGGCTCTCGTTTCGTCGTGGTGGTGCCGTCATTGTCGGCGCGTGCCACCTCGCTCGCCCGTCCATGTTCCGGGTGCTGGAACGTGGCCGACTTCTGCCGTGCAGATCTCTCAGCTGCCCATGACCATGACCAGCTCGGTTCCCTTGTGACTCGAATGCACTCGCCGGTGACGTACCCGGACAGGTCGGTAGCCAGGAATTCGACGACATCGGCGACGTCGGCGGTGGTCCCGAAGCGCCGTCCGTTCAGGGCTGTGACTCGCTCACGATTCTCCTCGGTACGTCGGCGGACTGCTCATCGGTGAAACCGCCAGAAACGAGCCAATTGATGACTATCATTGACTATGATTGTGAGATCCGCCGTTGTCGCGAGCGGGTCGTGCGGGTGAGCAGGAAGTTGGTGCGGTGTGACTATCGACATGACGTTGGCGAGGGCCGATTCGGGCGGAGACGCGCAGTCTTCGGTCGGCAAAGTGCTCCAGATGATCGAGTACATCTCCGGCCGCGGTGGCAAGCCGTTCCGGGTGACCGAGATCGCGGCCCACGTCGGGCTTCCCAAGAGCACGGCACATCGCCTGTTGAAGGAACTCGCGGACCGTGACTTCGTGGGACGGCTGGATGCCAAGTATGTCGCGGGTGGTGCGCTCGCCACGGCCCAGCGGACGTCCGCAGGCGTGCAGCACGAGCGAATTCGAGAGATGGCGTACCAGTCGATGGCGTGGCTCTTCGAGCGCAGTGACGCCATGGCCGTTCACCTCGCAGTACTCGACGGGTTCGATGTTCTATACCTCGATAAGCTGACCAAGCCCGCCGGCACCCGATTGCCGAGTCGGGTCGGCGGACGCGTCCCCGCTAACTGCACCGCCCTCGGCAAGGCGCTGCTGGCGTTCGAGGACCGAGCCAGGGTCGAATCGGTCATGTCGAAGCCACTACCGCGGATCACCCCGTATTCCGTCTCCAAGTCGCAGCAGCTGGCACACACCCGGCGAGTCGGTTTCGCCAGTGAGCGCGAGGAGGCATGTCAGGGATGGGTGTGCGTCGCGGCACCCATCATGGGCCGGGGTAGGCCGGTGGCCTCCATCTCGCTGTGTGTTCCCAGCATCACCGCCGCTCGATCGATCGACGTGCAGCTGGCCGCATGGGGACGGTTGTCGATGGAGGCCGCCGCAGGCGCCTCTCGCATGATCGGACCAGCATGACCACCCTTGCGCAGCTGCCACCGTTATCCGACGTCACGCTGGCCGACCGGTGTGCCCACTGGGCCACGGTCACCCCGAACGCGCCGTGCCTCACCTCCGGCGACACGACCAGGAGCTGGGCCGAGGTCATGGAACGCTGCCGCCGTCTGGCAGCCGGTCTGACACCGTTCGGGCGCGGCGCACGGATCATTTACCTGGGCCGCAACAGCACAGTGTTCATCGAACTCGCGGTCGCCTCGTCGATGGCTGGCACGGTCCTGACCGCGGTCAACTGGAGGCTTGCGGCACCGGAGATGGCGCAGGTCGTCGAGCATTCGACTTCTGCGCTCGCATTCGTCCAGGACGAGTTCGCTCAGCTGTGGGCCGACGCGTCGTCGTCCTCGTCTATCCCGGCCGTGCACTTCGGGGGCGACGGCTCGAACGGCGACGAGCAGTGGGACTACGAACACTGGCTGGCCGAGCACGAGCCCACGGCGCCGAATGGTCAGCAGGCAGCGGCAGCCGACGACATCGCGTTGCAGATGTACACCTCCGGCACCACCGGCCTACCCAAGGGGGCGCTGTTCACTCACGCTGCGCTGCAGGGTGTCTCACTGAGTGCGGACGCGATGGGAATCACCGACAAGTCGACCATGCTCGTGGCCATTCCGATCTTCCACGCAGGGGGCGCCGGCGCTGCGACCATCGCTCTGCGGGCAGGTGCGCATCTCGTGATGTCCGCGGACACGTCGCCCGACGCGCTCGCAGCGGCGGTGGAGCGCTACTCCATCACGAGCATGATGCTGGTACCGACGCTACTCAACGACATACTCTCGCGGCCGAGCGCGATGGCGCGCGACCTGAGCAGCCTCGAGATCATCTCGTACTGCGGATCGCCCATCACACCCACGCTGCTGGCACGGTGTATCGACGGTTTTAAGTGTGGCCTGGTGCAGCTCTATGGCCTGACAGAAGTCAACGGCATCTCCGTGTTGCGGGTCGAGGACCATCTCGACGCCGAGCACCCCGAACGACTGCGGTCGGTGGGACGTGCGCTGCCTGGAGTCGTCGTGAAGATTATCGACCCGCTGACCGGTACCGAGCTACCCGCGGGAGAAACCGGCGAGATCTGCGTTAAGGCCCCCACGGTGATGAGCGGCTACTTCCGGGCACCCGACCGCACGGCCGAGGCATTCACCAGCGACGGATTTCTACGCAGCGGCGACGGCGGCTACATGCTCGACGGCTACCTGTACCTCCGCGACCGCATCAAGGACATGATCATCAGCGGCGGTGAGAACGTGTATCCCGTCGAGGTCGAGAAGGTGCTCGTGGCCTGCCCGGGCGTTGCCGACGTGGCCGTGATCGGAGTGCCGTCCGAGCGATGGGGCGAGACCGTGAAGGCCGTCGTGGTGCCGACGGCAGAAGATCCCAGCACCGTCGAAGCAGTTGCGGACTTCGCTCGCCTGCACCTGGCCGGCTACAAATGTCCGACCTCCGTGGAGCTGGTGAGCGCTCTGCCGAGGAACGCCTCCGGCAAGTTGCTCAAGCGTGTGGTGCGAGATCGAGATTGGATCGACGCGCACCGCGTATAAATTCGTAGTCAGTAAGAACCAAGCCCGGCTGCCCCGAATATCGGGGCAGCCGGGCTTCGTCGATCGTGCGCGCGAACGTCAGCCTGCGTCGGCCGTCGCCGCGTCGTCGGCGAGGGTCAATTCGAGACGCCTGCCGCTGAACGGAAGTCCGACGGGATCCTTCTCCTCCGGGGGCAGAACCTCACCCGTCACGAGCTCGTTCCAT
Source organism: Gordonia polyisoprenivorans (assembly GCF_017654315.1). NCBI lineage: Bacteria > Bacillati > Actinomycetota > Actinomycetes > Mycobacteriales > Gordoniaceae > Gordonia > Gordonia polyisoprenivorans. The sequence goes on from NZ_CP072203.1 coordinate 1,037,875, forward strand.
CGCCGCCACCATGCGCGCATCTGTAGCTCGTCCTGGCCGGAGACGACCGACGCGGACATGCCGCGAGAGATGTCGGACCAACCCAGCTCCTTGTGCGTAGCAAAGCCGCGCTGCGCGCTCTCGAGCGCTTCGACATCATCGGGGGAGGCCAAGCCGCCGGGACCCCAAAAGGTCAGGAAGTTGTCCAACCGCTGCGCGAGCAAATCCGGCCCCTCTTCGGGAGGCACGATGTGCCATGCGCTCACCTCCATGTAATCGGGGGTGATGGGGTCGATCTTGCGGACGACGACCCCCATGACGAGGTCGATAATGATCAGGTTGGGGAAGATCACCAAGTTTCGGCTGCCACGCAAACGGGTCGCCCACTCCTCGCCGTGCTTCTCGGCGATGGCCGCATAGCGCGCCGCGCGCTCGGCGTGGCCCTCCGGCGAGAGTGGACGCCCGAGGAGCTCCTCGGTGCCGGGGGGTGAGGCGACGACGGCGTGGCCGTTTCCGAGTGCGATACCGCGCTCCTTGCCGACCAGCGACATGTCCAAGCCTTCCCTGGACGCCGCGACCATCTCGAAGTAGCGCTGGTGGGTCGACATCGCGTGGTAACCGTCGATGCTGTTCTCTACCAGGAGCTTCCAGTTGGCCTTGACGGAGTATTCGTGTGTTCCCTCGATGACCTGCATGCCGATCTCGGACTGGTCGGCGATCAGGTCGATGTACTCCTTGGCTCCGGCCAGGTACGTCTCGAGATCGACGATGTCAGGATCGAAGCTGGCGAACACGAAGCCTCGGTACGACGACAGTCGCGGCGGCTTGGCCAGACCCGGACGCTCGAAGTTCTCGCCGTAAGCCTGATCGCCCGGCATCGAGACCTGCTCGCCGGCAACGTTGAACGTCCACCCGTGGTAGAAGCACGTCATGAACCGAGCGTTGCCCTCGGGCTCGCGGCAGATCATGGCACCGCGGTGCGGGCACGAGTTGAGCCATACGCGGACCTGCCCCTTGCCGTCGCGAGCGAAGATGATGGGCCGCCCGGCCAGCTTGCGTGTCTTGAAGCTGTTGGGCTTCGCGAGCTCGGACTCGTGACCGACGTAGAGCCAGCACTTGTCGAATACCTTCTTCTGCTCCTGCATGAGAACGGCAGAGTCGATCATGGTCTCGCGGTTCACCTTGAACTGCGGCATCTCGCGGTCGTCGAGTACGTAGTCGGACATGTCACATCTTCCTGTTGATGGGTCAGAGTTGGTTCTGGGCGTGGCGGTCGGAAGTCAGGAGAGAGCGCCGTTCGTTAAAGGCGATCGCGAGCGGCGTCAGCCGCGGCTGCACCCGCAGGTTGAGCCACTCGACCGTGCGCTGCCAGTAGTCGTACGACGCTGCTATCTCGATCGACTCACTGGACGGTCGATGGAAGTCGGCACCGACACCCGGGTAGCGCACCAACTGGGTGAAGACGGGGGCGTCGTCGCGCAGTGTGGTGTCGAGCTCGTCGTAGGCCGTCGCAGAAACCGCGGGGTCGTCCTCGCCGAACATCCCCAGCCACGGTGTTCGGATCCGGGAGGCGAGTGCGACCACGGCCGCCGACAGGTGACCGTCGCCCGCGGTCATCGCAGTCGGCGAGACACTGACGGCCGCGCCGAGTCCGAAGCGAGCGCTTGAGAGCAGCGCCAGGTGTCCGCCTCGGCCATAGCCGATTATCCCGACTTGCTCGTCCTCCCAGTCGCGGCGCCGGAGATGGCTCAGCAGCGAACCCACGACCTCGACGAGCTGCCCGTCGGTGCCCTCGATCGCGTCGAGATCCGCGGCGATGCCTTCGTAGCCATGGGTGGCGAGTTCGTTGAGGTGCTGCGCGGCGTTTGCCTCGAAGTCGCCTCCGGCGCTGAGTATCAGCACCCCACCGCGGGGGATACCGCCCAGGTCCAGCTGGGCTATGGGGACGCGTCCCGACCCGGAATCGACGGTGTCCATGCGCGGTCTGATGCGAATGGCGGATGTCATGGACAGCACTCCTGATGTCGTCGACCCGGACCGGGGCACCGGTCACCGGGAGATTTCATCGTCCTGCGACGAGGAGGGCTCGGGAACGCGTCGTCCCGGGCACTGGAACGCAGGACGGACCGCTCAGGGTCGGTGAATCGGCGCCGAATCTGCGCTTTTTGCGAAGGTTCCGACCAATGGAACCCGATTGGCGGCCGCCTGTGCCCTGGGTCACAGTGCGTGGGCGCGATTGCAGGGGACTTACCTAGCGCTGATGACGTTGGCCGTCGGCATCCTGTTCCCAACCCTGATCCGCCGCTTCGACGACCTGACCGGGGGCTCACGTGGCCTGCAGGGCATCAGCTTTCGGCCGCCGGAGGACCTTGAGTACTTCTCCGGTGCACTCGGTCGCACGATCTGGATTTTCTGGGCGGTGTCGATCGCGCTTGCTCTTTGCCGCCTCGTGGTCCGCAACATCATGCGCAGCGGGCTCGGACGCGGCATCGTGGCGCTGCGCGACAAAGAAGCGGCCGGCGTCGTGATGGGCGTCAACCGGGCCTTCGTGCGGACGGTGCTCTTCGGAATCTCAGCCGCCATTGCCGGGCTCGCCGGCGGCTTCTTCGGAGTGATCAACGGGATTATCACCCCGGATTCGTTCACCCTGCTGCTCACGATCAACTTGCTCGTCGGCATGTTGATCGGCGGCAGCGCCAGCTTCTGGGGACCGATCATCGGCGGGTTCGTCGTCTATTTCGTGCCGGTCTGCGGCTCGGTCTACTCGAAGCCGCGCAGCATCTCGATTTCGAGCCGCCGCTCATGTTGCCGGGTGTGCGCGTCAAGCTCGACGGACTGGAAGACCAAATTGCCATCGAGTCGGCGTACCTGCAGACCTGGACCGCCGAGGGTTGGGACGAAGGCAAGCTGTACGACTTCGAGGGTCAACTGACTCCGTCGTAGTCCTTTTCATGACGATGCCCGGCTGCTGCGATCTTCTCGCGGCGGCCGGGCATCTGTCTGGTTGAGGGAGCAAGCGATCTGCCCAGAGGCAGCTGTGCTTCAGCCGGCCCCGTCGACCCACCCAGAATCTCGACCGTTGCCGGTCATCTGGACATCGGGTCGACGGTCAGGCTTGCGCGACGATGCTCGGGTTCTCGGGTCGGTGCTTCGAGATGCCGGCCGCATCGGCTGTCTGCCGCGAGATCTTGCCGTCGCGGAAGAACTCCAGAAACAGCTGGTTGAATATTTCCGGTTGGTCCGTCTGGCCCTGATGGCCGCACTCGGCAGGGAAAAAGAACTGCACCTTCGGCAGAACCGTCTCCTGCTTATGGCCCCACTCGACCGGGGTCAGCACATCGTCTTGGCCGTAGAGGTACACACCGGGGATCTCGAGCTTGTCGAGTCGACCCTTCGTCGACAGGCGGGCCGCGATGTTCGGATCCGACATGTGCTGATTGACGTATTCCATCATGGCGGCGAAATAAGCCGGTGCCCCCTCGGCGTGTCTCACTGACGCCGAATGTCGCATCGTCACCAGATCGTCGCTGATGGCTTCAGGGCGGTAGATGATCGCGCTCATCATGGCGCGCATGCTTTCTGGAGTGCCGTCGTAAATGGGGACGGCGGCATCGCCGGTGGGACGAGTGAGATGTGCCGTGATGTCACCGAGCTCCCCGGCGATTAAGGCGAAGCTGAGGATATTTTCCGGGTGTGACACGAGGTAGTTGACCGAGTTCATGCATCCCATCGAGTTGCCGGCGATATGAAACTTGTCCAGGCACAGCGCGGTGACGAACTCTTGGATGAAGTCGACCTGTGTGTGCAAGCCCTTGGGGCGGTGTTGCGGCGAAGCATCGGACAGTCCGTAGCCCGGCATGTCGGGTGCGTACACCCTAAAGCCGTTCTTGCCCAAAAACGGTGCCATGAGACGCCAACCAGCAGTGCCGGACGAGCCGGGCAGGCCGCCATGGAGCAACAGGACGGCAGGGCCGCTGTCCCCCGAGGTCATGTAATGCGCCTTTGCGCCGCTGGCGAGTCGCACCCACCGACTGGCCATGCCCGGTACCTCGATGATGCCCTCATCGGTCAACGCCATGTCTTGCTCTCCTTCACGAATTGTCTACATCCGACATGCGCAGCTGCAGGTCGCGCTCCGCACCTTCGGTGACCGGCAGACCCGATGCCTGCAGATCCCCGAGCGAGATCGATACCGCAGCACTCTCTCCGGGCCGTGGTCCGCCCGGCAACGAGCATTGCCACTGACCGGAACGGTGGACGGGCCGTCCCGACAGGACAGCGCACCGACGAATCTTGGAACACACCCGCAGGCGGTGGGCGTTCCGTTCGCTGAAACCAGGTCTGGATCGTCCCCGCGGCCGGAGAGACCATCGCCGGATGCGGCGGTCCGGCCGCGCGAGGAAATGAGACGACGATGGAGAGCACTCGAACAATGGAACGGCGTTTCGCATGCGCGGCCGACGACCTACAGCCCGGCAGCTCACTGACGGTCAAGGGTGATCCCGCGGTTGCCTTGTTCCGAAACACGGCGGGGGAGTTCTTCGCGACCGCCGACAGCTGCACGCACGAGCAGTGGTCACTGGGAGAGGACAGCGACCTCGAGGACAACGAAGTGCTCTGCCCACTTCACATGGCGCGCTTCGATATTCAGACCGGCAAGCCGCTGTGTTTCCCGGCCACCGTCGCGCTGGCGACCTATGCCGTCGAGGTGGATGCCGACGGTTCGGTGCACGTACTCGTCACCTGAGCTCTCGAGAACTCCGCCGACGGTTCCAGCCATCGGCACGCAACGTTGAGGCGCAGCGAGTTCGGCTCGAACATCGTCTTCATGGGAACTTTGATTGTCGGCGCATCCGTGGCGGGCGTCCGTACCGCTCAAGCGCTTCGAGGGCGGGGCTACACCGACTCGATCACGATGCTGGGCGAGGAGCGCCACTTCCCGTACGACAAGCCGCCGATCTCCAAGGAAATGCTGGGCGACGGGGCAGGTACACCGGTGCCACTGCTGACCGCCGAGCAGCTCGTCGAGCTCGACGTCGACCTGCGGCTTGGAGTCCGGGCGGAGAGCCTGGACCTCGTGAACCGGTCCGTGACGGCATCGGACGGGCAGACGTATCGCTTCGATGACCTGGTCATCGCGACGGGTGTCAGCCCGAGGACGCTGCCGGGAAGTGAAGGCCTGCAGGGAGTCCACACGCTACGCACAGCAGACGACGCCGACGCTGTCCGCTCGCAGCTGATGACAGCCAGCGACGTCGTTGTGATCGGTGCGGGTTTCATCGGCGCCGAGTTCGCGGCTGCAGCACGTTCACACGGTGTGCGGGTCGATGTCGTCGAGCCGCAGGTGATCCCGATGTCTCATGTCCTCGGCGAGGAGGTGGGGGCCGAGCTGAGCCGCCTCCACACCCTCAACGGCGTCACGATGCACACCGGCGTCGGAGTCGCCGCCCTCGTCGGCGGCAGCCGGGTGGACGGCGTGACTCTCACCGACGGGCGGACACTGCGCGCGGACCTGGTGGTGGTGGGCATCGGTGCCACCCCGGCGACCGGCTGGCTCGAGTCGTCCGGTCTGCCCCTCGACAACGGGGTCGTCTGTGACGAGCGACTGCGGGCCGTGGGCGCCGAGCGCGTGTACGCCGCAGGCGATGTGGCCCGGTGGCCGAGTCCGCACGCGGACGGCCTCGTGCGCATCGAGCACTGGACGAACGCGAACGAGCACGGCGGCGTGGTCGCGGCATCGATCATGGGCGCCGACGCGCCCGCGCCTCCGCCCCCGTACGTGTGGTCGGACCAATACGGACAGCGAATCCAGATAGTCGGCCGTCCCGCGGCCGGCGAGCTCGGTCGGGCTGTGGGTGCCGTCGACAGCCCACCGTTCGCGGCGATCTACACGTCCCACGAAGGTCGGGTGGTCGGCGCGCTCGTGGTCGACGATCCGCGCCTGTTCATGAAGTGCCGCAAGGCAATCACCACGGGATCGATGGTCGGCGACCTCGACATGGTCCTGGGTCTCGACCCCGCTACCTGACCAACCGGTCCACTACATCCGCGTCGCCACACGGTGCCGCGGTCATGCGAAGAGGAGAGTTCAATGGCATTGACAGAAGAAGGCATCATCGAGGTTCCGGGCATGTCGAGTCAGTGGGTCCGTCTCGGCAGCGGAGCCAAAGCGCACTACATGTTCGCCGGTGAGAGCGGTCCTGCGGTGGTCTTGCTGCACGGCGGACTTCCCGGTTCGTCGGGTTCGGCCGGCTGGCGTTACATCGCCGCCAACCTGGCAGAAAACGGCTTTCGCGTCTACTGCCCGGACATGCCGGCATTCGGCCTGTCCGATACGGCTGAGCAGTACCGGCCGAAGGGGCTGCACGACCACACCGACTTCCTCCACGAGTTCGTGACGGCTGTCGGCCTGGACAAGTTCCATCTCTCCGGCAACTCGATGGGGTGCATGAACACCGTCTGCTACGTGACGGCCCACCCTGAGCGGGTGCTGAGCTACCTGTTGATCGCCGGAGACGTCGGCGACATCATGGAAGGCCTCGAGAAGCCGAAGGGCCGGCTCGAGCTGTCGGTCTACGACGGGACGAGGGACGGCATGCGCAACATGATGTCCTCCATCCTCCATCGCCCCGAGTCCATCAACGACGACCTCGTCGAAATGCGTTACCAAGCGGCCTCGCGTCATGCGGAGTCATACCCCGCGTTCCTCCCGAATGTGCACGCGTTCGCAGGATTCAGGGAGTGGGACGACGAGAACCTTCGCGCGCGGATGTCGACCAAGGGCCGCTTCGACAAGATGACCATCCCCGGCATCTACCTGTACGGCCGGCAGGACGTGCTCACCCCCGTCGAGTGGGGCTACATGCAGGAAGATCGTCTGCCGAATGTGCAGTTCTTCTACCCGGACGAGTGCGGACACCAGGGCCAGACCGACCGTCCCGACCTGTTCAACCCCGTCTACGTGGAGTTCTTCCGCGATGGACAGGTCTCGCGCGCGACGGCCGACGCTGCGGGCGTCTCCGACCGCCGCCCCGAAATCAAGGAGCTCGTGGCGCAGGCCTGAACAACCGGGCCTGAGCAACCGGGCTGGGACGGCGGCCGAAGACCGTCGTCCCAGCCGTCGGTGCCGTGCTCGCGGCACCTGCATACGCGCACGTCAACGACAAGGAGTGACCATGGCAGAAGTGCTCGGTCTCGGCATCACCCATTACCCCATGCTCGCCGCGAAGGATCCCTTCATGGCGAACCTCATGAAGATGGTCCTGACGGATCCTGACATCCCGGCGGACCGCAAGGACCCCGCGAACTGGTCTGCGCTGGCACGGGAGGAGTGGTCGGACGATCAGGGAACGGCTGCCGCCGGCCGCCACCGCACCGCATTGCTTTCCGGACTCAGCAAGTGCCGTGAGGCGCTCGACGAGTTCGATCCCGATGTCGTCATCGTGTGGGGTGACGACCAGTACGAGAACTTCCGCGAGGAAGTCATTCCCTCGTTCTGTATCCTCGCCTACCCCGATACGGAGATCGACCCGTTCGGTGTCCTTGAGGTGTTGCGCGTGCCCAATGCATGGGACCTGCCGGACGGCCAGTCGTTCGTCATGCGCGGTGACCAGACCTTTGCCAAGAAGATTGCCAAAGACGTGTTGACGAACGGAGTCGACGTCGCGTATTCGTACGAGCCACGGCCCGAAATCCACCATTTCCCGCATGCGTTCGCGAATACACAGATCTTCCTGGACTACGAGAACGTGGGGCGAGAGTTCCCGTACCCCATCATTCCGATAGCCGTGAACTGCTACGGCGAGCACGTGATCGCGCGTCGCGGCGGAATCGCGCCCTTCTCGGAAATTCTCAAGGGCGAGGACCTGGATCCACCCGGCCCGTCGCCCAAGCGCTGCTTCGAGTTCGGCCAGGCAGTGGGCAAGTCGCTGCGGGACAGCGACAGAAGGGTGGCCCTGGTCGCCTCGGCCAGCTGGTCGCACGCCTTCCTCAACGACAAGGACTGGCACCTGCGGCCCGATACCGAAGCGGATCGTGCTCTCTACGACTCCATGGTGGCCGGCGACTTCGACGACTGGACGTCGAAGACCGTCACCGACATCGTGTCCGCGGGACAGCACGAGATGCTGAACTGGTTCTGCCTGCTGGGCGCAGTCAAGGAGCTGGGCCTGACGTTGGACTGGAGCGAGTTCATCGAGACCGAGGTACTCAACTCGAACAAGACGTTCGCCGTCTACCGCTGAGTCGAAGGGGCGGTTGCCGCACGCGCGGCAGCCGCCCCGAGACGTCTACCACCAGAACAGCCTCAGCCCCAGGGCGGCGGATCGGACAGAGTGCGCGGCACGAGCAGCTCGTGCTCGGGGGCACCGACGACGTACGACCGCAGATGAGCCGACAGCTGGGCCGTGGTGTCGCGCAGCGCAGCGTCGACCCGTCCACTGGCCGGTGCGTTCGGTCCGTAGTTGATCGCGATCGCACCGACCGCGAACCCGTTGACCACCACCGGTGCCGCTACCCCCTCGAGACCCATCTGTGCTTCGTTGTGCTCGCGCGCTATGCCCTCCCTACGGACGACGCGCAGGTGCTCGATCAAGTCGTCGGCATCGGTGATGGAGTGCGGTGTCATCTGATGTAGCCGAAGGGGTAAGAAGTCGGCCAGGTCGTCGAGGTCTTCGTAGGACAGCAGGGCCTTGCCGATCGCAGTGCAGTTGGATGGCAATCGGGCACCGATGCTCACGCGCGTCGACGGCGAGTCCGCCGGTGCGAGCTTCTCGAGGTATACGACGTCGAATTCGCGTAGCACTGCGAAAGTGACCGTTTGTCGGCTCCAGCGTTGGAGCGCCACCAGATATGGGATTGCCTGGTCGCGCATCTTCGCGGCCGGGGTCGTCGCGCCCAGCTGCATGAGCCCGAGGCCGAGCTTGTAGCCGGAGCGGTGGTGCTCGATGGCCCCGAGCTCGACCAGGCGCGCGAGCAACCGGTGGACCGTCGACTTCGGCAGACCCGAGGCGCGGGCCAGCTGACTCATCGTCATGACCCGCTCGTTCTGGTTGAACGCGTAGAGAACGTCGAAAGCCTTGGTCAGGATCGACGGTGTCTCCTTCGCGCCTACGCCGCCGGCCTGGGCGTCGGTCACTGATGTCACCCCTGTCTACGCGGTCGAGCCCACTCGGAATGCCGCGTGGTACGCGTCACACAGGATAGCCCGACCACCCGCAGGACTACTCAGCTGCAGTTCTGCTCTCCGGAACGCTATCTCGTCGGGGCAGGTCGGGACTCCTTACGGTCGGACGACGCCGAACCCGCCGGACCGACCCCGAGGAGCTTGCCCATGAGTCAGCCAGATCCGAGCATCGCCCGGTCGACCGTCGTGGATGCACACGCCCACCATTTCCCGTCCTCGCTGAGCGCTTTCGCCGCCACCTCGGGTGAGGTGCTGCCCTCTCTGATCGTCGACGGCGACAGGTCGGGGCGCATCATGATCGGTGAGCGGGTGTTCCGGGCCGTCGACTCGCAGCTCTGGGACGTCGCGCACCGCGTGCAGGCCATGGATGAGGCCGGAGTACGGCTTCAGGTCGTCTCGCCGGTTCCGGTGATGCTCACGTACGGTGCGTCCGCGGAAGCCGCACAGGAGTACTCGGCTGCCGTCAACGACGCGCTCGCCGCCGACGTGGACACGTCGGGTGGGCGGCTGGTCGGTCTGGGGACCGTCGCATTGCAAAATCCGACCGGTGCCGCTGCCGAGCTCGAACGCTTGATGAGGGACCTCGGTCTTCGTGGCGTAGAGATCGGCACCACGATCGCCGGCACCGAACTCGACGATCCGTCACTGACGCCGTTCTGGGAGGCCGCCGAGCGACTGGGTGCGGCCGTCTTCATCCACCCGGTAGGTGGGGGCGGAGGGGCAGTTAGGCGCACCGGTCAGCTCTACGACTTCGGCATGGGCATGCTGACCGATACCTCGATGGCCGCGACGGCACTGGTCTTCGGTGGCGTGCTCGAGGAGTTCCCGCGCTTGCGGATCGGTTTGGCCCACGGGTGCGGCGCGTTCGGCTGGGTCTACCCCCGACTACGCAAGGCACACGAGGTGTGGGGTTCCGGTCCGGTCGATGCCGTGGACGAGCGCATGCGATCACTCTGGGTGGACACATTGGTGCTCGATCCCGAACACCTGCGGCTCCTCGTGCACAGGTTCGGTGCCGACAAGGTCATGGTGGGCACCGATCACCCGTTCTTCCCTGACCTTTTTACCGCAGCAGGCTCGTTCGTCCGGGAGGCTGCGGGCGCACACATTCTCGACGACGATGTCGTAGAACGGATCCTCTCGGTCAACGCCACGGGGTTCCTTGGCCTGCCTGCGGTTTCCGCGACGGTTTGACGGATACGACGATCACGGCAGGATGGAATTGTGAACGCACACGAGGTCATCGTCGTCGGTGGCGGCCCGGTCGGGCTGATCCACGCTCTCGGTCTGGCACGCGCAGGTGTCGGCGTCACGGTGCTCGAAGCCGAAAACCAGGCCGGCACAACGCCAGGAGACCTCGTTTATCACTGGAACGTACTGCCATGGCTCGATGGCCTCGGCATCCTCGACGACCTTCTCCGGGCCGGAAACAGCGAGCCGCATCAGTTCTATCGTGTCGGGTCCACCGGCGAGACGTTGACCTTGGACCTCGGTGTGCTGGCCGACGAGTCACCCTTCCCGTTCAACCTCCACGTCCGCCAGCACGAGGTGACGAGGATCCTGCTCGAGCACCTCGGCGAGTTCCGTGACGTGACGATCCTGCTGAGCTCGGCGTTGACCGATCTCGCGCAGGACGACGCCGGAGTGACCGTGACGTTCGACGGACCTTCGGGCGAGGTCACGCTGCGTGCCGGGTGGGTCGTGGGTGCCGATGGTTCACGAAGCGCAGTGCGACGACGACTCGGCCTCCCGTTCACGGGTATAACCTGGCCGGAACGCCTCATCTCGGTCGAGATCGACGCAAATCTTGAGATGCTCGGCATGCACGGTGCCGGGTACGTGATCGACCCCCGCTTCGGGGCTATCGTCGCGTGCATCGATCCCGGCTCTCGGTGGAGGTACATCTACGCCGAGGACAGGCTCTTGCCGGAGGACACCATCGGCGAGCGATTGCCCCGTGTCCTGTCGCACGCGCTCTCGCCCGAGGTCGCCGACGCGAGCTTCGACTGGGCGAACTATCGCATCCACCAGCGCGCGGCCGCAACGTTCCGCGTCGGTCGCGTCATGATCATCGGCGATGCGGCCCATCTCACCAACCCTGCGAGCGGTCACGGTATGTCCGGGGGCCTCTTCGACTCGTTCGCCCTGACCGAGGTACTAGCGGCCGTCGTCTCCGACAAGTCCGACGAATCGCTACTCGACCGGTGGGCCGAGGAGCGGCGCCAGAACTTCGTCGAGTACTCGTCACCGACATCGTCCGAGCGCAAGAAGTTCGTCTACAACCTGGAGGATGACGCAGCCGTCGAGCAGGAGTTCGCCCCGATGCGGCGCATCGCGGCAGACCCGGACCGAATGCGTGAGTGGTTCGCGCTGGCGAGGATGTTGGAGCCGCCGCGCTTCACCTGAGTTCTCCCTGGACTAGAGTCCCTCGTCGAGGGAAGGGTCGGGGCCGTCCGGCCCCGACCCGTCGACTACTCGCCTCGCGCGGGCGGACGCTCCCCGATCGGCATGCCGAAGGGGGAATCACCGATCTTGCCGTCTTTACGAAGCCGCTGAATGCTCTCTGCGGTGTAACCAAGTTCGAGAAGGACCTCGTCGTTGTGTTCGCCGAATATCGGCGACGGCCGTGGGATGGCAAGGGCCGTGTCGGGCTGGCTCGAGAGCTTGACCGGCGAGGCGAGGTGCTGCTTGGAACCGTTGACGAAGTGCGTCACCTCGACGCTTCGGCCGCGAGCCTGCACTGCCGGGTGCTGATGAGCCTGCATGCCCGACTGCATGATTGCAGCGGGGACGCCGGCGCTGCGCAGGAGTGCGACGAGTTCGCCCGACTGCCTGCCGCCGACAAAGGTGCCCAGGTCAGCGTCGATGGAATCGCGTTCGGCCAGGCGGCCGGCGAGCTCGACCCGACCGGCTGCCGTGGCCCACGGTGCGCCACCGGTGATGTCGGCGAGGGCGCGCCAGTTCTCGTCGGTGGCGATCGACACGGCCACCCAGGCTCCGTCGGACGCGCGGTACATGCCCTGGGGTGAGATGCCCGGGGCGTCGTTGCCTCGACGTTCGACCCGCACACCGGTGCGGCTGGAGGAGATGACGGCCTGGGCCGTCGTCTGGGGTGCGACGTCGCACAGTGACACCTCGATGGCAGCGCCGCGTCCGGTCGAGATTTTGCGTCGGAGCGCTGCGAGAGCCACGAACGTGGACATATCGGCGGCGATTGGGTCGTACGCAGTGCTGGTCAGCAGGGGCTCGCCGTCCGGGTAGCCGGTCATGTCGCTGAGCCCTGAGGTGGCGTCGGCCGAGAACGTGAACCCGGGGAGGTCTTTCCACGGTCCGGTCAGTCCCCACGCGGGCAGCCGCATCACGATGGCATGGGGCTGTAGGCGACGGATGCCTGCGACGTCGAACCCGGCCTTTTCCATCACGCGCGGCGAGAAATTCTCAAGCACGAGATCGCTCACCGCGACCAGCCGCTCGACGATCTCGTGACCTTCCGGGTCTTTCATGTCGGCCGTGACCGACCGCTTACCCCAGTTGGTGGCCGTGAAGCTGGCCCCACGCTCCCACAGATCGGGAGCGGTGGGAAGCGGACCGCCGAACCGCATCAGGTCGGGGCGGGTGACCGACTCGACCTTGATGACGTCGGCCCCGTACGAGGACAAGTTACGGGTCACCAACGGTCCGGCCTGGAAGCTGCCGAAATCGAGCACTCGGATCCCCGCCAGCGGACGGGCCGGATCGGCATCGGTGCGCACGGTGCGCTCCGGTCGCGACCCCCAGTCGACGTCGTTGTCGCGGCCCGGCTCCGCCAGCACGCCGATCTGCCACGAATCGCCCTCGAGACGGAACGCGGGCCGCGGCTGCAGGAAGCCGTCGGGGTGAGAGACGAATGTGCCGCGGGTCGTGTACGGAGGCAGCTCGGGAACGGTCGCGGAGGTGGCGACCGGGACGATGGGCACGCGCGCCCTGGCCCCCATGTCGACGAGCTCGGCGACCGTGTATCGCTCGGTGAAGGAGCGGATCAGCGGTGTGAGCTCTGCTGTCAGGGCCTGCCGGTCCACGAGTTCGTTGAAACGGGGGTCCTCGAGCTCCGGGATGTTCGCCATCGCCTTGAAGTCGATCCACTGCTGCGGGGTCACGGACACCACACACGCCCAGCCGTCCGCGGCCTTCTCGATACCAGGAACCGCTGCTTGCGGGTAGGTGTACGGGGAATGGTGGTCGTGCTGCGAGAACACCCACGGGATCTGCAGGGTGCCGACCATTGATTCGAACTGCGAGATGTCGGCGTCGACGCCGCGTGCGCCGGCCTCGGTGGCGAGCAGGCCGCCGACGACACCGATCGCCGCGTTCAGGCCTGCGGTGTACTCGCCCATGTCGATTCCGGTGTACACGGGAGGCCGGTCACCCGTGGGGTGCACGGCTGTGAGACCGCACTCGGCCTGCAGGGTGAACTCGGTGGCCGGTGCCGAAGGCGCTGCACCGTTCAGGCCGTAATCGGAGATCGACACCACGACGAGGTCGGGCTGCTGCTCACGGAGAGCTCGTACGGCCGCCAGGATCTCGGGGTCGTTTCCGTCGCACACCACGGCGTCGGCCCTGGACACCAGGCCCGGGACGTCGGACGAGATGTCGTGCAGCGATTTCAGCAGTACGGAGTGTTTGCCGCCGTGCAGGAAGGCCGCGAAGTCGTGATCCGCGGTATCGAGCTCAGGTCGTGCGTGCACCTCGACCCGAACGACGGTCGCTCCGGCATCGCGGAGCATCTTGCCTGCAAAACTGGTCGAGACTCGGTCCCCAACCTCGAGCACGGTGACGTCATCGAGCATGGTATTTCCCTTTCGTCGGTGTCTGCACGATCCCCGCGCCGAAGCGCCCGACCCAGATGATGTTCCGGCCGACGGAACCAGTGGGCCCGCTCAGCGTGCGGTCGCCGTGCGGTTGTGTGTCGTGTCCGCCGTGCGGCGATGGTGGCGTCGGCGTCGGCGTCGACCAGCGCGACAGAGCTGTCGGAGCAGCTCTGCGTTCAGCGCGTTCAACTTATTCGGCCGGTTGAGCGTGAGGATCACGACGTCACCGTCGCGTCGGATGTCGAGTGGGGTGGTCATAGGGACTCCTGGTGGCATGGTGTCGATAATTTTCGGAGCATGTGAATCGGTCATGGCGTGCTCCGTCGAGCCCCGCCGTCCATGTAGATGGCCGAGCCGTGGATGTAGCTGCACAGTTCGGAGCTGAGGAAGTAGACGACGGCGGCGACTTCCTCGGGCCCAGCCGCACGACCGGCCGGCACTTCAGCACCGGCCTCGGCGATCAGCGCATCGACGTCTCGGCCCGTGTCCTCGGCCGCAGCCCGGAACAGGTCGGCGGCGCGGTCGGTGCAAGTGAGGCCCGGTGCCACGACATTGACGAGGACGCCGTCGGCTGACAACTCGTCGCTCAGGGCTCGCGTGAGGTTGTGCACGGCGACGTTGGCCAGGCTCGTGGGCAGGTTCGTCGAGGTGGGGCTGGCACCGGCACCGCCGGAGATGTTGACGATGCGACCCCACCCACGACGCCTCATCTCCGGCGCCACGAGCTGCGCCATCGTCAGGTAGCCGTGCAGCTTGAGTCGGAGTGCGTCGTCGATGTCGGACCGGCGGAGGTCGAGCACCGGACCCATCCCGGCGGAGCCCGCGCAATTCACCAAAATGTCGGGAGAGCCCCATGACTCGACGCAGGCGTCGTAGGCCCGACCACACCCGTCCTCGGTCGAGAGGTCGGCAGCGACCGAGACAGCGGACCCCTCGGCCCGATCGACCACCTCGTCCAGCATCTTGCTGTCGCGGCCGACCACACACACCCGAGCGCCCTCGGCGGCGAGGGCCAGTGCGCTCGCGCGGCCGATACCGCGGCTGCCTCCCGTTACGAGTGCGATCTTTCCGGCCAGTCCCGACTGCATTCCGGCTCCCTTCCGTCACCGCGTGTTCACGCGCTCCGGACGCTAACGGCGGTCGGTCTCGGCGGGCGCTGCGGCTTCCGGGGAGCGGAACAACGGATTGTCGGTACGTGACGCACGACGCAGCATCGTCTGGAGGCCAGCGCCTAGCGGCGAGGCGTGCACGTAACGACCACCGAGGAGAGTTCATGATCTACCTGGCGCAGGACGAAGAGCAGGAAGCCGTCGCGGAGATGACGCGAGAGCTGGGCCTGGAGGTGCTGTACCCAGTGGCACGGGATGTCGAAGCAGAGTCGGCCGTCCCGGCGAAGACCTGGAAGGCCGTCGTCGAAACGGGACTTACCGCCCCAGTCAGCGAGGAACTCGGCGGCGGAGGCATTCCCAGTGCCGTCACATACATGACGGCCGTCGAGAACCTCGCCTACGGTGACGCCGGAATCACGCTGGCGGCCGTCTGGAGCGGTGCCCCATCGCTACTGCTCTCCCGGCACGGCACCCCCCAGCATCAGGCGGGCGTCCTCGGGGCGTCGCAGGACCTCGACAACCGCGGCTCGGTTGCACTGTACGAGGGATTCGGCCGCGGAGCGTCCGAGCTCGAGACGACCATCGTCGACGAGGGCGAGAACGTCCGCGTCGTTGGCCGCAAGGTCGGCGTTCCGTTCTCCGGACAGGCCGAGTCGATCATCGTCGTCGGCGTCGACCCCTCCACACGCGCCCTGCGTGCCGTCATCGTGCCGCGCACCGCGGACGGCGTGAGCGTGGGGGTGCGGGACAAGTCCTTGGCGCTCGATGCGGCCGATCTGGCCAGCATCGATTTCGACGTCCTCGTCCCGCGAGCGAATCTGCTCGGTTCCGAGGGCCTGCAGAAGAGCGTCGAGTGGCTGCGGCTCGCGGTTGCCTCCGCACAGACCGGAATGGCCCAACGCGCAATGGAATACGCCGCTGAGTACGCCAAGAATCGGGTGGCATTCGGTAAGCCGATCGCCTCGTTCCAGGGCATCTCGTTCCCGCTCGCCGAGGCCTTCTTCCGTACCGAGCAGGCGCGTCTCGAGGTGCTCGAAGCAGCATCGCTGATGGACAACGACGGTGACATCGAGCGCATCTCCGCGGTCACGTCATCGGCCGTGGCCTACGCCAGCGAGAACGCATCGGAGTCCACCCGCCATGCGGTGCAGGTGCTGGGCGGGCACGGCTTCATCCGTGAGTACCCCGTCGAGCTGTGGTACCGGACGGCAGCGACCTTGTCGACGCTCGACTTCGATCCCAGCGCCTCGTCCTTCCACGCCGTCGTCTGACGATGACCGTCACCATCACTTTCACCTTCCCCACCATCGAGGAGCACGCATGAGCACCACCACGTTCGAGCTGAGCCCGGAACTGCAGCGCTATGGCCAGGAGTTGCGCGAATGGTCGGCCGCCGCACTTCGCCCGCACGCCCGCGCAGCCGACACCAACAAGAAGGTCCCGGAAAACTGGCAGGACATCATTCACAGCTCGCCCGTGCCGCTGGGCCGCGAGGACTCCGACACCGACAGGCTCGAGCCCTTCAAAGACGGCTACTGGGCCACGCAGATGTCCTACTACGAGAACCTGAACTACGGCGACGTGTGGGGACTGGGCTTGCCCGGGCGCGGTATCGGCCAGCTCGTCGTCGATGCGATGGGAACTCCCGCGCAGATCAAGCAGTGGTACGACCCGGTCATGGAGGGGAAGTTGGAGACCGGCTTCGCGCTGACCGAGCCGGGCTTCGGTTCCGACACCTCGCAGGTTGCCACCACTGCGGTGCAAGACGGTGACTCCTGGGTGATCAACGGTTCGAAGATGTACTGCACCAACGGTGCGCGCGCGGACTACATCACCGTGTTCGCCAACGCAGACAAGTCCCTGGGTGCCAAGGGTATCGCCTGCTTCGTCGTGCCCCGCGGGACGCCCGGATTCTCGATCGCCAAGGAGAACGAGGACAAGCTCGGTATCCGCAGCTGGCAGACATCCGAGCTCCTTTTTCAGGGGTGCCGCGTGCCGCTGGAGAACCGTCTCGGCTGGAACGCCGCTGGTGCCGTCGACGACGGCCCACAGGTATCGGGCCAGCGCGGTGCCTTGACTGCCCTGGCGAACAATCGACCAAACATGGCGGGAATAGCGGTCGGCCTGGCTCAGGCCGCGATCGACGTGACCACCAAGCTCCTCAAGGAGCAGCAGGCCGGGTTCTCCGTTCAGCGCTGGGCGGCGGTGGAGCGGGATCTCGATGCGATGAACATGGCGCAGGAGCGGTCCCGTCGAATCAATTACAAGGCCGCCTTCGTGATGGACAACGGCACCCCCAACAAGTACAACCCGGCGATCGCGAAGGGCTTCGCGCCGCAGACGTGCGACCGCATCATCCGACGCTGCATGCAGCTGTTGGGACCGGAAGGCACCAGCAAGGAGCTGCTGCTTGAGAAGTGGTACCGCGACGTCAAGATCATGGACATCTTCGAGGGCTCGGGCCAGGTCCAGCGCATCATCGTCGCCCGCGAGCTCGTCGGCCGTCTCGCCGGCTGACGGCCGGTCCACCACCGTCACGACGAAAGAAGAAGTTTCATGAGTTTGACGACACAATCCGATCTCCGGTCGACGGTAGCTCGCGATGTCCTGGTCGACATCGAACAGTTCCTGTTCGAGGAGGCCGAGCTACTCGACCAGTGGCGCCTGCACGAATGGCTCGACCTGTTCGCGCCGGAGGGCTACTACGAAATACCGACGACCGACCGTCCGGACGGCGATCCATCGAAGGATCTCTTTCTGGTCCACGACGATCGATTTCTACTCGAACAGCGGGTCAACTCGTTGCTCACACGGGCCGCACACGCCGAGTACCCGCACTCGGCGACCCGGCGGATGATCTCGAACGTCCGGGCGATGGAAGCCGAGGGCGATCGACTGTATGTCCTGGCAAACTTCGCGGTCTACCGGGTGCACTCGGGGGTGCTGGACACGTACGTCGGCCAGTACCGACACATCGTGGAACGCGACGAGGTCACCGGCTTCCGGTTCATCAGCCGCAAGTCCGTCATGGTGCTCGACGCACTTCGGCCGCACGGCAAGGTCAGCATCATCCTGTGAACCGTCTGGATGGTAGGACGGCGATCGTCACGGGGGCCAGCGCCAATATCGGTGGGGCGCTGGCCGCCGGTTTGGCGGCCGAGGGAGCCAGAGTGGTCTGCACCGACCTGGTGCAGTCCGTGGCCGAGGCGACGGCGGCAAGCATCATCTCGGCCGGTGGCGAGGCGTTCGCTGTCGCCGGAGACGTCACGGACTCCGTGCATGCGGAGGACGTGGTGCGGCAGGCAACCGAGCGGTGGGGCCGGGTCGACATCCTGGTGAACAACGCCATGATGTTCAACCACAAGGGCGTCATGACGATGCCCGTCCAGGAGTTCCGGCGCCAGGTGGACATCTGCCTGACGGGGGCCTTGGTCTTCACCCGGGCGGCAGCCGGGGCGATGATCGAGGGCGGACGGGGCGGCAGTGTCGTCAACGTTCTCTCGACCGCGGCCTGGCAGGGACAAGCAGGCAACATCGGCTACTCGACGGCCAAGAGTGGGTTGATCAACTTCACTCGGTCGGCTGCGATGGAGTTGGCCACCCACGACATTCGCGTGAACGGGTTCACCCCCACCGCCACTCAGCCCGACGACCCCGCGATGGAGGCCATGCTGCGCGGGGCGAAGTCGCCGGACAATCAGTACTCCAACGACTTCTACGGTCAGATCCCGATGAACCGATTGCCGTCGCCGAGCGACTACGTGCCGTCCGTGGTGTTCCTGGCATCCGATGACTCGGCGATGATCACGGGCACCAACATCACCGTGGACGGTGGTGCGACAGCCAAGTACTGGCCGTGGGTGCCGCACCCGTGAGTGGGCCACTTCCAGGATCGGCTCATCGACCGGACGGGTCGTGATGGAGACGTCCGTCGAGCTGTACGCCGAGTAACCGAGCTCCCACACTCGGTCGGCGATACCGAGCCGTCGCTACATCGCCATCTTCCGCGTTGGACCGGTCCATCGTCGCATAGTGCTCGGTCGACGGGTCCTTCTCGATCAGCAGGGTTCTGATGCCGCGGCGCAATCGGAGGACCAGATGCGGGCCAGTTCGGCGGCGCGCTCGACGTCGTCCAGTCCGCGGAGGTCGGCTCGCCCGTGCTCGGTCACGACGATGTCGACGTCGCTGCGCGGGGTCGAGGCCGGGAAGGTCAGTCGGTCGACCAGCGTTCGACGCCCGCGTCGGGTGCTGGGGGTGGCGATGATGCTGAGTCCGCCGACGGAACGGTGGCCGGCAAGCGCGAAGTCGGGGTGGCCACCCGGTCCTGCGACTGCGCGCCCCGCGATGCCCTCGATGTTGACGGCGCCGGAGGTGTCGACCTCGAGGGCGGTGTTGATCGTGACGAACGGCCGCCCACGGGCCACCGAGAGGTCGTGGGTCTTCTCGAGGCGCGTCGTGACTGCACGCCCATCGGCCCATACGTAGACCTCGGGGCTGCCGACGACGTAGGTCGAAACGGGAGTGTCGAGCAGTAGTCCGCGGCGTTCGAGGCTCAGCACGGACTGGTTGATCATGCCGGAGCGGATGCGGATCGGCACCGTCAGCGCGTCGAACACGGCGTCGGCGAGTGGCCCCGGACCGTACTGGACGCAAGCACCCTCCGGCACGAGGTCCGCAATGTGGGCCGCGATCTGCCGAGACGTGTCGTCGAAGGTGGCCGACGGTACCGCGATGGGGGAGCGCTCGACGTGCGATACGACGGTCACCTGGTCCTGTGGGACAACGGGGTCGCCGGACGTTCGAGGCAAGGCCTCGTTGTGCTCGGCCAGCACGGGAACGCCCGCGTCGACGACGCTGGCCATCCATGAGACCTCGGTGCCCCAGTGCCAGCCGGCGTTGTCGCGGGTGAGTCCGGCAATGAGCAGATCGGGCCGCAGCGGACCGGTGAGGAGCGATGGAAGGCCACCCAGTCGCGCCGGAACGCGGCGCACTACGCCGTCGTCGATCGCAGGCTGTAGGGCGAAACCGCCCATTACGGTGCGGATGTCGGTGAAGGCGTCCCGGTCCAGGCGCACGGGTAGCGCGAGACACCAGCCGAGAACGAGGGAGATGCCGCCGACGGACCGGGCTGCG
This sequence comes from Gordonia polyisoprenivorans, assembly GCF_017654315.1. NCBI lineage: Bacteria > Bacillati > Actinomycetota > Actinomycetes > Mycobacteriales > Gordoniaceae > Gordonia > Gordonia polyisoprenivorans. The sequence goes on from NZ_CP072203.1 coordinate 1,058,127, forward strand.
TCGGTCAGATCGTCGACGAGGGAGAGCGGTGCGCCGGCACCGTCGGCGATCGCAACCCGCATTCCGGGACGAAGCTGCGCTGCGATCGTGGCGCTCGTGCTGTTACCCATTGGTTCATCCTCTCGCGCCGGCCATGTCGGATGCCCCTTGTGTTCCAGCGGACGGGCCATGCGCCTGCTCGAATCAATCATGCAAATGATAAGCATAGATACTGAGGGTTGGAGCACGGCGGGCGAGGAGAGCGCATGATCGATGTCGAGGCAGTAGGAAGATCCGTGGGTCCGGTGGAGGAGTCGTGGACGACCCGTGATTGTCTGCTGTACGCCTTGGGTGTCGGTGCGGGCTCGGTCGATGCGACGGCAGAGCTCGACCTGACCACGGAGTGCTCCGAGGGTGCGCCGTTGCAGGTGCTCCCCACGTTCGCTGTGGTGGTGGCCGCGCGGCTGCGTCGGATCTACGCCCAGCTGGGTGAGCTCGACTTCACCAGAATCGTGCACGGCTCGCAGGAAGTGCAGTTGATGGCGACGCTCCCGCCGGAGGGTTCCGTCCTGCTGACGACCGAGGTGACAGGGCTGCACGACAAGGGGAGCGATGCCCTGATCGAGTTGGCGACCAGTGGAGTGGACCCGCGGACGGGTGAGCCGGTGTTTCGGTCGGTCTCGACGCTGTTCGTCAAGGGTGCGGGCGGCTGGGGTGGGGGCCGTGGGCCGGCGGGCCCGGAGGCTGTCCCCGACCGCGAACCCGACGTCGTGGTCCCGATGGAGACTCGCGCTGATCAGGCCCTGCTCTACCGGCTGTCGGGCGACCTCAATCCGCTGCACACCGATCCCGTCTTCGCGCGCCGAGCCGGATTCCAGGTGCCGATCCTGCACGGTCTGTGCACCTATGGGTTCACGGGCCGGGCGCTGATGCACGCGTTCTGTGACTCCGACGCGTCCCGCTTCCACGGCATGAGTGCGCGGTTCTCGCGGCCGGTGATCCCCGGTGATCGACTCGACGTCCACCTCTGGCGCCAGGGAGCCGGCGTCGCACGGTTCCGGACGGTGAATCAACGCGGTGAGGTTGTCCTCGATCGCGGTACGTGCACCTATGGCGAACCGTTGCCAACCGGGGCCGGTCGCGGCCATTCGAGTTGAACGCGGATTTCTTGCGCATACCCAAATCTATTACTATAGTTATCATCAAATACTACGGTAGGAGTGTATGTGACGACATCCATCGAGGATCGGCAAGCGCTGGTCTCCCTCGTTCGCGATTTCGCGCAGCGTGAGGTCGCCCCGCGTGTGAGGGAGTACGACCTCGCCGAGCAACTGCCCCGCGACATCCTCGACAACATGGGCCGTCTCGGGCTGATGGGCGGGACGGTGCCCGAAGAATGGGGCGGCGCGGGTCTCGACCACGTCACCTACACCGCGATCATCGAAGAGATCTCACGCGTCGACCATTGCCTGGGCGTCATCATGAGCATGCCGTCGGCCCTCGTCGGCTGTGGCCTGCAGATGTTCGGCACCGACGATCAGAAGAAGCAGTGGCTCACCCCGCTCGCCCGCGGCGAGATGTTCGGCGGGGCCGGAGTCACCGAGCCGCAGTCGGGCAGCGACGTCGCCGGCATGCAGACGACCTACAAGCGCGACGGCGACGATTTCATCATCAACGGAGCCAAGACGTGGATCTCCAACCTCGACCTCGCCTCGTTCTTCGTGACGTTCGCCAGTAGCGACACATCCAAACGCCACGGCGGAATCACGGCCTTCGTGATCCCCAAGGACACACCCGGCCTGTCGGTCCACCCGTTCAAGAACAAGCTCGGCTTCCGCCCGATCTGTTCGGGCGAGCTGGTGCTCGACAACGTGCGGGTCGGGCCCGAGGCACTGCTCGGTGAGGAGGGCCACGGGTTCGACGTCGCCATGACCGCCGTCGAACGGGGACGTCTGGGCGTGGCCGCCCGCTCGGTCGGCGCAGCGCAGTTGTGCCTCGATGCCTCCGTCGAGTACGCCAACGAGCGTTCCGTTGGCGGGAACCCGATCGGGACTTACCAGCAGATCCAGCAGAAGATCGCCGATATGGCGACAGGAATTCAAGCAGCGCGGCTCCTCGTCGAGGATTGCGCCCGCACCCTCGACTCCGGCGACCGAGGCCGCGTCCAGACGAGTATGGCCAAGATGTACGCAGCCGACGTGTTCCAGAGGGTCGCCACCGAGGCAGTTCAGATTCACGGTGCCTACGGAGTGTCCGACGAGTTCCCGGTGGCGCGGGCCTATCGCGATTCCAAGGTGTTCCAGATTGTCGAGGGCACCAACGAGATTCATCACGTGTTGATCGCTCGCGAAATGCTCTCCGGCCGGGGTGCACGCAAGTGACCGTTTCACGCATGGGTACCTACGAGCCCGTCTGGGACACCGGGCGGGGTCGTAGCGCAGGAGCCGACGAAGACGTCGTGACCTTGGCCGTTGCCGCAGCAGAAACGATTCTCGACGACTCGGCCGAGATCGGGCGCATCGTGATCGTCACCCGAACCCCGGACGTACTCGACGGAGCCGGGCTACGCGTGGTCTCGCGATCCCTCGGCCTCGTCGCCGACGTCCCGGTGGAGCTGCGGGTGGGCGGGGCTTCGGCCACGCTCGACGCCTTGCTGTCCAACCCGGCGGGCACCATGGTCATCGGCGTCGACGTCGACGACCCCAGCACCCTGTCGGCTGCGGCGCTCATCGGCACTGCCGGGGAAGGTCTGGCTCTGCAAGGTGCACAGCGCGTGGTGGGGAGCCTGCCCATGCGGGTGCGGCACGTGGGCGAGCCCGGCGCTGCGATCTACAACGACGGCAGGGTCGAGCGCGAGCTCGCCACGGCACCGTTGCTCGGCGCTCTCGGATCGTCCGAGTTCGACTCCTACGTCGCCGGTCTCGCCTCGCGCGACGCCCAGCGGCTCGGTGCTCGACCGACCGACTCTCCGACGGTGGGAGCCGCGTCACCCATCACGGTGCTCGCGCAGCTCGCCGATGCCGGGTCCTCGGCCCGTCTGATCGCCCTCGACACCGCCAGCGGTATCGCCGTCGACGTCGCGGCTGGTGGAACGGTCATCGTGCGCCGCGAGAGTCGAGAGGCCATCGCCGCCGCGAAGCGGCCCGTCATGAAGGTCGACGCGGAGATTCCGTTCTCCATGCCGGCCTACGCCCGCGCCTTCGATGCCAAGGTCGGTCTCACAGCTGCCCGGTGCGAGTGTGGCGAAATCAGTTATCCGCCCCGGCTCGTCTGCTTGAACTGCGACAGATACGACGCCACCCATCCGGTCGAGCTGCCACGCACCGGCGAGGTCTACACCACGGTCACCGTCCACACTCCGGTACCTGGAGTTCCCGGGCCGTACGCCGTGGCGATCATCGGTCTCGACGACTCGCCGGTGCGGGTGCTCGCACAGGTGGCAGATGCTGTTGCGCCCGGCACCGCCATCGGAGACAAAGGCCGGTTGGTCCTGCGCATCGTCGCCAGGCGCGAGGGCGTTCCCGACTACGGCTACTCGTTCCAGGGCGTCGCCCGATCGGAGATCAACGCATGAGGAAAGTCGCAATCGTCGGAGCGGGCATGGTCCCCTTCGGTGAGCGTTTCGACCAGGGTATGAAGGAGCTGCTTCCGGCGGCGCTTCAGAACACACTCGCATCGGTCGACAACGGCATGGACCGCTCGCAGATCCAGGCCGCCTGGTTCGGTCAGCTGCAGAGTTCGGACGGCCACCCGGCGGGCGTGCTCGCCGACTCGTGCGGCCTGCTCGACATCCCGATCACGCGCATCGAGAACCAGTGCGCCACAGGCAATGATGCGGTACGAATCGCTTATCACGCAATCGCCAGCGGTGCGGTCGATATTGCATTGGTGATCGGTGCCGACAAGATCCGTGAGACGCCCGCGACCTCCACCTTCTGGGACTGGATGGGGCTGGCCCGCGATCGCGCGTGGGACTACCCTCTTGGTCTCATCGCGCCGGCCAGCTTCGCACTTCATGTCGTGCGATACATGCACGAGTTCGACGTCGAGCCCCAACACCTGGCCCAGGTCGCGGTCAAGAATCACCATAATGCCGTCACCAACCCCGTCGCCCAACTGCGGTTCGAGGTGACGATCGAGAAAGTTCTCGCCGCACCGCGCGTCGTCGGGCCGTTCGGTGTGCTCGACTGCACCCCACAGAGCGATGGTGCCGCGGCATTGATTCTCACCAGCGAGGACGTCGCCCGGGATTTCACCGACTCCCCGGTCTGGGTCCGTGGCGTCGGGCTGGGCCTCGACCGCGTGATGCACGCGCACAAGGCCGATATGACGACTTTCCCCGCCACGGTCCGAGCGGCACGTGCCGCGTACGACATGGCGGGGATCGGCCCTTCGGACATCGATGTAGCCGAGGTGCACGACTGCTTCTCGGGCATCGAACTGATGAACTACGAGGACCTCGGCTTCTGCGACCGCGGCGAGGCCAAGAAGTTGATTTCGTCGGGTGAAACGGAGGTAGGCGGACGCCTGCCGGTCAATCCTAGCGGCGGTCTCAAGGCCAAGGGCCATCCGCCGGGCGCGACCGGAGTTGCCCAATGCGTCGAGCTGTTCGAGCAGCTGCGCGGCGAGGCCGTCAACCAGGTCCGGGACCCGCGTTGGGGACTGGCCCACAACATCGGTGGGCCGACCGCAGTCGGCGCTGTCACGATCCTGGAGTCGTCGAATGTCTGACATCAAGCGCTGTGTCGTCGTCACCGGTGCGGGACAGGGCCTAGGCCGTTCGGTCGCAATGGCGTTCGCCGCACAGGGCGATGCGGTCATGGTCTCCGACATCGACGGCGAGCGGGCCGCCTCGGTTGCACAAGAGATCATCGCGGTCGGCGGCACTGCGGTTTGCGCTGCCGCCGACGTCTCGTCCGAGCCAGATGTCATCGCCTTGGCCGATGCTGCGGTGTTGCAGCTCGGCGTGCCGAGAGTCTGGGTCAACAATGCGGGCATCACACGGCCGGCCATGCTGCACAAGATGGCGGTCGACGACTTCGACCTGGTACTGCGGGTACACACGCGCGGCACGTTCCTGGGAACCAGTGAGGCGGCCCGACGCATGATCGAGGCAGATGTCGACGGTTTGATCATCAACGTCACCTCGTCGGCGGGCTTGCAGGGCACGATCGGACAGATCAATTATTCGGCTGCCAAGGGCGCGATCACCGCCATGACGAAATCCTCGGCCAAGGAGTTGGCGCGTCGGGGGATCAGAGTCAATGCGATCGCGCCGGTCGCGGCGACCCCCATGACCGAGAAGCTACGCGTCGACGACAAGTTGGCCGGCCGGTTCCTCGAGTCGATTCCGCTCGGCCGGTTCGGGGAGCCCGACGAGATCGCGGCGGCATTCACATTCCTCGCCTCCGATGGAGGGGCCTACGTGACGGGGCAGGTGCTCTGCGTCGACGGCGGCCTCTACATGGCGAGCTGATGAACCTCGATCTCGAGCCCCGCGAGGCACAGTTTCGAGAGCGGCTCACCGAGTGGCTCGACGGGGTCGAGTTGCCCGAGGGGCTTCGTGACTACGGCGCTACGCCGACGGGCGATGACATTCCCGCCGGTCGCGCCTGGCAGCGCGCGCTCGTCGACGGTGGATGGGCGGCTCTGTCGTGGCCCGAACCGTACGGTGCAGGGGCCACGGTGGCCGAGCAGGCGATTTTCGCCGAGACGCTCGCGCGCCGGCACCTCCCGCGTCAGTTGAGTTTCGTGAGCATGGAGCTTGCGGGTCCGATCCTCATCTCCTTCGGCACCGAGCAGCAGAAGAAGGCACTTTTGGAGCCGCTTCGCCGTGGTGACGAGGTGTGGTGTCAACTCTTCTCGGAGCCGGGAGCAGGATCCGACCTCGCGGCCATCTCGACCAAGGCCGTCGCCGCCGACGACGGCTGGCGCGTCTCCGGCCAGAAAGTCTGGACCAGCGGGGCGCACTACGCTCAATATGGCCTGCTACTGGCCCGCACGGATTCCGCTCAGGAGCGGCACCGCGGCCTGAGCTGCTTCGCCGTCCCGATGGACCGGCCGGGCATCGAGGTACGCCCCATCCTGCAGATGGACGGGGAGTCCAAGTTCAACGAGGTGTTCCTCGACGACGTCGCAGTAGGACCGGACGACCTGCTCGGAGAGGTGGGCGGCGGCTGGGCCGTCGCGATGTCGATCCTTGGTCGCGAGCGGCGCATGCTGGGTTCGCTCGCGATCGGCCTGAGTACCTCCCTGACCGACTTGAGGTCTGCGGCCGAGCAGCGGGGCATCGACGACGTCCCGTTCCGTCGGCGTTGGGCCGAGCTGTTCTCGCGCGTGCAGCTGCTGCGCTGGACGTGGTTCCGGTTGCTCTCGTCGGCCACCGACTCGGCCACCGATCCGCGTATGTCGGTACTCAAGCTGACCTCGTCCGAACTGCAGCAGGAGGTCGCGGGCTTCGGGGCCGACACACTCGGCCGTGAATTCCTGACCGGCGCGGACGGCGAACCCTGGCGTCACGCGTTCCTCGCGAGCCATGGGGCAACGCTGGCCGGAGGGACGTCCGAGGTTCAGCGCAACATCCTCGGCGAGCGGGTGCTGAGGCTCCCGAGATGACCACGAATGCCACGTACTGACCCACCATTCCGCCGCACGTCCCCTCTCGACCGCCGCCGACCGGGCCGGCGCAGAACAAGGAGCAACGACCATGGGTGCTATCGACTACTGGTGCAACATCTTCACGGACGAGGGCATCAAGCAGACCTTCGAGGATCCACGAGAGGTCGCCGACGTTGTCGAGTGGTGGGGTTTGAAGTTCACCGGCAAGACGGTCGACGAGTTCGTGGCGTACATGGACGCTGCCGACGTCGACGTCGCGATCATCCCGTCGGCCAAGATGGGGTCGTTCGACACCGGTCAGCTGGTCTGGGACGTCAAGGAGGAGGCGGTCGTCGAGCTCATCGAGGCTGCTCCCGAGGGACGCCTGAAGGCCATGTTCGGCATCGACCCCCGTGAGGGCATGTCCGGTGTGCGTCGCCTAGAGGAGTGGCACAAGACGGGGCACTTCGTCGGCGCGCACCTGCATTCCTACGGATTCAATCTGCCGGTCAATCACCGTAGGTTCTATCCGTTCTACGCCAAGTGCGCCGAGCTCGGTATTCCGGTGACGATGCAGGTCGGCCACTCGGCCGAGCGCATGCCGTCGGAAATGGGGCGTCCGATCCTGATCGACGACATCGCGCTCGACTTCCCCGAGCTGACCATCGTCGGAGCGCACACGGGCTGGCCCTGGGTCGAGGAGCTAATTGCCCTGGCCTGGAAGCACCGCAACGTCTTTATCGGTACCTCCGCCCATCACCCCAAGTACTGGGACCCGTCGCTGGTGGCATTCGCCAATACGCGTGGGCGGGGAAAAGTGTTGTGGGGCACCGATTATCCCGTGATGGATTACAGCGATTCGCTGGCCGCCATCGACGGGCTGGGCCTCAAGGACACGGCCCGCGACCTTCTGAAGAGCGGTGCCGCTCGGCGGGTCTACGGTCTTCAATGACCCTTGTCAGGCGAGCTGCTGGTCGGAGTTGCGTCGTCAGCCGGACCGAATCCGGAGTACTACCATGTGCAGGAATAGCTGGTTTCCTGCACGGGAGCCGATCGAGACAATTTGTACCGAGAGGTTCTGTGATGACCGGATCGACACTATCCGCAGGCTCGATGAAGTCCTCACGTTCGATGAAGACATCCGAGCGGGTTGCGCGCGAGCTCGTCAACCACATAGTCGACAACGATCTGGCCGAGGGCACCAAGCTGCCCAATGAGAAGCAGCTCGTCGAAGTCTTCGAGGTCGGGCGCACCACACTGCGCGAAGCGTTGCGTCTGCTGGAGACGCGCGGGGTGATCACGGTGCGTCCCGGGCCCGGCGGAGGACCGATCGTGCGTCGACCACGCGGCGACGACCTGCGTGAGGGCCTGACGTTGATCCTGCAGTTCAGCGGTGGATCTCTCAAGGACGTTCTCGATGCGCGCACCGCGCTGGAGCCGATGATGGCCAGGCTGGCGGCAGAACGCATCACCGACGAGCAGTTGGAGGAGTTGAGCGCCAGCGCCGCGCGTATGCGCGAGGGTTCAGGGGATCACGACATCTTCCTGGCCGAGAACCAGCTCTTCCACGCCAAGATCGCCGAATTCACCGGCAGCGCCGTACTGAGGGTCTTCAACGACACGCTCAAGTCGATCGCGGATGGTGCCGTGGTGGGCGTGGCGTACACCGCTCGCCGGAGGGTCGCGGTCGCGGCTGCGCACGAGAAGGTCGTCGAGGCCCTACGCACACGCAACCCGGACGCCGCAGCCGAAGCCATGCATGCCCACGTCTGTGAGGCAGGCGAGTTCTGGAACCGCAAATATCCCGAGCTGATCTCCCGACCTGTCAGATGGGTGCAATGATCCGATGAAGTTCTCACTTACGTCCGAGCAAGAAGGCCTGACCCAGGTCCTCTCGGACTATCTCGATGCGCGCGCGCCGCTGACCGCCACCCGCGCCCTGCTCGAAGCCGGAACCGCCTTCGACCGCGATGTGTGGGCCCGGATGGCCGCGGAGCTCGGCGTTCAGGGCGTCGACGTCCCCGAATCGCTCGACGGCACCGGTATGTCGACGGTCGAACTGAGCCTCGTGATGCACGAGGCCGGCCGCCGCCTCTACTCCGGCCCGCTGCTCGCGTCCACAGGTCTGGCGCTGAGCCTGTTGCTGGCGGTCGACGACCCGGGTGACGAGGTGCGGTCGTCGATCGCCGATCTGTGCGGCGGTCACATCGTCGTCGCCGCTGTCCCCGACGCCGGCGGTGCATGGGCGGCGTCAGAGGTGGCCACAACAGCCACGGACGGTACGACAGGGTGGACGCTGACCGGCGTCAAGCGGCTGGTCCTGCAGGCCGATGTCGCCGATACGCTGTTGATCGCTGCGGTGTTGCCGGACGGCACGACCGGCCTGTTCACGGTCGATCCCGCGGCGGCCGCGGTGACGGCCGACGACTCGATCGATCCGACCCGTACCCTCTGCACCGTCGAGCTCGCGCACTCGCAGGCACAGCTCATCGTTCGCGATGCCGACGATGTCTTTGCCCGTGGTGCGCTGCGGGCCTCGGTCGCGCTGGCCGGGGAGTCGCTCGGTTCCGCTCGTCAGGCGCTGGAATCGGCCGCCGCCTACGCCACCGATCGTCGTCAGTTCGGTCAGCCGATCGGGGCCTTCCAAGGGGTCAAGCACCGTCTCGCCGACGCGCTGGTCGATATCGAGCTCGCTACGTCGGCGGTCTACTTGGCTGCGTGCCACGTCGAAGCCGACGACCGTCCGCAGGCTCTCGCATCGGTGCCGATGGCCGTGCGGGCCGCGACCGACGCACTGACCCGGGTAGCGCGCGATGCGGTCCAGGTTCACGGCGGCGTCGGGTTCACGTGGGAGTACGACCCACATCTGTTCGTCAAGCGGGGGCGCGTGAGCAGGGAGCTACTCGGCAGTCCCGCCGAACGCCTCGATGCGCTATACACACACGGACCGAAGTTGGCGCGCAGCTCCTGATCTGTCCCTGTTCCACCAGGTGATCCACCTGGTGGAACTACTTCTTCCTGGCTTCACACCTTGGCTGATACATATGTTCAATAGTCATTAATCAAGGGAGATTGCCGGTCCATGTCGACACCGCTGCGGGGCGTCCGCGTCCTCGACCTCACTCGCCTCCTTCCCGGTAACTACGCCGCGTACCTGCTCGGAGCGCTCGGTGCCGAGGTCATCAAGATCGAAGACCCCGGCGCGGGTGATTACATGCGCGAAGTCGGCCTGATCGTCGACGGCCAGAGCGCGTCGCATCACAACGTCAACCGTGCCAAGCGGTCGGTCGTGATCGATCTCAAGCGTCCCGAGGGTGTGGAGGTCTTCCTGCGGCTCGTCGATACCGCCGATGTCGTCATCGACTCCTTCCGGTCGGGCGTCTTGGACCGGCTGGGAATCGGTGAGTCGGTGTTGCGTGCCAGGCGACCCAGCCTCGTCGTCGCATCGATCAGCGGATACGGAGCCAGCGGCCCGCTCAGCGGCATTGCTGCCCACGATATCAACGCGATGGCGTTCGCCGGGGTTCAAGAGCGGCTCGTCGGCCCCGACGGTGGATCGTTTGCCATCGAGGTGCCGTTCGCGGACCAGATCGGAGGCGGACTCATTCCTGCGATGGGTGTCATGGCCCTGTTGGTGCAGGCGCGCGCAACCGGCGAGGGCGGTTGGCTGGACTGCTCGCTCGCCGAGGGGGTCGCTGTACTGCCCAGCCCCTTGTCCGCGGACGTGCTCGCAGGTGCGCCGATGCCACCCAAGACGCACACGACCGGCGGCAACCGGGCTCACTACCGGGTCTACGAGCTTCTCGACGGCCAGGTGGCCGTCGGCGCGTTCGAGTCGCAGTTCTGGGTCGGTGTGTGTGAGGTTTTCGGCCTCGACGATCTGAAGGACGCCCAGTGGGACGACTCGCGCCGAGTCGAGGCCATCGACCGCTTGACGGCGACGTTCGCTGCCTTGACCCGCGACGAAGTCGCCGAGCTGATCGAGGGCCGAGACTGCTGCGTCAGCCTGGTCAACAGTTACGAGCAGATGTTCGCCAGTCCCCATGCGCAGGCGCGAGGCCTTGTCCGGCCCGCCGTCGACGTACCGATCAACGTGCTGGCACCGCCCTTCCGAATCAACGGTTCCATTCCACCCGAGACCATCGGTGCCCCGCGTCAGGGCCAACACACCGTCGAGGTGCTGGCCGAGCGTGGGTTCACCGGTGCCGAGATCGAGTCTCTTCTCGACGACAAGGTCGTAGCCGAGCGCGGAGCGAACGCATGAGCTCCCCGGCCGGCCGTCCCCTGGCCTTGGTCACCGGAGCCAGCCGTGGTCTTGGGTTGGCGATGGCTGCGGCTCTGGCCCGGTCCGGACACGACCTCGTGCTGGCCGCGCGCGACGAGAGCACGCTGGCCGACGCGGTCGGCGCGATCGAGGCCCTGGGCGCAGCCGCCACACCCCATGCACTCGACGTCGGCGAACCCGACCAGGTCGTGGCGATGATTGCTCACGTCGAAGAATCCGTCGGACCGATCCAGGTTCTCGTCAACAACGCCGGCGCGTTCGAGTTCGGCGGAATCAATGAGGTCGAGGTCGAGGTCTGGGAGCGTTTGGTCCGGGTCAACACGACGTCTGCACTGGTAGCGACACGTGAGGTGCTCCGCCACATGCGTGAGCGGAAGTCGGGCCGGATCGTCAACGTCGTCTCCACCTCGGCAGTGCGAGGCGTGCCCGGGTCGACCGCCTATGCGATGTCCAAGGCCGCGTTGATCTCGCTCACACAGTGCACCGCGGTCGAGGTGGCCCGCTCGGGCATCACCGTCAACGCCGTGGCCCCCGGCATGTTCCGCACCGATATGACCGACGGTTTCCGCGCCGATCCGGTGAAGGAGAAATGGTCGCTCGGTCAATCACCCATGCGGCGATGGGGTGATCCGGACGAGCTCGGTCCGGCCGTGGCGTTCCTGGCATCGCCCGAGGCGAGCTACATCACCGGACAGGTTCTGGCCGTCGACGGCGGCTGGACCGCATGAGTATCTGCACGTACGCGGCCAGTGGAAGAGAACGGATGTCACTGTGGATTTCGGCCTGAACGATCAGCAGTCATCGATCCGTGACATGGTGCGCCGCTTCGGTGCCAAGGAATTGGCACCCGGATATCTGGCGCGCGCCAAAGTGGCCGAATTTCCCTGGAAGGAGCATCGGCGGGTTGCCGAGCTCGGGCTGCTGGGGATGCTTGCAGGCCCCGAATGGGGCGGTGAAGAGGAACCGGATTTCGAGTCGGTCGGCATCATGATGGAGGAGTTGGCGTACGCGGACTTCAACATCTCGAACTGTGTTCTCCCGCCGCTCATCATCACCTCTATCATGAGAGAGCACGCCGTCCGCAGGCTCCAGGAGGAATGGATGCCGGCGATCGTCAGCGGTGAGCGCATGGTCGCGCTCGGCCTCACCGAGCCCGGATCCGGCTCCGACGCCGCCGCCATGCGTACCAAGGCCGTCAAGACCGAGTCGGGCTGGCGGCTCAACGGCGAGAAGACTTCGATCACGGCCATCCCGTGGGCGACCGCGGCCATCATCTTCGCCAAAACGCAGAGCGAATCGGGAGCAGCGAAGGTTTCGGCTTTCTTCGTCGATATGGACCGGCCCGGCGTCACGATGTCGTCGACCCCCGACCCCGGCTGGCTGCCGGTCGGCCGCGGCACCATCTCGATGGTCGACGTCGACATCCCCGCAGACGCGTTGATCGGCGGGGAGGGGGAGGCCTTCCGTACGGTCATGAACAACTTCGACTTCACCCGCCCGCTGCTGGCTCTCACCGGCATCGGATGTGCCCAGGCATCGATCGACGAGGCCGTCGAACATGCTCGTCACCGCGAGGTCTTCGGGTCGACGCTGTCGAAGTTCGAGGGGATCTCTTTCCCGCTGGCCGAGCACACCGTGCACCTGGAGTCGGCTCGGCTGATCTGCTACAAGGCGCTCTGGAAGCGAACGCAGGGTCTACCGCACACCGCCGATGCCGCGATGGCGAAGTGGATCGGCCCGCTGGTGTCGGGCCGCGCGATCCACGATGCGCTGCTGACGTTCGGCAACTACGGCTATGCCAGTGAGTACCCGCACGAGCAACGCCTGCGCGACACCTTGGCGGTCGAGATCGCCGACGGTACGGCGCAGGTCCAGAAGATCATCATCGCGCGCGAGCTGTTCGGGCGCGAATTCGTTCCCTACGACACCAAGAGGCCCTGATGACCGATGTGCTCCTCGTCGATGAACCGGCGGACGGCGTACGTCGCCTGACGCTCAACCGACCCGATCAACTCAACGCGATCTCGCGCGAGCTGATGACCCGGCTGCTCAGTGAGCTGCGGCGTATCGAGGTCGACGAGAGCGTCCGCGCGGTTATCCTGCGTGGCAACGGTCGGGCGTTCTGCGCGGGAGCCGACCTGTCCGAGCACTTCGGTGCCGAGGACGCCATGGACATCGGGCGCACCGACTTGTGGAGCCTGATCGAAAACTTGCGGGTCCCGGTCATCGCGGCCGTCCACGGCTGGGCCATCACGGGCGGCTTCTTGCTGTCCTACTGCTGCGATCTGATCGTCGCCAGCGACGATGCGCGGTTCCGCGACACCCATGCGTCACTCGGGCTGGTTCCGACCGGCGGCGAGAGTCAGCGCATGCCGCGACGGGTGGGTGGTGCGCTGGCCAGGGAGTTGATGCTCACCTCTCGGCCGCTGCCTGCCCAGGAGGCACGCGAGGCCGGTTTCGTCAGCCGGGTCGTGCCCCGCGCCGAGCTCGACGGGGCGGCGCTCGAACTCGCGAGCATGATCGCAGCGAACTCGCCCCGTTCTGTCAGGGAGATCAAGATGCTCATCAATGTCGGGCTCACGGGCGACTTCGGCACCGGCATGGCTCTGGAGTTGCGCAACAACGTGTTTGGAACGGCCAACAATGTCCCGAATGCCGATCGTGATGCGCGGATAGCAGCTATCCGTGGCTGACCTCGAGCACCGTCGTGCGGCGGCATCGAGTCTGCGCGGAGGTAGGTCATGGTCCGAGTAGACCCGCTGATCTCGCAGCATCTGCGGCAGGCCGGCACCGGAGCGGTCGAGGCGGAGCAGCAGGGCTTCGGGTGTGGCTGGGTGTCGGAGACCGTGGCCGATCCGTTCGCCGCATCCGCCACCGCCCTGCTGGCCACCGACGAATTGCGTATCGGTACTGCAGTGTCGGTCGCTTTCGCCCGTTCGCCCTTCGCCGTTGCGCAGTCGGCGTGGGAGTTGTCGCGGGCCTCCGAGGGCAGGTTCGTCCTGGGTCTCGGAACGCAGGTGAAGGCCCACGCCGAGCGCAGGTTCAGCGTGGAATGGTCACTGCCGATCGCGCGCCTACGCGACTACATTCAGGCGCTGCGGGCAATCTGGGGAGCATTCCAGGGCGACGGTCGCCTGCGCTACGAGGGCGAGTTCTACCAGCACACCCTGCTGACCGACCACTTCGACCCCGGTCCGATCGAACACCCGCACATCCCGGTATACGTCTCGGGCGTGAACGTGCGCATTGCCGAGCTGGCCGGGGAGGTGGCCGACGGACTGATCGCGCATCCGCTGCACACTCGCGGCTACCTCGAGTCGGTCATCTGGCCGTCGATCAGGTGGGGTGCCGAGAAGGTCGGTCGGGATCCCGCCGAGATCTCGCTGGTGGTGCCGGCCTGGGTGGTCACTGGTTCGGACGACGAATCGCGTGCTGCCTCGTTCCGCGCGATCCGCCAGCAGATCGGTATCTTCGGGTCTACGACCGCGTACAAACAGGTCCTCGAGACCGAGGGCTGGACCGACCTGCAACCCCTCCTCAACGCTGCGATGAAAGAGGGTGGGCCGCGGGCAGCGGGCGAGTTTGTGCCGGACGAAGTGGTTGAAGCCATCGCTGTGACCGGCCCTCCCGACGAACTGCGTCAGGTGCTCGACGCGCGCTTCGACGGCGTCGCGGACGCCACGATGATCTACTCGCCGATTCCTGCCCCGCTGGTGGGCTCGGGTCTGGCCGAGCTCTTGCTGCCACCGCGCTAGCCCAGCGCGCGGGCGACGTCCTCGATCGTGCGCTGGTAGTTCCCGCCCCTGTAGTCGGGCACCGGCTGGATCATGACGTCGTCCGCACCCGCTGCCACATAGGCGCGCAGCCGGTCGGCGACCTCGTCCCCGCTGGTGCCCGCGATCAGTACGTCGTCGAGCAGCCGGTCGCTGACGGCCTGTACGGCGCCTGCACGGTCGCGGGCAGTGAATGCAGCGTTCACGGCCTGGACCTCGTCGTCGAAGCCGACCGAACTGAAGTAGCGACCGTAGGGCGGCGAGATGATGTACTCGACCATTTCCTTGCGCACTTCCTCGCGGGCGAGTTCGGGGGTGTCGGTGACGGCGACGTAGGCGCGTGCCACGAGCTCGACGTCGCTGTGCCGGCGACCGTGGGAGGTGATGGCCTCGTTGAACGTGGCGCGGAAACCTTCGACCACTCTCGGTGACAACCAGGTGACGATGAGTCCGTCGGCTTGCTCTGCGGCGAGGTCGACCATGACGGGGCCCATGCCGCCGATGAAGATCTTGACGTTGTCGGTGGGGCCCGAGGCCAGGGAGAACCCGTTGGAACGACGCATCTTGCCGTCGACGTCGGTGCGTTCGCCGGCCAGTGCCTGGCGCATGATGGCGATGGTGTCGCGCGTCGTGGTGGCGGGCTTGGTGAAGTCGACGCCGTGCCAGCGTTCGATGATGCGCTGGCCACCCGAGCCGATGCCGATGTTGACTTGCCTGCCGTTGCCGATGTGCGACCAGGACGAGGCCATCATGGCGAGCAGGGCCGGGCTCCGACTGTAGACAGGGACGATCGCTGTGCCGACCTGGAGTGAGGTGGTCGCCGCGATGGCACCTCCGATCGCTCCGGCTTCGATTCCTATCGTCTCGGCAAGCCACACCCGTTCGTAGCCGCTGGACTCGACGGTCGCTGCGAAGCGGAGTAGGTCCCCGGTCTGCGGAATGTTGGACAGCAGGATCGAGATCCTGGACAGCTCGCTCACTGGACCTCCGGGAAATTGGGGTCGCGGACCGACCCGTGTGGATATGATAATAGTAGTCACAGATTTGGAAGGGATGAATATGTCGAACGTGGTGACGGCGGAGCAGCGGGGCGGGGTCGCCCTGCTGACCCTGAACCGGCCGGATCAGATGAATGCCCTCAGTGCCGAGCTCGTCGCTGCGTTGGGTCAGGAGCTTGCACGATGCAGCGCCGACACCCAGGTGCGGGTCGTCGTCATCACCGGGGCAGGTCGGGCCTTCTGCGCGGGAGCCGATCTCATCGAGGCCGCAGAGGTAACCCGAGACTCGGCCGCGTTCCGTCAGCTACTGCTGTCGTGGAAGTCTGCCTTCTCGGCGATGGATGCCAGTCCCAAGCCCGTCATCGCGGCTCTGAACGGACTGACCTTGGCCGGCGGCTTGGAGCTCGCTCTCGCCGCGGACTACATGGTGGCCAGTTCGGCCGCCAAGATCGGCGATGTGCACGCCAACTTCGGCCTCGTTCCCGGCGGCGGTGGTTCGCAACGCCTCACCGACGCAGTCGGATCGCGGGCCGCCCGATGGCTGATGTTCACCGGCGAGACGCTCGACGCCGAGCAGGCCAGGTCGATCGGGCTCGTGCAAGACGTCTTCTCCGCCGATACGTTCCTCGACGACGTCTGGGCCTTCGGCACGAAGATGGCGTCCCGCAGTGCCACCGGTATGGCGTTCATGAAGCGCATGTCGAGGCCGCGGGCCATCACCGACGACGGACTCGACCTCGAGATCGACGCAGCGGCGCATCTTGTCGTCGGGCCCGACGCCCGGGAGGGGTTGGCTGCTTTCGCCGAGAAGAGGCCGCCGCACTTCACTGCCGCGGCGCAGTGATCGGCGACCGACGTCCGGCAAGCCTCCTGGTGGAACGCGGCAAGGTTTCGGAGTTTCGGGCCGCGGTAGGTCTTCCGTACTGCTCTGACGTGCAGTTCGCGCCGCCGACGTTTCCGGCAGCGATCGAGGTCTTCGGCCCTGCCGTCGCGAGCATCCTGTCCGACCGCGGCATCGACCTCGGCTCGGTGCTGCACGGAACCGAGGACATAACCTACCCCGGCGGCCCCCTGCGGGTCGGTGACGAGCTGACCGGCGAGGTCGTGCTCACCGGTGTCGAAGAGCGAACGGGCCGTTCCGGCCCCTTGCGTATCGCGATGTTCGCCATCGACCTGGCCCGACCGGACGGCACACTCGCCGTCAGTGTTCGGCGGTCGCTCGTCATCGTCGGCTAGGCCGGCCTTTCACCGACCACACAGCAGAGGAAAATGACATGCGCCGCTACCTCACCACCGTCACACCGTCGATGGCCCGTGGTTTTCACGCGTCGGGGGAGTGGCAGGACGACACTCTGTTCGGCCTCGTCCTGCGCCATGCCGAGGCACGTCCTCTGGCTCCGGCGCTGGTCGACGAGCGCGGCTCCGTGACGCGCGCCGAGATGGTCCTCGCGGTCGAAACCGTGGCGGGCATGCTGGCGGACCGTGGAGTCGTCGCGGGCACTCCGGTGCTGATCCAGCTGCCGAACTCGTCGATCTTCGGTGTCGCAAACATCGCAATCAATGCACTGGGTGCGGTGATCGTCCCGCTCAACCTGAGCATGCGTGCGGCCGAGGTGGTTGCGGTTGCCCAGCGAGTTGGGGCGCGCACCATGATCGCGGCGGGTCTCGATCCGCGGCGGGTCGAGGAGCTCGTTGCTGCGGGCATCGACATCGTCACAGACGATGTGCTGTGGCACGACATCGTCAGCGGTCGACGCCCGGAATGGAACCGGTCCGATGCCGTCGGTGATGCCGACGACGTTCTCGATCTGATGTTCACCTCGGGCACCACCGGTCTGCCCAAGGGAATCATCAACACCACCAATACCAAGCTCGCGGCGCTGCGCCCCGTAGTCGAGGCGCTCGGCCACGGCATGGACGACGCGTGGCTGGTCGTGCCGCCGATGGCCCACAACGCAGGCTGGCTCTACAGCTTCCTCCCAGCACTGCTCTCGGGAGGAATGGTTGTGTTCTTGGAACGGTTCAGCGCCACACGGACGCTCGAGCTGATGCGTGAGCACAACATCCGCGGCGTTTTTCTCACCCCGACGCACGCCAACGACGTCCTCGAAGCGTATGCCGCAGACCCACGTCCTGTGCCGCTGCAGTACGTGCTGATCGGCGGTGCGGCGACCAAACCCTCGGTGCGGCAAGCGATCCGCGAGCTGCTCGGTGCCGAGGTAATCTCGATGTACGGGTGCACCGAGAACCAGGCCGCTACCTTCACCCGCCCGGGTACACCGGTCGAGTTGGCCGACGTCTCCGCCGGTCAGGCGTGCCCCGGCACCGAGCTGGCGGTGTTCGACGAAGCCCGGCGGGTGCGTCTCGAAGCCGGTCGGGTCGGACACATCGGCACTCGCAGTTCGGCTACGTTCGCCGGGTACTTCGACGACCAGGCAGCCACCGACGCCGCCTTCAACGCCGACGGGTTCTTCTTCGCCGGTGATCTCGGCTTCGTCGACGAGCATGGTCTGCTGCACCCGACCGGCCGCGACAAGGAACTCATCATCCGCGGCGGCCACAATATCGTCCCGGACGATGTGGAGCGGGCGATTGAAGGGCTTTCCGGAATCGAACGAGTGGCAGCGGTCGGAATTCCCGACGATCGCCTGGGCGAGCGGGTCTGCGTCGTCGTGGTGGGTGACCCGTCGATCGACCTGGAGACGATCACCGCTCACTTGAGGTCAGGGGGTGTCGGGACTCATCTCTGGCCCGAGGCGCTGCTGCTCGTACAAAAGTTCCCGCTGACCGACATCGGCAAGGTGCGACGAGGCGAGCTGCGAAAGATGGCGACCGCTGCGCTCGAGGCCGGCACCCTCGTGACGGTCCGAGGGGCCGGTCGCGCTTAGTTCGCAAGGGGAGGGTCGACCCTCGATCACGACCTGCGGGCTGAACTGTCACGACTCGGTCCGCCGCTCCAGGTTGCGCTCGTAGCGAGACCACATGCTTGAGACATGGCCCTTGTCGACGTACGCCATCAGACCGCCGCCGCCGTCGACCGTCACGTCTTCGCCGGTGAGGAACGACGCGCCGGAGCCGAGGAGGAACGACATCACCTCGGCCACTTCGGCGGGGTCGGAGACGCGCCCGAGCGGGATGCTCGCCTCGACGTCAGCGCGGATCTCGTTGCGGCTGAGTACCTTTGCGGTCATGCCGGTCTGCATATAGCCCGGAGAAACCGAGCAGGCGCGCACGCCGTGCATGGCGTACTCGAGGGCGATCGAGCGAGCCAGTGCTCGCACGCCGGCCTTCGACGCGGCGTAGGCGGCGCCACCGGGCTGCGAGTGCTCGGCTGCGGTGCTCGAGACCAGGACGATGGCTCCCTTGCTCTCGATGAGGTGAGGGAGGGTTGCTTTGGCCAGATTGAAGGATCCGGTCAGGTTGACCCCGAGAGTCGTGGTCCAAGTCTCGTGCGTGAGCGCATGGACCGGCGAGAGGGAGTTGACGAAAACGCCTGCGCAGGTGGCTACGGCGTCGATGCGGCCGAACTCGGCAGCCGCGGCAGCCACGGCCTGATCGATCGCCGAGACGTCGGTGACGTCGGCGTCGAAGGTCAGGTCACCGGTGGCTCCGGCCCGGTCGAGACCAGTGACGCGCCAGCCGTTGTCGTGGAGACGATCGACCAATGCGTGGCCGAGGCCCGATGCGGTTCCGGTGATGATGGCATGGCGTTCGGAAGTGGAAGACATAGGAGTAATCTATACCTATCGTATGCATAATTATGGTGTCCTTGAGATCAGTTGCCGGTCGTCAGCACCATGCGAACCAGGCCGGGTGGGCGCCGCTCGAGCAGAGCGAACGCTTCGGCGGCATCCCCGAGATCGGCGACGTGGCTGACGCTGTGGGACAGGTCGAGTCGTCCGCTCCTGGCCAGCGCGACCACCTGGCGGAGGTCGTCCATTGTCGCCGAATAGACGCCCTTGACGGTGAGCTCGCGCACCTGCACGGTCGTGGCATTTCCGGTGTTCAGGTCTCCGATGAGTACCGATCCGAACAGCAATGTTCCGCCGGGCCTGAGTAGTCGGATTCCCTGTGTCGGGGCCGCGTCCTGGCCCGAGAAGTCGACGACGACGTCGAACGGATCGAACCGCTCACGGAGGCGTCGCACGATGCCGTCGAGCCCCTGCAAGGCCGGAAATCCCAGGGCTTCCAAGCGTGCCGTGCTGGCCGAGGAGTTGGCCACGGCGACCAGCGTTGCCGTCGGGTCGGCGATTCGAAGCAGCTCGAGCACGTGGGTGCCGACGCCGCCCGCACCCAGCACGCAGAGGCTTCCACCTGCTGGGAGTCGAGCAAGGGTCACGGCGCGCTGCGCCGTGGCGACGGCGTCGGCGAGGATGGCTGCCTGCGTCGGCTCGATGCCGTTGGCCACCACCATGCGCGACGTGGGCCAACAGATCCGGTCCGATAGCCCGCCCGGGGAATGGATGCCGAGCATACGAGTCCGGGTGCAGTAGTGCTCGCGCCCGGACGTGCATTCCGCGCACGTCTCGCACGGTGCCAGTGGGTGCAGCACCACGCGGTCACCGACGGAGACCTCGTTGCTGGGGCCTTCGATGGCCACGATCTCGCCCGCGACCTCGTGGCCCGGACGTAGGGGGTAGTCGGCTCCGCGGGGCAGGGGCATTCCATGCAGTAGCGACACGTCGGTGCCGCAGATGCCGCAGGCCAGCACCCTGACGAGTGCCTCGCCGGGTGCAGGCTCCGTGGGTGCGTCGGCGCGGCGCACGGTGACCGAGCCGGGGGAGATCTCGACGAACCGGTGCTGCAGGACTGTCGGTGTGTCGCGCGTGGTCACGCGGGTGTCTGTTCGGTAGCCAGGACTCGGGCGTCGCCGTCGGCGATGACGGTGCCACTGTCGTCGAGCGCTTCGAGACGAACGTTCATGCACCCGTCGTCGTCGATCGATCCACTCGGATGGAGTCGGAGAGTGACAGTGGTGCCGACATTGGAGCGGTGACGGAAGCGGGTGTGCAGCGAGCGCACGCTGTCGTCACCGTAGGTCGTTGCGACCAGACCGCCGAGTCTGCCGGCAGCAAGCATGCCCATCGCGAAGAACGTGTCGTAGCCGGCCGCCGTCAGTGCCTCGGTGTCGTAGTGCACCGGGGTGAAGTCTCCGCTCGCCCCCGCGTAACGAACGATTGCCTGCATCGTCACGTCGTAGTTCGCCTCGATGGTCATGGCCTTCTCCGTTCGGAATGTTCCACCTGCCGCAACGGCAGGTGACGTGGAGTACGACGAGTGTCGAACATGGTATGGACTGCCTGTGTCGAGGGCACCGTCCGGCCGACCATCCTTGGTCGGTAAAAGAATTTGCTGCAACTCCTAGACGTAACTATTACTATAGTTACACTAGTTTTACCTAGTTATCACGAGGAGATTTTCATGATTCAGCCGACAGTCCAAGACTTCACCGACTTCTTTCTCAATGAATACGAGCCTGCTTCGGGTCCGATCGAGGAGACCGACGTCATCCCTGAGGACCTGCTGAAGAGGGCGGCCGATGCGGGCGCTTACCGGATGACGATTCCGACCGAGTACGGCGGCTGGGGCATGACGGTGCGCGAGTACCTCCCGTACCTCGAGGGCGCAGCGCAGGGTCACGGCTCGGGCCGCATGTTGGTGCACCTGACCAACGGCGTGTGGCGCCCATTGGTGCGTTTCGGAAACGAGCAGCAGCGGTCGATCGTGCGCGACATCGCCGCCGGAGAGGCCGTAGTGGCCTTCTGCCTCACCGAAGCCGCAGGCGGCACGGGGAGGGACCTGAAGTCCGAAGCCCGCCGCGACGGCAATGGCTGGCGGATGTCGGGCGAGAAGCATCTGATCACCTTCGCCGACAGAGCCGACCACTTCATCCTGGTGGTCGCTACGGACGATCGTGGTGCCAAGGATTCGCTCACGGCGTTCCTGGTTCCTCGAAACACCGAGGGTTTCGAGATCGATGCGACTCAGCACACCATGGGTCTGCACGGCACCGGTCACGCCTGGTTGCGCTACAACGACATGTTCGTCGACGACAGTATGCGGCTCGGAGAGCTGGGCGAGGGTCTCGACGTGGCGCTCACCTTCCTCGACTACAGCCGTGTCTCACTGTCGAACTGCATGGTCGGCCTCGCGCAGCGCGCGCTCGACGAGGCTAAGGAGTTCGCCAAGCGGCGCGTCACTTTCGGTAAGCCGATCTCCGAGCGCCAGGCCATCCAAACGCACCTCGCCGACATGTACGCCGACGTGAACGCCGGTCGCGGCCTCGTCCGCACCGCCGCCGAGCTGTGTGACGCGGGTGCCGACTTCACTGCGGCAGCGGCGACGGCAAAGCTGTTCAACCTGAACATGGTCGGCCGCGTGACCGATCTGTCGCTTCGCGTGCACGGTGGGTACGGCTACACCAAGGAGGCACCCATCGAGCGCATCTACCGTGATGCTCGCGGATTCTGGTTCGAGGAGGGCACCGCCGAGATTCAGCGGCTCGTCATCGCTCGGCACGTGCTCGAATCCTGACACCTGCCACATCCATTCACGACGAGAACCGTGGCCCGGCAACACTTGCCGGGCCACGGTTCTCGTCGTAGGAGAGTCACGGCGTGAGTGCGTCGTCGACGGTAGGAGTGGGTGTGACGGCCAGCTCGTCGACCAGGCGCTTCTGGCTCGTCGACGGGATGGCCAGTGCGGCGATGGACACCAGGGCCATTGTCGCGGACATCGTCCCGAACGCCCAGGTGAAGCCCGACTCGGCTGGGACACCATCGGTGCTCACATGCGCGGTGATGATCATCGACGACACAGCCGCACCGATCGATCCGCCCACGTTACGGATGTTGGCGTTCATGCCACTGGCGACGCCGGTCTGGTCCGGCGGCACCGCAGCGACGACGAGACCCGCCATGCACGAGATGACCATGCCTTGTCCTATACCCAGGATGCCGTTGGCGATGTAGAAGTGCGCCAACGTGCCGTGTGCGAACGTCAGCACGGCCATGGCACCCGACATCGTCAGGCATCCGACGAACACGACCGTCCGGGCACCGACCTTGCGGGCGAGCCAGGGCGAGAACAAGCCCATCAGCACCATGGCCACGGCCGCGGGCAGGACGAGTAGGCCCGACGTCGTGACCGAGGCGCTGAAGCCGTACCCGTTCGAGCTGTCGACCTGGGCGAACTGTGGCAGGAAGGCGAACGCCGAGAACAGTGTCCATCCCAGCACCAGCGCTACGACGTTGCAGGTCCACACCGCGCGCTTGCTCATCATCGCCATGTCGATGAGAGGGGCCTTGCTGTGTAGCTCGACATACACCCACGCCCAGCACAGCAGCGCGGACAGCAGGATCAGTCCGATCACCAGTGGCGACGCCCAGCCCCAGCGCGATCCCTGGCTGAGCGGCACCAGGAAGGCGACGAGCCAGCTCGACAGCAGCACCGCGGGCAGCACACTGATGGGCGCAGGTGTTCGTACGGGAGAGTCCGGGACGAGCAGATAGGCCGCGATCGCAGCCGCCGAGGTGACAACGAACGGCACCCAGAACAGGCCTGTGTAGGCGAACACGTCGAGGATCGGGCCCGCGACGACGACGCCGACCCCGCCCCCGACAGCCACCACGGAAGCCGTGAACCCCACGGCTCCGGCGATGTTCTGTTCGGGGAACTCGTCACGGATGATGCCGAAGCACAGTGGCACGGCACCGCCGCCCACACCCTGCAGGATTCGCGCGGCGATCAGCCAGCCGATGGTCGGGGCGAAGACCCCCGCGAGGCAGCCGAGCGCCAGTGCACACATCGACACGACGAGCATGCGTTCCTTGCCGACGCGATCGCCCATCCGTCCGATGATCGGCGTGCAGACGGCCGCCGAGATCAGGTAGGCGGTCAACACCCAGGTGACCGTGTTGCGGTCGGTGCCGAGGTGCTCGCTGATCAGGCCCAGCACCGGCGAGGTCAACGACTGCAGCAAGGAGAAGCCGATCGCGGCAGCGATCAGCACCACGTAGGTCAGCCGATAGTGGGACCTCCGACGAGATGCTCTTGGCACGGCTGACCTTCCGGTGGCTGATGGTGCGGAACGGGAACGTCGCCACCCCGTGGACCGGTGATCAGGGAGTGGCGGTGCCACCGTCGACGGGCAACATCGCACCGGAGATCAGCCGGCCGAGCGGGGAGACGAGGAAAGCAATCGCCTCCGAGACGTCCTCGGGCTCGACGTAGGGGTTGCGCATCGGCGACATCGCCGCGGCTCGCTGCAGGAACAGGTCCTCGTCGGGAGCGTCGGTGCCGGGCACGTAGAGGCGGCGGATGCCGTCGTTGTCGAACATGGGGGTATTGCAGTTGCCGGGCGTGACGGCGTTGACGCGAATCTTGTAGCGGCCCAGTTCCTTGGCCAGAGTGCGAACCAAGCCGAGAACTGCATGCTTGGAGGCGACGTAGGGGGCAAGGTTCGGGATACCTGAGGCCGAGGCCGTCGAACCGGTCAGCACGATGGCTCCGCCCTCGCCCTGCTCGATCATCTGGGGAATCGCAGCCTTGACGGTGTGCCACACGCCGATGATGTTGACATCGATGACATTGCGGAAGTCCTCGTCGTCGAGCTCCCATGTCTTCTTGTAGTTGTTGATGATGCCGGCGTTGCCGAGGACGATGTCCACTCTGCCGAAGGCGTCGAGTCCGCTCCTGAGGGCGGCGTCGACCTCCTCCTGCGAGCGGGCGTCTGCCTCGATGGCGACCATCTCCCCGCCGGCTTCCTTGACGAGTCGTTCGGTTTCCACGAGGTCTTCCGGCGTCGCCCCGTCGAACGGAACGGTGTCGATCTGACGGCACAGGTCGAAGCCGATGATCTTCGCGCCGGATTTGGCGAGCCGGACCGCATGTGATCGCCCTTGACCACGGGCCGCGCCCGAGATGAATGCGACGGATCGCTGAAGATCGGGCTGTGTCGGTGTGCTCATGTCTCGTTCCTTCGGTCGGAATGTTCAGTAATCTATGACAACTATAGTTAGAGAAAGCGGAAAGGTCGCGATGTTGGCCGTTTCGTAGTATCAGTCACTTCTGCTCGGGGGCGCGATGGAAATTCCTCTGGCCGGAACGGTCGGCGAGCTTGTGTGATGTCGTCAATCTCATCTCCTGCCTCGTTCGGCCGTCGACCGGCGAGGTGTGTCTCGATGACGAGACCCTGGTCGGGTTGCAGCCCTACGAGGTTGCCCGGCGGGGCGTCGTGCGGACGTTGCAGAGCGCTCGCCTGATTCCGACCTTCGACCTGGTAACCAACGTGATGTTGGGTCGAGCGGCGTACTCGAGGGCGAACCTACTCGGGGAGTTCTTCCACTCTCCGCGCAGCCGCACCGACGATGACGAAGCGTATGCATTCGCCCTCGGCTTGCTCGAGCTGATGGGTGTGCACGAGCATGCCTTCACGCGGGCCGCCGATCTCCCGTACGGCGTGCTCAGGCGCGCCGAGATCGCCCGTGCCTTGGCCCTGGAGCCGGCATTTCTGCTGCTCGACGAGCCGGGGGCCGGACTGAGCGGCGGAGAGCGTGACGAGATCGCCGCCGCGATCCGTGCCGTCGCGGCACGGGGTGTCGGTGTCGTCCTGATCGACCACAACGTCCAGTTCGTCGCCTCGGTGTGCAGGCGGTTGATCGTGCTGTCCGGCGGGTGAATCCTCGCCGAGGGCGAGACCGAGGAAGTTCTTGCGCGCCGTGACGTCGTCACTGCCTACCTGGGAGGAGCTGCACTGTGAGCACTCTGTCGATCGACGATGTGACGGCCGGTTACGGTCACGGCGACGTGCTGCACGGTGTATGTCTAGAGGTGCCGGAGGGATCGGCGGTCGGAGTGCTCGGTGCCAATGGTGCAGGAAAGACCACGTTGATGAGGGTCCTGTCCGGTCAGCTCCGGCCTCGCAGTGGCACGGTCACCCTCGACGGCAAGAGCTTCACCGACTGACGCCGTCCACCGCGGTGCGTCGGGGGATCGTCCTGGTGGCCGAAGGTCACGAGATCGTGGGATTCTTGTCGGTCGCCGAGAACATCGAGTTGGGTGCCTACCGGTTCTGGCCGCGATCGTCGCGAGCCGTCATCCATGACAACCGCGACCGCATCTACGACCTGTTCCCCATATTGGCCGACAAGCGCAACCAGCTGGCGTCCTTGCTTTCGGGTGGGCAGCAGCAGATGGTCGCAATCGGCCGGGCGTTGATGTCGCAGCCGCGGCTGATCTTGCTCGACGAACCGTCGTTCGGTCTGGCCCCTGTCGTCGTCGAACAGATCTACGAGCGCCTGGCACTGCTGCGGCGCGAGACGCAGCTCTCCATGGTGATCGTCGAGCAGAACAGCGATCTCGCTCTGGAATTCTGTGACACCACCAGCGTCATGCGTCTGGGTGAATTCGTTGCGCGCTCTGCCGGGGGAGCGACTGACCGAAGACGAGCTCAAAGCAGCATATTTCGGTGCCTGACGGTTCGGCAGGGGCGCGAGACTGCCCCTGCCGAACCGTCAGGTGTCCGAACCGAGCATTCTGGTGGCGAGCTCGCCGTCCCGACGCCAGATTGCGCACGAGTCGATAACCCGCGGTTCTTTCTCGACGACGCGAAGCATCCACCGTTCGTGGGGGAGCGCCTGGGCCTCGATGTCGTTCTCAACCACGCGCGCCGCGAACGACAGCGAGACGACGGTCCCGATGTGTTGAGCCATCGTGTGCAGGTGGTTGCATCCGCGATTGCCACCGAAGCGCTCGCGGAGCTCGCGAAAATATCCCGGGCCAATCGTCAGGCCGATCAGTTGGTCCATGGCTCGCAGGGTGCTGGGGCACGTGCGATGGGGATGTCCCACCATGTCGGCCTCGACCGTATCGATCCTCATGCTGGCTTCGTCGACGTCGACCGTCAGCTTCATGTCGTGGACGGTTGCGAAACCGCCCGGCCCGAAGGAGTCGTCCTGCAGGGTCGCCACCGCTCGGATCGTCTGCGGGTCCTGCCGGTAGAGCCGGGTCCGGACGTCTCGGTCGTAGAGGGTATCGGGGGTTCTCGGTATTGCCGGGCTGGCTCGTCCGGCATCTGGTGATTGGTCGATGATGTATTCCTTTCGGAGGGAAACATGGCTATTGTGATCATAGATAAGGTCTGGTCGACATTCCAGAGCTGTGCAATACAAGGAGGAATTACTCGTGGCGCTGCGTCCGCTGACTCTCGACATGATCGAGGCCAACTATGCGAAGGGCATCTGGCAGGACCGTCCGCTCCACTCGGTCATCGACGACTACGCCTGCCGCCGACCCGACGCGCCTGCCGTCGCCGACCAGCACGAGCGGTTGACATACGCCGAACTCGTCCGCCGCAGCCATTCGGTGGCGACGTGGCTACTTAAGCAGGGATTGGAGCCGGGTGCGTGCGTCGCCCTCCAAACGCCCAACAGTGTTTCGCTGGCCATCACCCACCTTGCCTGCGATCGCGCCGACCTCATGTTCCTCCCGCTGTCTAACGCGTGGCGGGGTGCCGAGGTAATTCATCTTCTGAAGACGTCCCAGGCTCGGATCGTGATGGTGCCGCCTACGACTCCCGAGTTCGACTACCTGCAGTTGATCGAGAAGATTCGGCCCCAGCTACCACATCTGCAATCAGTAGGGACCAGCCGCGGCGATCGCAGTGGCAGCGACTTCGCCTTCGAGGAAATCTCGGTTGCCGATACCCCGCAGGTCTCGATCGAGCGAGATCCGAATGTCCCCCGCTTCGTCATGGTCACCTCGGGCACCACGGCGCTGCCCAAGATGTCGCAGTGGACCGACAACAACCTGTGGAACTTCATGCAGCGGTTCATCCGTAGCTGCAACGTGACAGCGGACGACGTTGCAGTCGGACTGGCACCCGCCAACACTGGAGCCACCGGGTATGTCTTCGCCGTCCTGGGGCCCCTTCTCGCAGGGGCAAGCTCGGTCCTGCTCGAGCACTGGGATGTCGAGGAGGCGCTCGACCTCCTCGAATCGGAGAGGGCCACACTGGCCACCGCCATTCCAACGCAGGTCGTCAAGCTCCTGCAGGATTCTCGCCTCGACTCGCGAGACTTCACGCCCCTGCGCGCATTCACGAACGCGGGTGCCGCGATGCCTCCGGAGGCGGCCGAGATGATGGAGAAGGTGTTCGGCTGCGTCGGGCACGTCTGCTACGGCACGTCCGACGGCGGTGTCCCCACAATGACCGCCATCACCGACCCGCCGGAAAAGCGTCACTTCACCGTCGGTAAGCCGGATGTCGACAGCGATGTGCGGTTGGTCGATGCGCTCGGCGAGGACGTGCTTCCCGGGCAGTCCGGCGAGATCCTCTGGCGCGGGCCGACGAAGAGCTTCGGTTACTTCAACGAGCCACACCACACCGAGGCCGCTTTCGGTGATGACGGGTGGTACTCGTCCGGTGATCTGGGGCGTATCGACGCGGAGGGCTACCTGAGCATCGTCGGACGCGCCAAGGACCTGATCATCCGTGGTGGCCAGAACATCAGCCCCCAGGAACTAGAGCTTCACCTCTACCGGCACCCCGCTATCGCGGAGGTCTCCGTCATCGGGATCCCCGACGCGGTGTACGGCGAGCGAACGTGTGCGTGCGTAGTGCTCAAGGCCGGTAAGCACCTGACGTTGTCGGAATTGACGGACTTTCTCGAGGATCAGGAGGTTGCAAAGTTCAAATTTCCCGAGCGTCTCGAAATTTTCGACGACCTACCCAAGAGCGCGGGGGGCAAGATCACCAAGGTCGAGCTTCGCGCGGCGGTTGCAGCGCGAAGCTGAGACTGTTCGGCGCTCCCACGCAACGGCGTAGGGACGGCGCTTCGGTCCGACCCGACCTGCGCGTAGCCGTTCGACCGGTCGCGACGCCGCATGATCTTCAGTGCGGAGTCCGGTGTAGAGCGGGTGGGTGCCCTCGTACATGACCATCGAATAGCTTTGCAGTGCAGGATTGCTCAGTATCAACGCCATACGTTGCCGGTGCACCGCGGCTTCTTCGGGGAAAGTGTTGAACTGCAACAACGCGGAACGTAGTCCATCGGCGAGCTCTATGTCCGCGGGTAGGCCGTTCAGATGTGCCCTCAGCGCTGCGAGTTGAGTGTCGAAATCTCCCCAAGGAACCGCATTCTTGGAGGGGAAGTAACGGAAGAACGTGCGTCGAGCGATGCCTGCCGCGTCGGCTATGTCGTCGACGCTGGTCTCCTCGAATCCCTTCGAGGAGAGCAGTTCTATGCCCACATCGCTCAACTCACTCCTCGTGGTCGACGGACGTCGACCCACCCGGGGTGCAGACTTTCTGCTTTTCGCCATCTTTCTTCTCCGAACTCTGTCTTTATGCACCGGGTGTCATTGCTGTAGTGATTCAAGCCGCTGTTCGTTCCGAGTGTGGCCTACCCACTACCACTGGAGGTTTCAGATGTCGAAGAGCAACGAGAATGCCGTGGTCGGTACCGCTGTCGTCGAGTCCGATCTGGTCGAAGAGTCGTTGGTGGAGGAAGTATCCATCGACGGCATGTGCGGCGTGTACCGATCATGACTACCGCAGTGCAGGATTCCTTCGATCTGGATCTGCCGTGGGCATTGCATCCGCATGTGGCGCTGCGTCCCGAGTCGTTCGGGGCGCTGCTGTACCACTTCGGGACTCGCAAGCTCTCGTTTCCTGAAGAACCGCACGATTGTGGCGATCATCACCTCACCTTCCTGATCATCCGAACATGCGCGCCGCGATCGCGGCCGCAGGTATTTCGGAATCGGGGATGGCCCCGTACACCAAAGCGTTTGCAACGCTGGCCGATTCGCGGATGATCACCGAGCTTTGACTTTCCCGGTCACGTCGAGCCCCACGAGGGTTCGACCGCGCCCTGTCCGTCGCAGCCTCGCCGGACACCACTCCTGAAATCTCAGACGAGGATCTCCCATGACTTCTACTCTCGAAAGGCCCGCTCCGGTAGGCAAATTGGTCGACCAGTTCGAACTCGGACTCGACGCGCCCATCTGCTTGACGTGGGAGCTGACCTACGCCTGCAATCTGTCGTGTGTGCACTGTCTGAGCTCGTCGGGTCGCCGTGATGCGCGCGAACTGAGCACCGAGCAGTGCAAGTCGATCATCGACGAGCTGCAGAAGATGCAGGTGTTCTACGTCAATATCGGTGGTGGGGAGCCGACGGTGCGCTCGGACTTCTGGGAGCTCGTCGATTATGCGACCGCGCATCAGGTAGGTGTGAAGTTCTCCACCAACGGGGTCAAGATTGACAAGAAGGTGGCCGCGCGGTTGGCCGCGTCGGATTACGTCGATATCCAGATCTCCATCGACGGCGCAACCGCCGAGGTCAACGATGCGGTCCGCGGACCCGGTTCGTTCGACATGGCGTGCCGGGCGTTGGAGAACTTGAAGGAGGCCGGCTTTCGGGACGCGAGGATCTCGGTCGTCGTCACCCGACACAACGTGAGTCAGCTCGACGACTTCAAAGCGTCAGCAGCGCGAGCTGTACAACTCAACTGGCTCGTCGCCAACGGTGAGGGTGTGTTGACCGGGGATTCGTTCTTCCATCTCTCGGCGTTCGGTGACGCTCTGCCCGGGCTCAACCTCTGTGGTGCCGGGCGGGTGGTGTGTCTGATCGATCCGATCGGCGACGTGTACGCGTGCCCGTTCGCCATTCACGAGAACTTCCTCGCCGGCAACATCGTCCGCGACGCGCGTCCTGCGACAGCGACATCACCCGGAATGGGCGGGTTCCAGTCGGTGTGGCAGACATCGGAGTTGTTCCAGGATCTGCGCTCGCCGCAGACTTCGGGCGCGCGCACCAAGTGCGCCCACTTCGACGCGTGCCGTGGCGGATGTATGGCGCGAAATTCTTCACGGGCCTGCCGATGGACGGGCCGGATCCCGAATGTGTCATCGGGAACGGTGAATTGGCGTTGGTGGCGGCGGGGGAGATCCCCAAGTCCAGTGTCGACCATTCCCGTACCGGTCAGCGCAAGACCCCACGAAAGTCGGTGCCGCTCACGTTGATGATGCGTCCGCCGGCGAAGATCTGTGACGAGAATCCGCTCGCAGGAATGGAAGCAGAAACAGTCATGAAACAGAAGGCACAGTAACGGCCAAGAGTGCGTGGTTCGAGACCGTTGCCGAAGCGCAACGGCGTGCGAAGAAGCGTCTACCGAGTCCGTGTACGCCGCTCTGGTGGCAGGCTCGGAGCGCGGACTGACGATCGACGACAACATGGCGGCGTTCGGTGAACTCGACTTCGCCCCGCACGTGGCCGGGCTGTCGGACAAGCGTGATCTGTCGACGACGGTGATGGGGCAGACGCTGTCGTTCCCGGTGATGATCTCTCCGACGGGCGTGCAGGCGGTGCACCCGGACGGTGAGGTCGCCGTCGCGAGAGCTACTGCAGCGCGGGGTATTCCGATCGGGATCTCCTCGTTCGCCAGCAAGTCCGTCGAGGAGGTCGCGGCGGCGAATCCGCAGACCTTCTTTCAGATGTACTGGGTCGGATCGCGTGAGATCTTGTTGCAGCGGATGGAGCGCGCACGCGCAGCCGGGGCGGTCGGGCTGATCATGACCCTGGACTGGTCGTTCTCCAACGGCCGAGATTGGGGTGGCCCGTCGATCCCGGAGAAGATGGACCTCAGGGCGATGGTCCAGTTCGCGCCGGAAGGCGTCGTACGCCCGAAGTGGTTGTGGGAGTTCGCCAAGACCGGAAAGATTCCCGATCTGACGACCCCGAACCTGACGCCGCCCACGGGCGGTCCGGCCCCGGCATTCTTCGGGGCGTACGGCGAATGGATGGGCACCCCGTTGCCGACGTGGGAGGACGTGGCATGGCTGCGTGAGCAGTGGGATGGGCCGTTCATGCTCAAGGGCGTGATGCGCGTCGACGATGCGGTGGGTGATCAGGTCGAGATCACCCTCGACGGCGGGATTCGGCGCGGCAGCGACGTGGTGAAGGCGCTGGCGTTGGGTGCGCGAGCGGTGCTGATCGGGCGGGCATATCTGTGGGGCCTGTCGGCGAACGGTCAGGCGGGCGTGGAGAACGTACTCGACTGAGGTTCCCCAGTTTGAGTGGACACCCGAGATAGTGGGGCTATGGGCCCTGCTGGAAGGATGTCACTATGTCGAGGACGCGTCGGTCGTTTACGCCTGAGTTCAAGGCGGAGGCTGCTCGTCGGGTGATTGATGGCGGCCGCCCGATCTCTGAGGTCGCTCGTGAGTTGAACGTGCATGAGAATCTGCTGGGCAAATGGGTTCGCGCCGAACGCATTCGCGACGGAGTGATCACCGAGGGGCGGGCAGCTCCGCCCCTCGGTGAGCTCAGTGCCGGTGAGCGCGCGGAGTTGGTGCGGTTACGTGCCGAGGCCGCCGAGAAGGACCGCGACATTGCGTTCCTGAAAAAGTCTCGGCGTACTTTGCGGCACAGCAACACCGGTGAGCTGTTATGAACTCATCGCCGCGGAGTGCGCCGGCCATGACATCACTGCTCTTGTTGAACTGCTGGGGGTTTCACGCTCGGGATACTATGCGTGGGCGGGTCGTCAGCAGCGTGGCGAACTCACCGCGCGACAGCAGCGTCGCCGTGATCTCGAAGTCAAGGTTGTGGCTCACTGGAAGAGATCGCAACGCACCTACGGCTCCCCGCGGATCACCGCCGACTTGCACGACGAGGGCGTGTCGGTCTCGGAGAATACCGTCGCCAAGATCATGGCCGAGATGGGTATCGAGGGCATCAGCCCCCGCACGTTCACGGTCACGACGACCGTGGTCGATCCGACGGCGTCGTTCCCACCCGACCGGGTGGGGCGGGTCTTTGATCGGGGCCGTCTTGATGCTGTCTGGACCTCGGATATCACTGGGATAACGCCGGCGCTGAGTCGTTGTGGTCGACGGTCAAGCACGAATATTACAAGCGACACGCGTTCACCACTCGCGCGAATCTTACTGCAGGACTTGACAATTATATCCGCTTCTACAATCATGACAGGAGGCACAGTTCGTTAGGGATGATCTCACCCATCTACTTCGAGATCAGCTCACACGCAAGTCAGCAATCAAGCTGACCGTGTCCATCTTTTCGCGGGAGCCCCAGGCATCAAGGTGTCCGATGACGTGCTCGACGTCCATTGGCGACGCAGTCACATTGGACCACGTAGAGCACTCTCAGCTGCATTTGCCTGCCGGCCTCAACCGCTCGAGAAGTACTGGGGGTCAGAGATGACGACTATTACTACCTGTGGTCCTGCTTGGTCGACGTTCGCAATAGGCGGTCTGCCCACTCGTCACGGGACATTGGGAAGTGCCCAGGCTGATCCATCCCGGCGTTTCTGGAGAGCTCAGGTTGTGAGCGCACCGGCGCGGCAGCTGGAGCGTGTTGCCGACGACCTCGTCGAGCACCGCTTCGACGACAGTGGCCACCTCGTTCCGATCGACGATCCCGCCCACGTTGCTGCCGTCATCGCCTGCACAGCGGGTGACGGCCCATCGGTGCAGGACCCCCCATGAGGAGAGCCCGGACGCCCATGGTGTGCTTGGCGGCGCCCGGCGTGGATCGACGGTGGCTCCCGATGCCCAATCACTCCAGCCGTCAACGGCCTCGGCTCAGCCCTTCGTCAACGCAATCGCCGCCTCGCCGGTGTAGGTGAGGTAGGTGAAGGACTCCTGGAAGTAGAGGTTGACCGTGTCGCCGTCGTGCGAGTCGTAGCCGATGGAGACATCCTGACCGATGGTCAGCTCGAAATCGCCACCACGGGTGGACAATACAAATGCGCCGGAGATTGCAGGCGCCCACACGATGTCGCCGTCGATCAACCGTTGGATGTGCTGGCGGATCGGGTAGCCGTGGTTGGAGGTCTCATTGATCAGGTTGTAGACCTCGGCGGAGACGGCGATCGAATACGGGCCGTCGATGGAGGCGAGCTTGAGGGTCGAGAGGGCCTGGCTGAAGGCCTCCGGGTAGTCGCGGACATCCTCCGGCAACGCGATGGGTGCTGCGCTGGTCTCGGCGCGAATGCCGGAGATCCCCGCGGCCGCATAGCCTTCGAAGATCGCTTGATCTTCGGCAAGCGCGAGTTGGCGCGCGGCGTCGACGACCGGATCCCAGTCGGAGTCCTCGGCGCCGCGGTCGACGTCGTCGATGGCCTCGCGGGTGACGGTGAACGGAACCTTCAGTTCGACGAGCGGCTGCACATGGCGCTGAAAGGCGAGAATGCCGTCGGCGGGGGAATCGATCTTGGATCGATGCCCGCGGGTGACCGACGACGCCTCGAGTCCGAGGGGGCCCTTGACGTCGACGATCCGACGTCCGGCGCTGTTGCGCTTGAACGAGCGGGTCGCCTCTTCTTCGATCGCCTCCCACGCCGAGGTGGAGATGGGCGCGAGTTCGCGATGCAGGTTGTTCATGAGGCGTCTCCTTGGTGGTGGGTCGGATCGATCGGGTGGCAGTGCGCGTCAGTGCAGTGAACCGATGCCCAACGACCCGTCGCTCGGACGCGACGGCGGGGTGGGTGTCGGTTCGGCGGTTGCGGTCGGGGCGTCGTCGGAGTCGGTGCCGACGGCCGGAGCCGGGGGCAAGGCGTCGAGGAAGTCGACTGTCGGGGTGAAGAATTGGGCGCCGGTTACCGCAGTGGTGAAGTCCAGGAGCCGGTCGTAGTTGCCCGGCGGGTCGCCGATGAACATCTTGCGCAGCATCTCCTCGGTGACATCGGGGCCCGAGGAGTACGCGATGTAGAAGGTGCCGGCCTCCCCAGTGCCGAGTTCGCCGGTGCCGGAGACGTTTCCGTAGGGCATGTTGTCACGGACGACGTCGATCTCCTCGCCGTCGGCGTTCTCGACGACGTTGAGCGCGATGTGCGAGTTGGCGGGTTTGACGTCGTCGGACATCTCGACGTTGTCCAATTTGGTTCTGCCGATCGCGTTTTCCTGTTCGGTGACGCCGATCGCGTTCCAGGCGGCGAAGTCGGTGAGGTAGCGCTGAATGGCGACGTAACTGCCACCGGCGAATGCCGGGTCCTCGTCGCCGACGGTGATCGCGTCGATCGCCGCCTGCCCCACCGGGTTCTCGCTGCCATCGACGAAGCCGGTCAGGTCACGCAGGTCGAAGTAGCGGAAGCCGTGGACCTCGTCGACGACGGTGACCGCGTCGCCGAGATCATTCATGGCCAGTCTGCCGAGTTCGTAACAGAGGTCGGCCTGATCGGCCTTGATGTGCAGGAGTAGATCGGCCGGGGTGGCCGGTGCGGTATGCGCCGGCCCTTCGTAGACGACGAACGGCCGCAGTGATCGCGGGCGCGGGCCGTCGAAGAGGCGATCCCAGGCGGCCGAGCCGATCGAGATTATTCCGGCGAGCGCCTGGTCGGGCGCCCGAGAAGAGACCGAGTTGATACGGGAGCCCAGCTCGGCGAGGAAATCGCGGACGCCGGACTCTCCGCCCTCGTTGATCGTCATGACCAGGAACAGGGCGTGTTTGGTCTTGCGTGTCAGGATCGTCTGCGGTACCGGCACGTCGTCTACCCTATCCGACTGCCCGGATGGTCGTGGGTACTGAGGCAACCCTGCGAAAGATGAGATCAGGCAAGCCTTTTCAGGATATGTGGATCAAGTTCCCTCGATGTTGACGTAGAGATGGGCGGAGACCCCGTCGCCGAGGATCAGGGCAGTCACCGACTGGAGGTCGCCGGGGGTGCCTCGATGTGATTCGAACAGGCGCAGGCCGGGGACGCAAGAGAACCCGAGGTTCTTGTGCCGGACACTCTCGGCGGCCACGCTGTCGCAGGTGGTCGGTGAGAACGCCGAGTAGGTGGGCCCCGGCGGATGATTTCTCGTGGTCTCGATGGTGTCGGGTGCCCCGTCGTAGCGGGCATAGACATTCGGTTTGCCGACGAAGGCGTTGTCCTGCTGGAATGCCTGGCCGAAAGCCCAGCCATCGACGAGTCGGAGTTCTTCGTCGTCGAGCGCCGCCGTCATCTCGTCGGCGTCGATCGACTTCAGTCGAGGCACACCCGCGTCGAAGTCACAGGCAGTGATGCCGATGAGGACGAGTAGCGCACCGGTCGTACCGATGAGGCGCGTCCGCGTCCGCGATCCGCGCCTGCTCATTTCCGCGCAATCGCCCGCCCCGCAACCCGGCCGGAGAAGATGCAGCCACCGAGGAAGGTGCCCTCGAGAGCGTTGTAGCCGTGGACACCGCCGCCACCGAAACCGGCGACCTCTCCGGCGGCGTAGAGGCCGTCGAAGACCGACCCGTCGGGACGCATGACCGCCGAATCGAGGTTGGTCTCTAGTCCACCGAGGGTCTTGCGGGTCAAGATGTTCAGCCGCACCGCGATCAGTGGGCCGTGCTCGGGGTCGAGGATCCTGTGCGGCTTGGCCACTCGGGCCACCTTGTCGCCGAGATACTGCCGCGCATTGGTGATGGCCATCAGCTGCGCGTCCTTGGAGAACTTGTTGTCGACGTCGGCGTCGCGCGCGGAGATGATGCGTTCGACCTTCTGCAGATCCAGGTGGGGTCCGCGGGTGATCGTGTTCATCCCGTTCACGAGTTCGGCGAGGTTGTCGGCGACGACGAAGTCCTCACCGTGTTCGACGAACGCGGCCACCGGTCCGGGCGCACCCTTGGCCAGGCGACTCTTGGCGGCAAACTTGAGATCCTTGCGCGTCAGATCCGGGTTCTGCTCGGAACCCGAGAGCATGAACTCCTTCTCGATGATCGATTGCGTGAGGATGAACCACGAGTAGTCGTGACCGGTCGCGAGGATTGCCTTCATCGTCGAGTTGGTGTCGAAGCCGGGGAAGTTCGGCGGGGCCAGCCGGTCGCCGTTGGCGTCGAGCCAGATCGACGAGGGCCCGGGGATGATCCGGATGGCGTGGTTGGGCCAGATCGGGTCCCAGTTGATAATGCCCTCGGTGTAATGCCACATCCGATCGCGATTCACCAGACTCGCGCCCGCGCCCTCGGCGATGCCGAGCATCCGGCCGTCCACGTGGGCGGGTACGCCGGCGATCATCGTCTTCGGCGCCGGACCCAGGCGCTCGACCGGCCAGTTCTCGCGGATCAGATCGTGGTTGTGGCCGATCCCGCCGGTGGTGAGGACGACGGCGCCGGCGCGGATCTCGAAGTCGCCGACCACTTCGCGGCTCGACGCCTTCCCGCGCTCGAGGTCGGTGGGCTCGAGCACGGCGCCGCGCACCCCGACCGCCGCGCCGTCCTCGACGACGATGTCGTCTACGCGATGGCGGAAACGGAACTCGACCAGGCCGCGCCGCTCGGCGTCGAGCACCGGCTCGGAGAAGATCCGCACCACCTCGGGGCCGGTACCCCAGGTCAGGTGGAATCGCGGAACCGAGTTGCCGTGGCCGTCGGCGAATCCGCCGCCGCGCTCGGCCCAGCCCACCAGTGGTGCCCGCAGGCCCAGGTCGTGCAGGTATTGCCGCTTCTCGGTCGCCGCGAAGTCGACGTAGGCCCGCGCCCACTGCCGCGGCCAGTAGTCCTCGTCGTCGCGGTCGAAGCCGGCCGAGCCCATCCAGTCCTGCAGCGCCAGTTCAGCGGAGTCGTGGATGCCGAGACGTCGTTGCTCGGGGGTGTCGACGAGGAACAGCCCACCCAACGACCAGAACGCCTGTCCGCCGAGATTGTTGCGATTCTCCTGATCGACGACGATCACCTTGCGCCCGGCGCGGGTGAGCTCGTAGGTGGCGACAAGTCCGGCCAAACCGGCCCCGACGACAATCGCATCGGCCTGCTGCTGCTGAGTCACTGGACCTCCTAGAGAGTCGACACCGACAGTAGTGCGCCCGACACCTGATCGGCACCGCTGCGGCGTGGCGCACATTCACGCGCAACTCTTTAAGGACTCTCAGGACATTTCGGACCGCATCTCAGAATTCTTTTTCCGATGTGATCAAGTCGACGTCCAACCGTGATTGGCGCAGGTGACGGCAGTCACCCGAGCCTGGCAGGATCTGTCGCAGTGGGTGGTGGCCCCGCGAACGCCTTTGCCGCGGTGTTATGGGGCCGTTACTATCGGCCGCGACGGGGATCGCCCCGGGCGGAGAGCCGCCACCACCCCGCACCACCCATGTGAACGAGCCCGCTCGGGTCACGATCGTAAGGATTGACAACTGATGCTGACTCGCGCCCGTAAGCGCCTGGTGGCGGGAATGGTGGCCTTGGCCGCCGTTGCCGGCGTCACCACGGTTGCCGCGCCAGCCGCCCATGCTGCCAACGGCTGCGGAGTGGAGAACGTCTACTCCGCCGCCATGCACCGCTCCGTTCCGGTGTGCATCGTCGACGGAGGGGCGGGTGCCAACAAGCCCACGCTGTACCTCCTCGACGGCCTGCGTGCCCCGAACAACAGCAGTGGTTGGCTGATCAACACCAACGTCGCGAACTGGATGGCCGGCAAGGGCACCAACGTCGTGATCCCGTTCGGTGGTGGCGGCAGCTTCTACACCGACTGGGAGCGCCCCGACCCCAAGCTGGGCATCAACAAGTGGGAGACCTTCCTGACCCGCGAACTGCCCGCCTACATGGCTGCCAAGCACGGCAGTGACAACAAGCGCAACGGCATCGCCGGACTGTCGATGTCGGGCACCTCGGCGCTGAACCTGGCCTCGCGTCACCCGGGCTTCTACAAGGCCGTCGCGTCCTACAGCGGCTACCCGACGGTGACCATGCCCGGGTTCACCCAGGGCATCCAGGCCTCGGTCTCGACCATGGGCGGCGACCCCAACAACATGTGGGGCTTCTACCCGGCCGGTGAGTGGTTCCAGAACGACCCGTTCCTCTCGGCGGGCAACCTCTCGGGTCACTACGTCTACGTCTCGGCCGGCACCGGCATGGGCAGCAAGTACGACTCGTCGATCACCCCGGGCAGCGCGAACTTCAATCCGGTGCACTTTGCCCAGATGGTCCCGCTCGAGGTCGCCGCGTCGACCAGCAGCCAGATCTACATCGCCCGCCTGCGCACCCTGCCGTTGCACCTGACGACCCGGATCACCCCCGATGGTGACCACTGGTGGACCTACTGGCAGGACGATTTCAAGCAGTCCTGGCGTACGACCTTCGCCCCGGCGTTCTTCTGATCGACTGATCGGAGTCCGGACGCCCGCGAGCGCCTGAACGAACACGAATGAGGGCCGGTGATCATTGATCACCGGCCCTCATTCGTTGTGTAACGAGACCTCACAAGGGTCGGCGGACGGCATCCGCTCGGCCACTCGGCTGCTCCGGGACGGCGCTGGGGCGCGCGGCCCGCGTCGGGAAGAGCACCTGTGCCGCCTGCCGCGCCGCGACGGACGTCGAGATCAGCACACCGGCGACCGCGCCGCCCAGCGCGCAGCCAAGAGCACCGAAACGCCACATATGCTCACCTCGTTCACCTCGCCGGACGCTCAGTCAGCCACGGTATAAGCCGACTTACACAATTGCGAGGTGGGAGCCACGGGCGTGGGGGACCCGACAATCCCCACGGGCCCGTGCGCTGGGCCTCGATCTGCAGGCCCCCGATCCACCGCGGGCGATCATCACCGCCCGCGACGACCGGCCGCCCGCGATCGGCTACTCCGCCGGCGGCCGCCGGAAGGCTGATGTCTCGTCGTCGGGGTCACTCTTCTCGTGGGCGCCGCCGTCATGGGCGATCTCATCGGAACCCGTTGACGCCGACGGTGAATCGTCGATCGACCGGAAGTCCCGATCGCCGTCGATCTTCGGTGCCGGTCCCTCGACGCGGGGGATGCGTTGGGTGGGCCGATCCCACAGATAGGCGCTGTCGTCGTCCTCGGGATTGGGGGACTGCGGTGCACTGTGGCGGGAGCGCTGGGAGGCGATGACCGCCGTCGGTGCCGCCGCCGCAGCGGCACCGCGCGGCTCGACGACGGTCGGCTCCTCCGAACCGGGCTCGTCCCAACCGGCCTCGTCACCGTCGGGCACCTCGGCGCCACCTTCGCCGGCCGCGAGATCTCCGCGGTCCAGGTCGTCGTCGGGATCGGTCGGGCGGTTGCGGCGGGCGCGCAGCAGCAACAGCAGCCACGCGAGCAGCAGGAGCACACCGACGATGCCGAGAATCAACGGCAACCAGAGATTGCCGAGTTTGAGCAATCCCATGTAGTGCTTGGCTTTCGACGCCTGCTCGGAGACGGTGCCATCGGTCCAGGCGAAAGTGCCCTTCAGTGCGTCGAGTTGATAGTTGCGCACCGCGGCGGGGGTGGAGTCGTCGTCCTTGTACGGCGACCGGAAGTACTGATGCTGATCCTCGCGGCCGTCGACGATGGTGCCGGTCTCCGGTTCGACCCACAGGTCACGGGTCGCCGTCGCGTAGCGGTGCATGTTGACCTGGTCGTTGGGTCGCACGCCGGCACCGGAGATGCCCCACCACTTGGCCGGCATCGTCAGCATGGTGCCGAGCGCGGCCTCGTTCTGCGGGTTGGGCAGTGTCGACAGATCGGTCTCGGGGACCTGGGTCCGGAAGTGGTAGGTCTTGACGCCGTCGATGGTCTGTTCGCCGACGAACTTGGCGTCGGTGTCCTGGCGGGTGTTGAGGTCGTAGACCAGGTACGAGCGCTTCTTGGTGTCGAACGGGAACTTGTACTGGAAGCCCTTGCGGTTGGTGAGCTGGACCGACACGTCCTTGGCGTCGACGCCCTTGGGGGCGGCCTCGACCTGCAGGGAGCTGACCGTGCCGTTCGGCACCGACGTCTTGCGGCTCACCGAAACCCGGTCGATGCTCGCGGTCAGCAGGCCGTCATTGCACTCCAGATCGCCGTTGGCGTTGGGTGCCGGTGGCTGCGCCTCGTCACCGCCCGCGGTGCGCGTGCGGTCGACCTGCACGGTCTGTGCGGACTGGACGGTGGCCTGCCGACGATCCGACGGGTCGACGATCACCGACCGGCGCTGCTGGGTCAGGTGCGCCTGCAGGGTTTCGGCCTTGGCCTGACCGATCGAGCAGCGATCGAAGATCACCGCCGGGAAGCGTTCACCGGGAGAACCGTCGGCCGGCACGGTGGTCGCATTGGACGTGATGTCGAGATCGAGTGGAACCACCCGGAGTTGCGGGACCAGGGCCAGCGGAATGGCGATCGCGGCGGTGATGCAGGCCACGCCGAAGAACGCCAGCAGCGCCGGCAACACTCGTTTCATCAATCGTCTCCCTAGGGTTGGCGACGTCGAGCCATCGTCGGGCGCTCGCGACTGCGTTCCACCCTAATGGCGGGTGCCCGCGGCGCGGCCCAACGCCTCGCCATCGGCTCAGCGGCCTGCGGATCCCGTCGATCGACGATCACGCTCGGCCTCTTTCATGATCCCGGCCATGTACCCGTAGATCTCGCGGTCGCTCATCGCCTTCCACCGCGGGGCCAGCAACTTCATGTACTTCTCGACGTAGAGGAGTTGCTTGCCCACCAGCACCAGCTCGCGCGGCAGCCGGGCGTCGTGGGCGCGCGCGACGGCAGCGAGCTGACGTCCCAGATCGGTGTAGCTCATCGAGCCGAGGTCGGTGTTCGACAACGGCTTGGCAACCTTCTCGATGTCGGCGCCGCCCGCGGTGGTCGAGCCGGGATTGCGCACCGCGCCGAGCAGGAAGATCGCGCGCCCCGCCGATTCGTAGTCGTTGCGCACGATCAGATCCACGACGAGCTGACGCAGGATGCGTCGCGTGCGTGGGGTGAATCGTCCGACGATGCCGAAGTCGAGCAGCACGAGCTGGCCCGCGTCGTCGACGAGCACGTTGCCCGCATGCAGGTCGCCGTGGAACAGGCCACCGTGGAACGCCGACTCCAGAAGGGACAGAAGGAGATTGCGGCACAGTGCAACACCGTCGTGCCCGGCGGCGCGGACTGCCGCGGCATCGTCGATGCGGGTGGCGTAGATGCGTTCCATCGTCAGCACGCGGGCGGTGGTGAACTCGTCGTAGACCGCGGGCACACGTACCCGGTCGCCGAACGGGCCCGGGCGCAGGCATTCGTACCACTCGCGCATCGTCGACGCCTCATTGCGGAAATCCAGCTCCGCGTCGAGGCCGGTCGCGAAGTCCTCGACGACGTGCCGGGCGCTGAGCATGCGGCCGTACTCCGACAGTTCGGCCAGCGCGGCGAGGCGATCGAGGATGGCGACGTCGGGTGCCAGCCGTTCACCGATGCCCGGCCGTTGGATCTTCACGACGACCTCGGTGCCGTCGGCGAGTGTGGCCGTGTGGACCTGGGCGATCGACGCCGACGCGATCGGCTCGGTGTCGAAGGTCGCGAACACGTCCTCCGGCGGCCGGCCGAACTCCTCGATGAACAGAGCACGGATGTCGGCATCGTCGGCCGGGGAGACCCGGTCGAGTAGCGACTCGAACTCCGACGCCAGTGTCTCGGTGAACACTCCCGGGCTCGATGCGACCAGCTGACCGAGCTTCACATAGGTGGGTCCGAGGTGCTCGAAGGTGGTGCGGACCTCATGTGCCGCGCGTCGGGCCGTGCGCTGTGCGGTCGGCGGGCGTAGCCGCAGCGCGTCGGTGGCGGTGCCGAGCGCGAACCGGGCCACGCCGGCCGTGGCGTGCACGGCCGTCGAACCGAATCGGTAGGCCTCCGACAGCGGCGAGACCGGTCGCAACTGCGTGCGCACCGATCCCTGCTCATGCGGATCGAGAAGACCGGAGGGTTCCGTGCGGGGGGTGTTGACAAGGGGTTTGTTCATGATCGTCACCGCCGGCCAGTGTACCGAGCGCCACCTCGTCCACCCTGCTCCCAGGGACATCGGGGCTCCCAGGGCGAACGGGAGCTACTCGTGGGCGGGTTCCCCGGTGACGCGATGGTCGGCATGATTGATGGCCTCGGCGACGAGACGGCTCACGTGGCCGTCGCGGATGCGATAGATCATCCGCCGGCCGTCCCTGCGGGTGTCGACGAGTCCGGTGAAACGCAGTTTGGCCAGGTGCTGGCTGACCGCGGTGCGTGACGCGCCGACCGCGGTGGTGAGCGCGGAGACGTCGGATTCGCCCTCGCTGAGCAGCCACAGCAGGTGCAGGCGCGTCGGGTCGGCGAGCATCGCGAAGGTCGATGCCGCGGTGCCGAACAGCTCGGGGTCGGCGTGTACGCGATGGTGCAGACTCGGCGCCGGTGAGTCGTCCTCGACCTTCATCTGACCTCGTCCACCTGACCTCGCTTGCGGTGCGGCGGCTCGGGCGCGCCGTGAGGTCATCGTAGGGGAGAGATCGCGAGCCGCGCGGGCGACGACGCGGACTCGTCGGCGGTGTCAACGCGCCCGGTCCACGCCGCGAATCCGGTGGCCACCGCGGCCAGCGCGGCCAACGCGCCGACCGTTCCTGCCGAACCGACGAGTGCCGGGCCCCACCCGGCGATCGAGTAGGCGAGCAGGAATCCGGCGTGCGACAGCGAGAACTGCGCGGCGAAGACGTCGTCGCGCACCGCGGTCGGGGTGCGGTCGCGGATCAGCCGGGGCACGGTGGTGTTGACCAGTGAGGTGGCCGCGCCGAGCACCACCCAGGTCAGCAGCAGGGCCGCGGTACTGGGCCGCGCGGCCAACCACCAGGCGGCACCGGCCAACCCGACGACGCACCCGCCCGCGCCGACGAACAGCACCGCCGAGACCCCCGCACGACGGGACAGCACGGGTACGAGCAGCGTCGCCACCAGTGATCCGCCGCCGAAAGCCGCCAGCGCGACGGCGACGGTCGAGTCGCTGCCGTGCAGATCGGCGCGGACGTAGACGACGGTGCCGACGAATACCACCGCGGTGGCCGCCGCGACGGCGAGGTTGGCCCACAGGATACGACGGAACACTCGGTGGCCGAACATGATTCGCGCACCCGAGCCGAGCCTGTCCACAAAGGTGGCCATCGTCGGAGAGGTGAGGTGGGTGCGGTGTAGCCCCGAGGAGCGCACGAGCAGCGCCGAGCACACGAAACCGACTGCGGTGCAGGCGAAGAGTGTCGAGTAGGACCACACGGTCAACAATGCGGCCGCGAGCAGCGGGCTGAGCAGCGCCTCGAGATCGTAGGCGGCTCGCGACGCCGAGACCGCGGCGATGTAGTCGTCCTCGTCGGCGACGACGTGGGCCAGCGTCGCGGAGAACGTCGGCGTGAACGTCGCCGACGCCGTCTGCAGGGCGAAGATGAGCAGGTAGATCTGCCAAGTGTGCTCCACCCACGGCAGGCACGCCGCCATGGCCGTGCGGGTCAGATCCGCGCCGATGAGCACCCGGGCCGGGGAGAACCGTGCGAGCAGGGCGCGCATGACCGGCGCCATCACCACGTACGCCACCATCTTGACCGCCAGCGCCGCACCGAGGACCTGTGCCGCGTCGTCGCCGGCCAGGCGGTAGGCGAGTAGTCCGAGCGCGACCGTCATCAGCCCGGTCCCGGCCAGCGACACGATCTGCGCCAGATAGAGCCGGCCGAACGTCGGGTTGGTGAGCAGGGTTCGCACAGGACGAACCGTACCAACATGTGCGCATCTGCGCACCTAATGGGTATGTCGGGCGGACGCGGTGGCGTAGAGTCCGCCGGGAGAGGTTTTCGACTGGGAATCGAAAACGTGCTCCGCGGGTTGTTCGCAGGAGAGAGTCACGTCGCCGCAGCCGCCGTGACGGGAGCAAGGAAAGAGGTGGACCATGGCCGTGTCACGATCCGCCGACCTCGTCGTGGTCGGCGCCGGAGTGGCGGGTATCGCCGCGGCACTCACCGCGCGGGCAGCCGGACTCCGCGTCGTACTGGTGCACAAGGGTCCGCGATGGCAGACCGACCGCACCGAGCAGCCGACCGCCACCTTCTACGCCCAGGGTGGTGTCGCGGTGGTCATGCCCGACAACCCCG
Source organism: Gordonia polyisoprenivorans (assembly GCF_017654315.1). NCBI lineage: Bacteria > Bacillati > Actinomycetota > Actinomycetes > Mycobacteriales > Gordoniaceae > Gordonia > Gordonia polyisoprenivorans. The sequence goes on from NZ_CP072203.1 coordinate 1,102,577, forward strand.
CCGACTCCGTCGACTCGCACCTCGCCGACACCCTGGCTGCCGGCGCAGGCCTGAGCGATCCCGTCGCGAGCCGCCCCATCCTCGACGCAGGCTGGGCCGCGGTCTCCGAATTGATCTCGTGGGGAACACAATTCGACCGTGATCACACCGGTGCGCTGGCTCGGACCCGAGAGGGTGGCCACCGGGTACGGCGCATCCTGCACGCCGGTGGCGACGCGACCGGCGCGGCCGTGCAACGCGCATTGTGGTCGGCGCTGCGCGAGGCGCAGGCCGCGGGCGGCATCGAATGCCTCGACGAATCGGTGGTGACTCGGGTGCTCACCGACGTCGTCGGCCGTGTCGTCGGCATCTCCTACCTACGCAGCGGCGTCGACGGAGTGGTCGGCGAGCCCGGCGTCGTGTCGGCACCGACGGTTCTGTTGGCCACCGGCGGTGCGGGGCATCTGTATGCGGCCACGACCAACCCGTCCGGGGCCACCGGCGACGGAATCGCGCTGGCACTGCGCGCCGGAGCCCGCGTCGCCGACCTCGAGTTCATCCAGTTCCATCCGACGATGCTGTACACGCCGGGCGAGCGCGGGCGGCGCACCCTGGTGACCGAGGCGATCCGCGGCGAGGGCGGCCGGCTCGTCGACGTCAACGGAGCGTCGGTGACCGCGGGCGTGCATCCGCTGGGCGATCTCGCTCCCCGCGACGTCGTCGCCAACGCCGCGATGGCTGCCCTCGACCGCACCGGTCATCCGTGCGTCTACCTCGATGTTTCGGGTATTGATCGTTTCGCCGACCGGTTCCCTACGGTCACCGCGGGTGTGCGGGCGGCCGGGCTGTCCGTCGAATCCGGTCTGATCCCGGTGGTGCCCGGGGCGCACTACCAGTGCGGTGGCGTGGTCACCGACACCGTCGCCCGCACCGGGGTGCCCGGTCTGCTCGCGGCCGGCGAGGTGGCCCGCACCGGTCTGCACGGAGCGAATCGCCTCGCCTCCAACAGCCTTCTGGAGGGCGTGGTCATGGGCATCCGCGCGGCCGGCGTCGCGGTGGCCGATCGCGACGCGATCAGGGGAGCCGCAGTCGACGAGGTGCACGGTGACGAGGTGCACGGTGACGGGGTGCACGGTGACGGGGATCTGCCCGCGCTCGACCGCAGGACCCTCCAGGATGCGATGAGCCGACACGTCGCGCTGCGCCGCGACGCCTCCGGCCTCGCCGAGGTTGCAACGCTGCTGGCGTCGGCGCCGAGGCGCCGGATCGTCGGGGTCGCCGACGCCGAAGACGCGTCACTGACCCTGGCTGCCGGTGTGGTCGTGGCCGCGGCCGCCGCGCGCCGCGAGTCACGCGGCTGCCACGTGCGATCGGACTTCCCGCGGTCCGACGTCGACGTGAGGTCGAGGTATTTCGGTCTGGAGCGCGGTGTGATTGCCGAGGTCGCCGACGCCGCGCCGGTGAGCCTCCCGGGGTAGCCCCGACGGGTCTTCCTTCGTACACTGACCGGCGGGGGTCGCGTTTCATAACCGCACACGGTGACGAGCAGGCTGTCGGTGCGGCAGGTCCGCCCTCGGTGGACGTCGCGTGGACCCACCGGGCACAGCGCGGTCGGACCGCGCGAATGGGAGGTTCGATGGACAGCGAGGGTTGCTGGTCGACGGTGGTCAGTACGGCCGCCGAACGCCGCGCGCTGGGACTCCCCGAGTCGGCCGGGTGGATGCTCGAATGTCGTCTGCCGATCGGTCACCGCGGCAATCACGCGACCGACGGCAGCATCACGCCGCGCAATGATCGCCGATTCTGGCTGGAGTGGAACGATTTCGACCCCCACGCGCAGTCGCTGATCGAACGCAATCCGTGCCCGGTGCGCTCGTTGGAGAACGCCCCGTGCCTCTACTTTCACGGTCACCCCGGGCCGCACCGCTACGTCCGGTCCAATGGCCATGCGCCGACAGCGATGTCCGGGATGGCCGCGGGTGGCCACGGACATGCCGGGGTGCACTCCTCGGCCCCCGGGCCGGAGTACTCGACGCAGGGCCCGACGACACCGGGTGCGAGCGGATCCCACGGTCCGTCCACCGGTGACCTGCCGGTCGCCGGGGTAGGTGCCCGCGGGTCGCATCGGATGCCGGAGCCGCCCAGGCCCGAACCCTCTCGTCCCGAGCTCTCCATGCCCGAACCGCCGACGGCCGAGGAGTCGGACTATCGGGGCGGCCGTCGGTCCACCGACTCGGCGCCCCCGCACGATCAGACCCCGTATCACGGCCGACGCCACAGTTTCGACATTCCCGCGTCGCGCCCGGAGCCCGCCTTCGCGCCGGACGAGCCGTACGCGGCTGCCACATCGGCCTCGCGACCTGTGGCGCCGGCGCCCTCGGAGTACTCGGCCCGGGAATCGGCCGGGGCATCAGATGATCCGCAGCCGACTCTGGGCTTGACCGAGGTCGGCGACGCTCTTGACGACGTCGCGACGGCTCTGTCTCGACTGGCCGCCGCGCTGCGTCGCGACTGACCGCCGACAGCGCCCTCCACCCCGTCGACAGCGCTCTCCACCGCGCCGACAGCGCTGTCTCCGTCACACACACCCATACCCTAGGGGGGTAGTGTTTACCGACGCGGCGGCGTATACCTGTAGGGGGTATCAAGGCTCGGTGCCCGAGGAGGACATCATGGATCACGCCGAACATGGCTACATGGGCAACAAGGATGACTATCTGCGCCGCCTTCGGCGGATCGAGGGCCAGGCTCGCGGTCTGCAGCGGATGGTCGAAGAAGAGAAGTACTGCATCGACATCCTGACCCAGGTCTCGGCGATGACCAAGGCCCTGCAGGCGGTCAGTCTCGGCCTGCTCGAGGAGCACATGAATCACTGTGTGGTCCGGGCGGCCCAGGAGGGCGACGCCGAGGGCAAGGCCAAGGTCGACGAGGCCGTGCAGGCCATCGCGCGTCTGGTTAAATCCTGAAATATGCTGTCCCACAAGTGATTATCCACTGACAAGGAGTTGTGCTCATGGCGAGCGAGATCTACACTGTCACCGGCATGACCTGCGGTCACTGCGCCGCGTCGGTTCGCGAGGAGATCGAGGAGATCCCCGGTGTCCGCAGCGTCGACGTGACCGTCGATTCGGGACGGGTGGAGGTGACCAGCGATACGCCCCTCGATCGCGAGGCGGTCGCCCGCGCCGTCACCGAAGCCGGCTACCAATTGGTGTGACCCGCACATGACCCCGAACACCGTCGCGTCGAGCACCGTCGTGCGGGTCGCCGCCTTCCTGGTGGCGCTCGCGGCGGTGTTCGCCATCGCGTTCGCCGTCGGGCATGCGGTCGCGCCCGACACGGGAGTGGCAGTGCCCGAACATCACTCGACCACCACCGATCTCCACGGAGGTCACCGATGACCGCACCCACCACCGAACGCCTCGACCTCGACGTCGAGGGGATGACCTGTGCGTCGTGCGCCAACCGCATCGAGCGCAAGCTCAACAAACTCGACGGCGTGCACGCCACCGTCAACTTCGCGACCGAACGCGCCCACGTCGAGCATCCCTCCGATGTGGATACCGCCGCGCTCATCGAGGCCATCCGATCCGCGGGGTACGACGCCGCACCTGTCGACGACGGCCCGTCGGCGCCCGACGACGCCGACGCCGACCCGGATCTCGACGCGCTGCGCACCCGAGTGCTGATCAGCGCGGCCCTGACCATCCCGGTCGTCGTGCTCGCGATGGTCCCGGCGTGGCAGTTCACCTACTGGCAGTGGCTGTCGTTGACGCTCGCCGCACCCGTGGTGGTGTGGGGTGCGTGGCCATTCCACCGCGCCGCCTGGGTGAACCTGCGTCACGGCGCCACCACCATGGACACCCTGGTGTCGATGGGGACGCTCGCCGCCTTCGGGTGGTCGCTCTACGCATTGTTCCTCGGCACCGCAGGCGAACCCGGCATGACTCATGGCTTCGACCTGATCCCACAACGCGGCGACGGCGGCGCCAATATCTACCTCGAGGCCGCGGCGGGCGTCACGACCTTCCTGCTCCTCGGTAGATACCTGGAGAAGCGCGCGACGCGCACCGCCGGTGACGCACTGCGCGCGCTGATGCGCCTGGGCGCCAAGGATGTTGCCGTCGTACGCGACGGTGTCGAACAGCGGATTCCGATCGCGCAGCTGGCGGTCGGCGACGAATTCGTCGTGCGGCCCGGTGAGAAGATCGCCACCGACGGCGTCGTCGTCGGCGGCGCCTCGGCGGTCGACGCGTCGATGGTGACCGGGGAGTCGATGCCGACCGAGGTCGGCCCCGGCGACGCGGTGGTCGGCGCGACGATCAACACCAGCGGCCGACTGCTGGTGCGGGCGACCCACGTCGGCGCCGACACCGCGCTGGCCCAGATGACCCGGATGGTCGCCGACGCCCAGGCCGGCAAGGCCGGGGCGCAGCGCCTCGCCGACCGGATCTCCGCCTGGTTCGTTCCCGTGGTGATCGCAATTGCCGTTGCCGCACTGGGATTCTGGCTGGGAGCGGCGGTCGCGTCGGATTCGCCGGTGGGCTTCGCGTTCACCGCGGCGGTCTCCGTGCTGATCATCGCCTGCCCGTGTGCGCTGGGGTTGGCGACACCGACCGCGCTGATGGTGGGCACCGGTCGAGGTGCGCAGCTGGGAATTCTGTTGACCGGCCCCGAGGTTCTCGAACAGACACGGCGGATCGACACCGTACTGCTGGACAAGACCGGTACCGTCACCACCGGTGTCATGCAGGTCGAGAAGGTCCAGCCCGCCGACGGGGTCGACGCCGATCGCCTCCTGACGGCTGCTGCGGCCGTCGAGTCTGCATCCGAACATCCTCTCGCCAAGGCCATTGTCGCTGCCGCCCAGCATCTTCCGATCGACGACGTCGCCGACTTCACCAGCACCGAGGGAGTCGGCGTCAGCGGGATCGTGGGCGGCGAGAAGGTGCGCGTCGGCAGCCCCCGGGAACTCGGTGAGCGGCTACCCACGACGCTGCGCCGGGCACTCGACGCCGCCCACGAACGGGGAGCGACCGCGGTGATCATCGCCATCGACGGTGATGGCAGCACCGAGTACGGGGTGATCGTCGTCGCCGACACGGTGAAAGAGTCGTCACGAGAAGCGATCTCGGAACTCAAACGCATGGGCCTGACACCCGTGCTGCTGACCGGTGACAACGCCGGCGCGGCCCGTTTCGTGGCCGGCGTGGTCGGCATCGACCAGGTGATCGCCGAGGTGCGGCCCGAGGAAAAGGTGAACGCGGTCAAGGACTTCCAGCGTCAGGGTAAGACGGTGGCGATGGTCGGGGACGGCATCAACGACGCCGCCGCGCTCGCCCAGGCCGATCTCGGTGTGTCGATGGGTACCGGAACCGACGTCGCGATCGCGGCCGCCGACCTCACCATCGTCGACGGTGATCTGCGCAAGGTGGTCGACGCCATCGCGCTCTCGCGGCGCACGCTGCGTACCATCAAGGGAAACCTGTTCTGGGCCTTCGGATACAACGTCGCCGCGTTGCCGATCGCGGCGGCGGGACTGCTGAACCCGATGATCGCCGGAGCGGCGATGGCCTTCTCATCGGTGTTCGTGGTCGCCAACAGCCTGCGGCTGCGGGGTTTTCGGCCGTACGCGCGCTGAGTGGACGCTCGACCGATCACACCCGTGGACCGTCGCAACGGACGCGCCCGTGGTTACCCTGCCGCCCGCCCCGCGGCATGCCGCCCGGCCCGCCGGCCGAAGTAGGAGCCCTCGCCCAACTGGGTGCCGCTGGCGTAACCCTTGCTGTCCTGCGCGATGTTGGCCGCGCACGCCCCGGCCGCGTAGAGGCCCGCGATGGGGGAGCCGTCGGCGCCGAGGACCTCGCCGTCGACCGATGTGGCCATCCCGCCCATCGTGAAGCCCGCGTACATCGCCTTGCCCAGACTCATGTCGAACACAGCCCACGGCCCGTGATCCTGTGGCGCAAGGAATTCCGCGGACTTGTGGAAATCGGGGTCTTCACCCTCGGCCGCGTGGGTGTTGTAGCGGTCCAGGGTCTTCTGCAGGTTGCCCGACGGAATGTCCAGGGCCTGTTCCATTTCCGCGACCGTCTCGTACCCGTCGATCAGTGGCACCAGCGGCATCCGCGGCCGTTGCATGTGTGCTTCGTCGACGACGAGGTACGCCGTCGAATCCGGTTGTTCGAGAACGAAAGCCGACGTCCGCGAGTGATAGGAGTCCTCGGCGACGAATCGGTCGCCGTTCGTGTTCACCGCGATCCCGGTCAGCAGGATCGACGGCGGATACACCGGCGCGGTGCAGAACGCCTGATCCATGTGCTTGAGGACGGCCCCCGCCGACACCCCCATCCGCAGGCCGAGCCCGTCGTCGTAGGTGTTGCCCAACACGAACGGCTTCTCGGTCAGCCACGGCACGTGCTCGGCGACCATCGCCGGGTTCATCACGAAGCCACCCGCGGCGATGATCACCCCACGGGCGCCGATGACCCCGTGCTCGCCGGAGATCGAGCGCCATGCCACGCCGGCCACCGAGCCCTCGTCGTCGACGACGAGATTGCGTGCACCGGTCTCGTACCGGACCTCGACGCCGAGTTCGGCGAGCCGCTTCACCAGCAGTTCGACGACCATCGCCGCTCCGCCGGTGTCACCGGGGACGGGCACCTTGTGGCCACGCGGCGCAGGCTTGGCCATGTCCTTGAACGGCCAGACCTTCTCGTTGCCGGTGTACATCAACCCCTGCGTCTCGGGCTGGACCACCGCCTTCTCCGGGTAGTAGCTGCGCTCGAAGGCGAAGCCGAGATTCTCCAGCCACTCGAAGTGATCGACGCTGTCGACGCAGTAGGCGTGGATCTTCTCCGGCTCGGGATCGCGCGACACCGCGGTGATGTAGCGCTCCATCTCCTCCGCTGAGTCCTCGAAGCCGGTCGCCTGCTGGACTGCCGTGCCGCCACCGAGGTAGAAGTGGCCGCCGGCGAGCGCCGTCGTCCCGCCGGCCTGAGCTGCGCGTTCGAGAACCAGCACGCGTGCGCCTGCGGTGGCCGCCTCCACCGCGGCACATCCGCCCGCGATGCCGAGGCCGACGACCACCACGTCGACCTCGTCGCTGAATTCGTCGACCGATCCGAGTGCGACGGTCTCGGGAATCGCTGTGTCCGCTGCCATGGTCATCAGCCTAACCCACGAAATAGAACACGTTCTAGTATTGTCGGGTCGTTCGGTCACGGCCGGGTCCGGCATCCGACCGACCCGGCGCCGCCTTTCGACGACACATCCGCCGCTCTCGGCGTATCAATGGGTGTGGCCTCCGGACTCGACCCCGACCCCGACACCGTCCGGCACGCACCCGAGCGGCGCGTGCCGATACCGGTGAACGCGCTCACCGGCATCATCGCCGTCGCCGCCGCCCTCGGGGTCGGCGAACTGGTGGCCGCGTTCATCTCACCGGAATCCTCGCCGTACTTCGCCGTCGGATCGAGCGTCGTCGACCACTCGCCGCTGTGGATGCGGGAGTGGGCGATCAGCACCTTCGGCACCTCCGACAAGCTCGCGCTGTTCGTGGTGATGGGTGTGGTCATCGCGATCCTCGCCGGGGTGTGCGGGGTGACTGAACGCCGCCGACCGCCGATCGGATCGATCGTCATCGTGGTGTTCGCGATCGTCGGGGTCGTCGCATCCCTCGGGCGCCCCGGAGCCTCGGCGATGTACATGCTGCCCTCGCTGTTCGCGGGCGCGGCCGGGGTGATCGCCCTGCGGGTCCTCGTCGGCATCCTCGACGCCGACGCGGAAGCGACCCGGGCCCAGACGGCCCCGACCGCGGACCCCGACGACGGCACCGGAATGCTGCACGCGCCCGCCTCACGCCGCTTCGTGCTGACCGCCGCCGGGATCGCCGCGGCCGCCGTCGCCGTCGGCGCGCTCGGACGGACGCTGCTCGCCGGTGCCGCCAAGACCATCGCCGACCGCAACTCGCTGCGATTGCCCGCCCCGGCCTCTCCGGCACCGCCGGTACCGGCGTCGGCCGACATCGGGGTACCGGGCGCGACCCCGTTCGTCACGGGCAACGCCGACTTCTACCGGATCGACACCGCCCTACAGGTGCCACAGTTGACCACCGGCGACTGGCAATTGCGGGTGCACGGCATGGTCGACAACGAGTTCACCCTCTCCTGGGACGACCTGCTGGCGATGCCGATGACCGAACGGCTGGTCACCCTGACGTGTGTGTCCAACGAGGTCGGCGGCGACCTGATCGGCAACGCCCGCTGGCTCGGGGTCCGGATGAAAGACCTCCTCGACCGCGCAGGCGTGCGCCCCGGCGCGAACATGCTGTACTCCACCAGCTCCGACGGATGGACCTGCGGCACACCGGTATCGGCGATCACCGACAACCGGGACGCATTGCTGGCGATCGGGATGAACGGCCAGCCGCTACCGGTCGAGCACGGCTACCCGGTGCGGCAGGTGATCCCGGGTCTCTACGGATACGTCTCGGCCACCAAGTGGGTCGTCGACTGGGAGCTCACCACCTTCGACAAGGCGCAGGCGTACTGGACCTCGCGCGGGTGGTCACAGCTGGGACCGATCAAGATCTCCTCACGTATCGACCGGCCGTCGAGCTCGGATCTGCCTGCCGGACAAGTGGTCCTGGCCGGCACCTCCTGGCACCAACACACCGGGATCGCCGGCGTCGAGGTCCGCATCGACGACGGCCCGTGGGAGCAGGCAACGCTGGCCACCGACTACAGCGACGACACCTGGCGGCCGTGGAAGTACGTGTGGCAGGCCGGCGCCGGGCAGCACACCGTCACGTGTCGGGCGATCGGCAAGGACGGACAGGTGCAGACCTCGGCGACCGCCGACCCGGTGCCCGACGGCGCGACCGGCCTGGATTCACGGACCTACACCATCTCCTGAGTGCCGTGCCGCGGCGGGACGGTCACAGAACCGCGCAAACGCGGCCATCCCGGCGACCTCCCGTTACACTCACCTCTCGACGCGGGCGGGGCGCTGTCGCGGGCCGGCGAGGTGTCGGTTCCGCCGGGTTGGACGACGGATCTCTCAGGGAGACACATGCGCGTGCGGCGCTCGATGCTGACGGTCGCGGTGGCGTTCGCCACCGCGATCATGTTCGTACAACCGGGCTTTCAGCCGGGGATGGCGCATGCGCTGCAGATCGGGCCGATCGTCTTCCCCGATCTCAACCCGCCGGCGACGATCGATCAGGCCAAGCCGACCATCATCGAGACACCCTCGTGGGCGCCGCACCTCGACAACGGCGACGTGGTGGTCCTGATCCCCGGCACCACCGACTATGACGGCAGCGACCAGGTCGCCCGCACCCTCGGTATCGGACTGTTCGGCGGCGTCACGACCGACGCCGACGGCAAGACGATCGTCGACCCGCACGCCGCGCCGTCGATCGACACCGTCTCCTACCCGGCGGCGTTCGGCATCGACCCGTTCGGTTTCCCGATCTATCTCGCCGGCTCGGACACCTTCACCCATTCGGTGGAGGTCGGGTCGATCAACGGGGTGCGCGACGCCGAAACCGCACACGCCCAGAAACCGGCGGGCACCGTCGTCATCAACGGCTACTCGCAGAGCGCGCCGATCGCCATGAATGTCGCATACCTGTTGCACCAGAAGAACCTTCAGGGGATCGGCGACATCCCCGACGATCAGCTCGCCGTCATCGTCGGCGCCGACTCGCGCTTCCCGCACACCGGGGTCGAGAACGTCGTTCCGAGCTTTCTGCCCGGCATGTACACCAACGGTGACCGCAACCCCGCCGACACCGGCGACATCGCCGTCTACACCTACTGCGTGCGCGGCGATGCCACCTGCGGCGTCGGCAACCCGCTGATCAATCCCGTCTCGACGTTCTTCTACCTGCTCCCCGGCTTCTATGTGCACGCTTTTCTCACCTACCGGATCAACGAGTACTCCATCGCCAAGGAATGGACGAGCGACAGTGGCAACACCACCTACATCGTCTACGACGGTGGAAATCCCTGGGGAATGATGTTGCGCGACCTCGGGATTCCGGTCCCCAAGGAAGTGGACGACGTCCTGAGCACCCTCGTTCCGGTGCCCATGCCCGGTCACCGGTCGACCCTCGCCGACCTGCGCATCCCGATGCCCGACGCACTCCGCCAACAGTTGAGCGCCTACGAGGTGCCGACGCCGCGAGAACTGCAGGAACTCCTCTACGCGCGGCTCGGCCTCGACGTCCCCGTGCACGACCCCGACGCCTGCGCCGCCACCCCATCCGCGTGCCAAGCCGACTACCGCTCGGTGCTGCCCGCGCCGACGGCATCGAACAAGTCGGCATCGAGGGCGTCGGCGAGCACCGCCGCGACCACCTCGGCGGCATCGACCCAGGCTGCGTCACCCCAACCTGCGACCACCTCGGCCGAAACGACTGTCGCACAACCATCTACCACTGCGCCGACCACCACCGCCACGTCGACAGCAGCGACTCCGACGACAACGACAAGTGTCACGGCAACGACGTCCCAGCCGGTGTCGTCCCAGACCGTGTCGTCCCAGCCAGAGTTATCCCAGACCCGGTCGCCCCAGTCGAATTCGGACGACACGCCCACGACGGCCTCGGCCCGATAGCGCCGACCCGCCGACCCCGCTAGGGTCGGCCGCGGGGGCCGGTTGAAAGGTGGGTCGCGTGCGTCGGGTCTTCGTGGGTGTCACCGCGGTATGTGCCGCGGCCGTGTGTGCGGTCATCCCGATGGCCGCAGGAGCCGCGAACGCCGCGACCGACGATGGTCTGCCCACGATCCGACAGCAACCGAGTTGGCTGCCACCCGATCTCGGCCGTGACTCGACGGTCGTTCTCGCGCCCGGTACCACCGACTTCGATCCGATCAGCGCCCACGACATCGTCGGAGGCTCCGCACCGGCGGGCGCCGATCAGTACGAGCGCACCGTCGGACTCGGATTCTTCGACCCTTATCGGCCGAACGTGCAGATCGTCGACTATCCCGAGGCGTTCGGCTTCACCGTCGCCGGACGACCGGTGGGCATCGTCGGGCATGACGCGTACAACACCTCGGTCGACGAGGGCACCGCCACCGGACTTGCCGACGCGCGGCGCGCGTGGATTGCCCAGGGACGCAAGGGAACCATCGTCCTCAGTGGATATTCACAGGGGTCCGCGGTAGCGATGAACGTCGCCTACCTGCTCCATCAGCAGTACGCCGCCGGGGTGCCCGGCGCGATCCCCGACGGCAACGTCGTCGTGGTGACCGGCGCCGACACCCGCTTCCCCGGCACCGGAGCCGAAAACGTCTTCCCGAGCGTGCTGCCCGGCGCCTACACCAACGGCCCGCGCGACCCGGCCGCCACCGGCACCACCCGCGTCATCTCCTACTGCATCAAGGGGGATCTGGTGTGCGACATGGCCAATCCGATCGCCGATCCACTCGGCTGGGCGTTCTACCTCGCACCCGGTGCCACCATCCACGGCAAGTTCGGCGATCAGGTCAACAAGTTCCCTGTCGAGCGCACCTGGTCGTCGGGCAACACCACCTACGTCGTTCTCGACGGCGGCAACCCCTGGGGCATGTGGCTGCGCAAGGAAGGCGTGCCACTCCCGGCGAACTTCGACGAGACACTCGACCGCCTGATCCCGGTGCCCGAACCGGGACAGCCGTCGGCCGACGCCGCGGGCAACCGTGTGCCGACCCCGCGGGAGGTGCAGCAGTCGCTGTTCGCGCGCCTTGGCTGGGACGTCCCGGTGACCGATCCCGATGCCCGGGCGGCCCAGCGGCGCGCGCACCCGGCCCCGGCCGTGCAGCCGCGGTTCGGCTCGACCCGCCCGGCCGCCCGGACGCAGCCGCCGCGGCTGCCGACGCCCGCCGAGCTCGCGGCACTGCTCGCCTCGCTCGGCCATCCCGCTCACTAACCGTTTCGAGGCCGTCGACGACCGGGATGCGCCGAGTCAAGCAAAAGTGAGCAATTCAACGCCCACGATCAGCGTCACCTGAGGTCATGCTATGTTCGTCGCACGTTTTTCTCAGGTGGCGACGCAATCCGTTGCCCCACCCCGACCGCATCGCTGCGGCACGGCCGATCAGCGCACCGACCGGGCCGATCGTTCGTCGTCGTCGTCGATGCACACCTGACAAGTCGCAACGTGATGAGTCGCTGACAACCGACGACAACGAAAGACAACGAATAGCAATGAGTGTGGGTGTCGTGCGCGAAACGGCCTCCGGAGAGCGTCGTGTGGCGCTGGTCCCGAAGGTCGTCGCGTCGCTGGTGGGCAAGAAAGTCCCCGTGATCGTGGAAGAGGGGGCCGGTCTCGGGGCGCTGATCCCGGATTCGGAATACGTCGACGCGGGGGCGACGATCGGCGATCCGTATTCGGCCGATGTGGTGCTGCGGGTATCGCCGCCCTCCGATGCCGAGATCGGCAAGTTGCGCAGTGGTCAGAAACTGATCGGTTTCCTGGCTCCACGCAACGCCGACAACAAGATCGGTGCACTGCGCGACGCGGGAGTGGAGGCCTACGCCGTCGAGGCCATTCCGCGTATCTCGCGCGCACAGGTGATGGACGCGCTGAGCTCGCAGGCCAACGTCTCGGGCTACAAGTCGGTCATCGTCGCCGCAGATCTGTCGACGCGGTTCTTCCCGATGCTGACCACCGCCGCTGGCACGGTGAAGCCGGCGACCGCGCTGATCCTCGGAGTGGGTGTGGCCGGATTGCAGGCGCTGGCCACGGCCAAGCGTCTGGGCGCGCGAACCACCGGCTACGACGTGCGGCCCGAGGTCGCCGAGCAGGTGCGTTCGGTCGGTGCCCAGTGGCTCGATCTCGGTATCGACGCCGCCGGTGAGGGCGGATACGCCCGAGAGCTGACCGAGGACGAACGGGCCCAGCAGCAGCAGGCGCTCGAGGACGCGATCAAGGGTTTCGACGTGGTGATCACCACCGCGTTGGTGCCGGGTCGGCCGGCTCCGCGCCTGGTCACCGCCGCTGCGGTGGAGGGCATGAAGCCGGGCAGCGTGATCGTCGACCTGGCCGGGGAGACCGGCGGCAACTGCGAGCTCACCGAGCCGGGACAGACCGTCGTCAAACACGACGTCACCATCACCTCGCCGCTGAACCTGCCGGCCACCATGCCCGAGCACGCCAGCGAGCTCTACGCCAAGAACGTGTTCGCCCTGATCGATCTGATGCTCGATGAATCCGGGACGCTGGCACCGGATTTCGAGGACGAGGTCATTGCCGCCGCGTGCGTGACACGCGACAAGGAGGTGTCGGCCTGATGTACACCGAACTATTGGCCAACATCGCGATTCTCGTTCTGGCGGGATTCGTGGGTTTCGCCGTCATCTCGAAGGTCCCCAACACCCTGCACACCCCGCTGATGTCGGGAACCAACGCCATCCACGGCATCGTCGTGCTCGGTGCGCTGGTGGTGCTGGGATCGCTGCCCGCCGACGCCAACTGGGGCGTGCGCATCATCGCGTTCGTCGCGCTGGTGTTCGGAACGCTCAACGTGGTCGGCGGGTTCGCCGTCACCGACCGCATGCTGGGCATGTTCAAGGGTAAGAAGGAGACCACCAAGTGAGCACCACCGTCGTTGCTTCTACCTACGTTCCCTACATTCCGGCGGTTGCCAACTTCAGCGGTGACTCCGGGCAGGTCTCCGAGGCCCTCGGGTACGGCGTCACCGCCCTCTACATCGTCGCGTTCTCCCTGTTCATCTACGGTCTGATGGGCTTGACCGGCCCGAAGACTGCGGTGCGCGGCAACTGGATCGCCGCGGTCGGCATGGGAATCGCCATCGTCGCGACCCTCCTCGGTGTCTACAACAACGCCGGCGACGCCGGGGTGCCGGGAATCAACTGGATTCTGATCGTCGTCGGCCTCGCGGTCGGTGTGGCGCTGGGCATTCCGCCGGCGCTCAAGACCAAGATGACCGCGATGCCGCAGCTGGTGGCGCTGTTCAACGGCGTCGGCGGTGGCACCGTCGCGTTGATTGCATGGTCGGAGTACATCGAGTCCGATGGCTTCACCCAGCTGCACGAGACACCCGACGTGCACGTCATCGTCGGGTCGCTGTTCGCGGCGATCATCGGTTCGATCTCGTTCTGGGGCTCGCTGGTGGCGTTCGCGAAGCTGCAGGAGCTGCTGAACAAGAACTTCGAGAAGAAGCTGGTCAAGGCCGCCAAGGCCTTCCAGTTCGCCAACATCGTGCTGGCCATCGCGGCCATCGCGATCGCCGTCTTCATCGGTGTCTCGGCCGACTCGACGTCGGCCACGCCGTGGTACTGGATCGTGGCGCTGCTCGTGGTCGCCGGCGTGATGGGCCTGTTCGTGGTGTTCCCGATCGGCGGCGCCGACATGCCGGTGGTCATCTCGCTGCTCAACGCGATGACGGGTCTGTCGGCAGCGGCCGCGGGTCTCGCGCTCAACAACCAGGCGATGATCGTGGCCGGCATGATCGTCGGTGCCTCGGGTTCGATTCTCACCAACCTGATGGCCAAGGCGATGAACCGGTCGATTCCGGCCATCATCTTCGGCGCCTTCGGCGGCGGTGACGACGCCGGAGTCGGTGGCAGTGGAGCCGAGGGCGGCACGGTCAAGGCGACCTCGGCCGCCGACGCCGCGATCCAGATGGCCTACGCCAACCAGGTGATCGTGGTGCCGGGCTACGGTCTCGCGGTCGCGCAGGCCCAGCACACCGTCAAGGAGATGGCGACCCTGCTCGAGGCCAAGGGCGTCGAGGTCAAATACGCCATCCACCCGGTCGCCGGCCGTATGCCCGGACACATGAACGTGCTTCTGGCAGAAGCGGATGTGCCCTACGACGCGATGAAGGAGATGGACGACATCAACGGCGAGTTCGCTCGCACCGATGTCGCGATCGTGATCGGCGCCAACGACGTCACCAACCCGGCGGCGCGCAACGATCCGGGCTCGCCGATCCACGGCATGCCGATCCTCAACGTCGACCAGGCGCGATCGGTGATCGTGCTCAAGCGCGGCATGAGTTCCGGCTACGCCGGCATCGAGAACCCGCTGTTCTATCTCGATCACACCTCCATGCTGTTCGGCGACGCCAAGAAGTCCGTCGACTCGGTCATCGAGGAGCTCAAGGCTCTGTAAGGAGCCCTGACCGCCACACCCCGACGCCCCGCCTGCGGAGCGACCACCGTGAATCCTGTGCGACGCGGTGTTCGCCACCCGGGCGGGGCGCCGTCGTGTGTCGGGGCTGTCGTGTTCCGGTGTTGTCGAACCGAGACCGACGGTTATCGAGATGAGACCGGCTCTGGCTGGCAGCCGCACCCACCTCGCCCTACTGTTACTCCAGTGACTGGTGTGACCAGAGTGAAAAGAAGGTTTCGTCGAACCACGGGCGTCGTCCTCGCGGCGTCGGCGATCACCGGTGTCGTCGTCGGAACCCTGCCGTCGTCATCGGAGCATCACGTGACGACGGCAGCGGTCAGCGTCGACCCGGCCACCCTCTACAACGCCGCGCAGCAGAAGTTCTCCGCCGGCGACGTGCCGGCCGGTCTCGCCGATCTCCAGCAGGCGCTGACACTGTCGCCGGCCGACGGGCAATCCCTGGCGCTGCAAGCCATCTGGGCCGACCAGGTGTCGGACGCCGCAGCCGGCAAGGCAGCGGTGAATCGACTGTCGGTGATCAATCCGTTGCTGGCCAAGACCGCTCGGTCCATCATCGACGGCGTCACCGCGGCCGCGGCCATCGTGCCGAGCACCGAACCCACGACGGTGTCGGGGAATCCGGCCATCGTGATCCTCGGCTTCGGGCTGTCGCCACAGGGTAAGCCCGCCCCGGAATTGATCAAGCGTCTCGCGGCAGGCAAGGCCGAGGCGGCAGCGATGCCGACGGCCCCGATCGTCGTCACCGGCGGCAAGCCGCAGAACGGGGTCACCGAGGCCGCGGTGATGAAGAAGTGGCTGACCGACAACGGGATCGACGCCTCGCGCATCCTCACCGAGGACTCCTCGGTCTCCACCGTCGCCAACGCGCAGAACACCGCCAAACTCCTGGCCGCACGCGGCATTAGCGACGTGGTCCTGGCCACCTCGCCCAACCACATCCGTCGCGCCGCAGCCGATTTCGCGGCGACCGGGTTGCGCGTGGTGCAATCCATCACCACCGACACCGATCTCGCGAAGAACGCGACGCCGCTGCCCAAGGACAAGCAGACCGGAATCCGCGTCGAGGCAACCCGCACCGCGGGCATCCCGGCGAGCCGAAGCCCGCTGCTGCCCTCGGATCAACTACCCGACGTCGGCCCCGGTCTCATCGACGACATCGGCGGCAAGATCCTCAAGGAGCTACTGGAGTCGGGGTCGAGCGGCGGACAATAGAGCGGTCGGTTCGACCGATGAGTTCTCGCGTGCCGAGGGGTCTGTAGTGGTACCCACCCCGCCACCAGGGCGGGGATGACCACCCCGGAGGACATCATGAACACCATCGACTCGACCACCGCCGTCGGCACCACCGCCCCGGGCGCCGCCAACGGATCCCGACGACCGGCGCGCATCGTCGGGATCGTCATCACCGTCGTGGTGGCGGCGTTCCTGGTTTTCGACGTCGCGGGCAAGCTGGCCCGGCCCCAGGCCGTCGTGGACTCGATGGAGTCGCTGGGCTTTCCGCTCGGACAGGCAACCGTGATGGGAATCGTTCTCGCCGTGTGCCTGATCGTCTTCCTCATCCCGCGTACTGCCGTTCTCGGTGCCCTTGGGCTGACCGCGTACCTCGGGGGAGCGGTCACGGCGAACATGCGCATCGAATCGCCGGTGTTCAGCTTCACCTTGTTTGCGGTGTATCTCGGGGTGCTGCTGTGGATCGGTCTGGTGTTGCGCCGGCCCGAATTGCTCGTCGTTCTCGGACTCCGTCGACGGAATTGATACAAAGCATTCTTTTGTTTGTGCGCGAAAGTGATGCCAATGTCATATCACGCGCCCCAAATACGGTGACGTCGCACACAGTCGTCACCGTATTTCGGCTGTTCTCACCCCATTTCACACGTATCGGTCAACACGGACGTAACGCGCTATCGGTACTTTCGGACCCATGCCAAAAATCGGGGATCGATCGCACATACATTCAAGACCGGCCATACGAGAAGTGATTCGCTACGATCTGCCGGCATCGCTCGTCGTGTTCCTCGTGGCGTTGCCGCTGTCGATCGGAATCGCGATCGCCTCGGGTGCCCCGGTGATGGCCGGTCTCATCGCCGCAGTCATCGGCGGTGTGGTCGCCGGTGTGATAGGCGGTAGCCCCCTTCAGGTTTCGGGTCCGGCTGCCGGGTTGACGGTGGTCGTGGCCGAGCTCGTCGCCAACTTCGGGTGGAAGGTCACCTGCGCGATCACCGTGTGCGCCGGTGTGCTGCAGATCCTGTTCGGGCTCAGCCGAATCGCCGGGGCGGCACTGGCGATCGCACCGGTGGTCGTACACGCGATGCTCGCCGGTATCGGAATCACCATCGCGCTCCAGCAGATTCATGTTCTGCTCGGTGGGAGTTCGTCGAGTTCGGCGGTTGCCAACATCACCGGACTACCCGATCAATTGATCGAGTTGAATGTCGCGGAGGCGTCGGTGGGACTTCTCGTCATCGCCGCGTTGCTGGCCTGGCCGCGGCTGCCCGCGACCGTCCGCAAGGTCCCCGGTCCGCTCGGTGCCATCGTCCTCGCCACGGTGGTGGCGATGATCGCAGGCCTCGACGTCAAGCGAATCACACTGGACGGCAACTTCTTCGAGTCCATTGCGCTCCCCGAGCTCCCGCGCGGGAACTGGTCGGCGTTCATCCTCGGCGTGCTGACGGTGGCTCTGATCGCCAGCGTCGAGTCGCTGCTGTCGGCGGTTGCCGTGGACAAGATGCACGACGGCCCGCGCAGCAACTTCAACCGCGAACTGCTCGGGCAGGGCAGCGCGAACATGGTGTCGGGTGTGCTCGGCGGGCTGCCGGTCACCGGTGTCATCGTGCGCAGCTCCACCAACGTCGCGACCGGTGCGCGGACGCGGTGGTCGGCGATCCTGCACGGGGTCTGGGTGTTCGTCTTCGCGGTGTTCCTCACCGCGCTCGTCGAGCAGATCCCGACCGCCGCGTTGGCCGGGCTGCTGGTGGTCATCGGCATGCAGCTGGTCAAGCTCGCACACATGAAAACCGCTCTGCGGACCGGTGATCTGTGGGTTTACGGCGTCACCGTGACGGCCGTGGTGTTCCTCAATCTGCTCGAGGGTGTTGCGATCGGTCTGGCACTGGCCGTGGTTCTGGTGCTGTGGCGCGTCATCCGCCCCGACACCCACACCGAGGAGCAGCCCGACGGCCGCCACATCGTCCGAGTGCGTGGCTCGTTGAGCTTCCTGTCGCTGCCCCGGATGAACAGCCTGTTGCGCCGGATTCCGGAGGGTGCGCCTGTCACGATCGAGCTCGACACCGACTTCCTCGACCACGCCGCGTCGGAGATGCTCGAGGACTGGATTCGGGCCCGCCGCGCGGCCGGTGGTGAGGTGATCATCCTCGAACGTGGCCGTGCCCGAATCGAACACGCCTGGCAGGCTCCGCCGCGACGCCATACCGGCGGCATCGTCGGCCTGACCCCGTGGCGTAGCCGATCGACCGTCGCCGACGACGAGCAGGTCGCCGAGGTTCCGGCGCCGTTGCGCTCGATCATGGCCGGTGTCACCGAGTACCACCGCGATCATGCCGAGGTCCTGCGCGGGCACCTGTCCGACGTGGTGGACTATCAGGAGCCCGACGCGTTCTTCCTGACCTGTGCCGATTCCCGGATCATGCCCAACATCATCACCTCGAGCGGACCGGGTGACCTGTTCACCCTGCGCAACGTGGGCAACCTGGTGCCGACCGGTGATCACGCGGACTGCTCGATCGAGGCCGCCCTGGACTTCGCGATCAGCGAGGTCGGTGTCAGTTCGGTGGTGGTGTGCGGACATTCGTCCTGCGGCGCGATGCGCGCATTGCATCTGCAGGCCGATACCGCTCCGGCCGACACGTCGATGGCCCGCTGGCTGCGCCATGGGGTGCCCAGTGTGAGCGCGATGCGTCTGGGGCATCCGGCCGGACGTGCCGCTGCCGCCATGGGTTTCACCGAGATCGACCAGCTCGCCGTGGTCAACGTCGCCAAACAGGTCGAAACCCTGAGTCGGCACCACCTCGCCGGCCGCGCCGCCGCCGAATCCTCCCTGCGAATTATCGGTCTGTACTTCGACATCCGGACCGGCCGCGTCTACGAGGTGTCGCAGACCGGTCTGCACGCCGCCGGCGTGGGCCACCACGTCAGCCGGATGCTGGAGCGGGAGCCGGTCGTCGACCACTAGTGGTCCGAAACCAGCACCGTAGCAATCGGTCTCGAGGCTCGCCGCACGCGGCTCGCACCTCGACCATCGGGGGTGACGTAGTGATCTACTCGGGGAGGGGCTGTCCTGCCCGGTAGTCGGTCTTCAACCCGGTGGTCGAGGTGCGGAGGAGCTTTAGCGACGGAGCCTCGAGACCTCTTGTGCTGAAGAGTATTCGGTGTGCGTGGTGTCGGAACCTGCTCTCTGGCAATCAGTCTCGAGGCTCGCCGCACGCGGCTCGCACCTCGACCATCGGGGGACGTCACGCCTCACCCATCGATGGCGGGGCTCAGAACATCACCGAGCGGAAATGGGTGATGAGGCGGTCGCCGTCGATCAGGTGGAATGCGATGCCCGGTGGCTGGCCACGGTTGATGATCTCGGTACCTTCGAACGGGAGGTTCAGCGTGGAGGCGACGCCCGGGGCGATGGCCAGGGGCCGGTCGGCGAAGCGGGTGACGCACGCCGAATGTGCGTGACCGCAAACGAAGCCGACGATGTTCGGGTGGGTCGCCACGAGCTCGGCGAGGCGCTCCTCACCGGTTTGGCGGATGGTGTCCATGAAGGTCATGCCGATGGTGACGGGGGGATGGTGAAAGGCCACCAGGACGCGGGTATCGGCGCCGACGGCGTCGATCTGCGCGGACATCCACGCGAGGGTGTCGTCGTCGAGGTAGCCGTCGTTGCGACCGGGGATGGAACTGTCCACCGACAGCAACAACACGTCGTCGACGAGCAACGAAGAGTTGACCGGTGCCGTGCTGCGCTCATCGCCGAGTACCTCGCTGTAATTCTCACGCAGGTCGTGGTTGCCGACGGTGACCAGCGTCGGCAGCGGCGAATCCAGGACACGGTAAGCCTCGACATACTCGCGCGGTGTGCCCTCGTCGGCGATGTCGCCGGTGACCAGTAACGCGTCGATGCCGTCGGCGCGCGCGTTGAGGTAACTCAGGGTCGACTCGATCCGGGCACGGTTGAACCGTGTTCCGTTGAAATGGAGGTCGCTGATATGGGCAACGACGAACACTCACACTCCCTTGTCGACTGACCCCTGAGGCTAGCCGCATCAGATCACGCGAGCGCGCCGAGGGGCGAACGTGCGGCGCCGGGTGTGTCGGAGAGCACCCACGTCATTGACACTTGATGCACCCACTGTCAAGGTTGCCCGATGAGGCGACGTCGGCAAGCAGATAGAGACGACCACGCGCTCGCGGGCCGAACGGCCGTGGTCACCGGCGGCGGGTCGGGGATCGGCGCGGCTTTCACGCGGGCTCTCGCGAGTGCCGGTGTCCACGTGTGGTGCGCCGACATCGACGAGCAGGCTGCGACGAGAACAGCGCAATCGACCGGATCGGAACACGCCCGTGCCGTCGGTCTCGACGTCACCGACGCCGACGCCGACGCCGTACGGTCCGTCGTGGACTCGGTGGTCGCCGACCACGGACACATCGACCTGATGTTCAACAACGCGGGGATCGCACTGGGCGGCAACACCGAGGAACTCGCGGCCGAGCAGTGGGATGCGGTCATCGACGTCAACATCCGCGGCGTCGTGCACGGTGTCACCGCGGCGTATCCGCACATGATCCGGCAGGGATCGGGCCACATCGTCAACACCGCGTCGATGGCCGGGCTCACCGCGGCCGGTTTGCTCACCAGCTACGTGATGAGCAAACACGCGATCGTCGGATTGTCGTTGGCGTTGCGGACCGAGGCCGCCGCGCACGGGGTGGGGGTGCTCGTGGTCTGCCCGGCTGCGGTGGAAACCCCGATGCTCGACGCCGACGGCGTCGGTGGCTTCACCGGGCGGACGTATTACCTTTCGGGCCAAGGGATTCGGACGCCGTATCCGGCGGATCGCCTGGCGTCGGACACCCTTCGGGCGATCGAGCGCCATCAACCGTTGCTCGTGGTGCCCGCGCAGGCCCGGATGGCCTGGCGGTTCGCGCGGTTCTCGCCCGGGCTCATGCAGACCATGGCCACACGTTTCGTCGCCGGCCAGCGGGACCGTCAAGGCTTGTGACGTTCGACGCGGACTCAGTGCAGCGTACGGTCGAACAACTTCTGTAGCTCCGCGTAGTGGTACTCGGCCGCGTCGTGGTTGTACGGTGCGGTGTCGGCCATCGTGTAGCCGTGCGCCGCACCGGGATACACGCTCGCGTGATGAGTCACCCCGCTCGAGGTGAGGGCGTGCTCGAACTGGGCGATCGCCTCCGGGGGCATCGACTGATCATGGTCGGCGTGCACGGCGAGGACCTCCGCGCGCACGTCGCCCAGTGACAGATGCGGGCTGTCGGGAGCGTCGGTCACCACCCCGCCGGTGTGGAACATGCCCACGGCGGCAACATCATCGGGACGGGTGGCGGCGGCCAACAGCGCCAACCGTCCGCCCATGCAGTATCCGGTTACACCGATGGCACCGGGCCGCACCCCGGGTTGAGTATGCAGCGCATCGAGGTACGAGCCGAGATCACGCCGGGCAAGGTCGGTGGTGAGCGCCTGCATGCGGGGTCGCACCCCGGCGAAGAAGGCGGCTCGGCTGTCATCGTCGAGGAGCGG
The DNA here is from genome assembly GCF_017654315.1 of Gordonia polyisoprenivorans. Taxonomy (NCBI): domain Bacteria; kingdom Bacillati; phylum Actinomycetota; class Actinomycetes; order Mycobacteriales; family Gordoniaceae; genus Gordonia; species Gordonia polyisoprenivorans. Next base: position 1,124,473 of record NZ_CP072203.1, read on the forward strand.
CCCGTCCGGCGAGGTCTCGGCAGCACTGCCGCTGCGGTAGAACACGTTGGGCGCCAACACCACATAGCCCCACGAAGCGATCCGATCGACCATCGTCTCGATCTGCGGACGCAGACCGATCGCGTCGATGAGAAACAGCACTCCGGGCCAGGTGGCGTCGGCGTCGGCCGACACCGGCCGCGCCATGTACGCCTCGGCGGGCCCGTCGGCCGCAGTGATGGTGAGCATCTCTCCGGTGGTCTCGGTCATCATCGTCCTTTCGATCGCAGTGGAGTGAGGGTGTGTCAGAGGTCGCCGGGGAGTTTGTCACGCCGGATTCCCCGCCAGCTCGGATGTCGGAGATGACCGGTGCTCGTCCAGTCCATGAACCGCACCTCGCCGACGATCTTCGGCAGTACCCACACCGCATTCGCCGCGACCGGCCGGTCCAGTTTGTCCAGGAACGGCGACCGCCGGATGGTCAGCGGCTCGAGTTCTTCTGCGAGAGCGCTGAGTTGGGCTTCGGTGAAGCCGGTACCGACGCGGCCCACGTAGCGCAGGCCGGTCTCCTCGGGCAGGCCGAGCAGCAGAGAGCCGATGGTGTGTGCGCGGTTCCCGCGGCCCGGACGCCAGCCGCCGATCACGACTTCGATGTCGCTCCAGTTCTTGTGCTTGAGCCACGAATTCGATCGTCGCCCCTGCTGATAGGTCGACGAACGACGTTTTGCGACAACGCCTTCCATCCCGTGTTCCCGGCTGTACTCGGCGGCCGCCGCGCCCGGCCCGGGTAGTAGCGGCGGTACCTCGACGTAGCGGGATCGGCGGAAGGCCGGGGCCAGTTCCTCGAGCAGCTCGCGACGCTGCGACCACGGTTTGCGGAGCAGCGACGTCCCGTTCAGGTAGAGCAGGTCGAACAGATACAGCTTGAGGGTGACGTCCTCGTCGGCGGATCTGCGTCCGGCGAGCAATGTGAAATTGGTGCGGCCGGTGGCATCGAGGGCGACAACCTCACCGTCGAGGACGACATCGATCAGTCCGAGTTCGTCGGTGATGCAGGCGAGTTCGGGAAAGTCGGCGGTCATGTCCAGGCCGGAGCGCGAGGTGAGCTTGAATTCGCCACCGATATAGCGGACCAGGAGACGATACCCGTCCCACTTGCCCTCGAAGGCCCAGTCCTTCGAGTCGAGTTTGTCGATGGATTCGTCGGTGGCCAGCATCGGCCGTGGATCGCGCAGGCTCTCCGGGAGGATCGGTCGTGGTTCGTCGCTCATCAGGTGGGCGAGCCAGTTCTTCTCGCCGGTCTTGATCAGCGCGTACCGGCCTTGGATGCGGTCACCGTGCAGCCGGACGATGATCTCGTCGGCGCGCCACTTCTCGGTCTCATAGGTGCCGCGATCCCAGATCTCCACATGTCCGCCGCCGTACTCGCCGGCCGGGATGTCGCCGGAGAAGTCGGCGTAGTCCATGGGATGGTCCTCGGTCTGCACGGCGAGACGGTTCTGGTCGGGATCGTCGGGCAGGTTCTTCGGCACGGCCCAACTCACCAGCACACCATCGTGTTCGAGCCGGAAGTCGTAGTGCAACCGACGGGCGTGGTGTTCCTGGATCACGAAGATCGGCCCACCCGGCTCCTGCCCACGTGATACCCGGGCCTCGTCCTTGCCGGATCGTGACTTCGTGAATTCGGTGTCCCTGAACCTTTTGTCACCGAAGGGTTCCGGGGTGACCGCGGCGTTGCGTTTGCGGCGGTACTCGCGCAGGTTGATCACCTGACCACTCTCGGAGGTGCCCGAATCGGGCTGTACCGCAATATCAACCGCATCGCCCGAGTCGCCCGAGTCGTCGGGTCCGGCCGGCGGCCCATCGTCGTCGAGTCCGTCGAGGAGATCCCCATACTCCTCGATCCGTTCGAGGACCTCGGTGTAGAGCAACTGCGTCAGGTCGGGATCGGCCATCTCGTCCCAGGTCCGGGGTGCGGCCACCCACGGCTGCTCGCGGCCCCGCAGGGAATACGGCGCGAGTGTGGTCTTGGACGCGCTGTTCTGGCTCCAATCGATGAATACTTTGTGGGGCCGTTCGGATTTCGCCATGGTCGCGGTGACCAGATCGGGCTGCTGCTGGGCCAGTGAGGTGGCGATCTGCTTGGCGACCGTTCGCGCCGAATCCGCCGACACCGGGGTCGGGAACCTCGCATACACGTGAATTCCCTTGCCACCACTGGTGACCGGGTACGAATCCAGTCCGGCGGCGTCGAGCATGTCGTGGATGTCGCGGGCGATGTCACCGCACTGCGCGAGAGTGACCCCGGGCCCGGGATCGAGGTCGAGGACGAGACGATTGGCCCTGGGACCCTCGGCGGCGAAGTCGGCGAGGGCATCGTCTCGGGGCAGTCGCCATTGCGGCGTGTGCAACTCGAGTGCCGCCATCTGCGCCAGCCACACCAGTGTTGCGGGCGAATCGGCGACGACGTACTCGATGATCCGGCTGCTGTGTTCGACTCCGCGCCGGGTCACCCAGTCGGGGATGCCCTCGGGGACCGACTTCTCGAAGAACGGGGTGGAGTCGACGCCGTTGGGCCAGCGTTTGCGGGTGACGAGACGATCGGCGAGATGCGGGAGCATCACCTCGGCGATCCGCGCGTAATAGTCGATGACGTCGAACTTGCGGGTGCCGGTCGACGGATAGAGCACCTTGGCCAGGTTGGTCACCGAGATGGTGTGCCCATCCACCTCGAGTGTCTGCCCGGACGCCATGGTTCAAGCCTGCCACGTCCGAGATGGGCGTGGGACCCGCAGAGACCGGGTGAGGATGGCACAATGGCGACCATGCGCTCGATCTGGAAGGGCGATCTGAGCTTTGGTCTGGTCAACGTGCCGGTCAAGGTCTATTCGGCCACGGAAAGCCACGACCGGAAGTCCTATCAGGTCGACTCCTCCGATGGCACCCGCATCCGCTATCGACGGGTCCGTGAGGGTACCGACACCGAGGTTGAGTTCTCCGACATCGCCAACGCCTACGAATCCTCGGCGGGCGACACGGTGATCCTCACCAAGGACGATCTCGCGTCCCTGCCCGTGCAGAAGAGTCCGGAGATCTCGATTCTGGAATTCGTGCCGGTCGACCAGGTCGATCCGATCTACTTCGACAAGCCCTACTATCTCGAACCGTCGTCGAAGTCACCGAAGGCCTATGTGCTGCTCGCGCGGGCGCTGCAGGAAACCGACCGGCTCGCCATCGCGTCGTTCACCCTGCGCAACCGGACCCGGATGGCGGCACTGCGGGTCATCGAGCCCGGCGTGATGACGCTGCAGACGCTGTTGTGGCCCGACGAGGTCCGCAAGCCCGACTTCGGTTTCCTCGACGACGACGTCGAGATCCGGGACCAGGAACTGACGATGGCGTCGTCGCTGATCGATTCGATGGCGCAGGACTACGACCCGAGCGAGTTCTCCGATACCTATCAGGAAGAACTGGCCAAACTGATCGACGCGAAATCCGATGGCTCCGAGGCATTCCCGGAAGCCGAGGAGAACTCCACCGAGGATGAGGACTCCGAGGTCGCTGATCTGCTCGCCGCGCTGCGGGCATCGGTGAAGGACCGCGGGCCGGCCGAGGAGGCCGACGACGTCGGCGCATCGAAGGCGCCGGCGAAGAGGGCCGCCAAGAAGGCTCCGGCGAAGAAAACGGCCGCAAAGAAGGCGCCGGCCAAGAAGGCCGCAGCGAAGAAGGCTCCGGCGAAGAAGACGGCGTCGTCGGGATCCGACGACGAGTCGAAGACCGCGGCGAAGAAGACCTCACGCCGCGCGAGCTGAGTCGCGCGCGGCGAAAATCGGTGGCCGCCGACGCCCGGTGTCGGGCAAGCTCGTGAGGTGAGTTCGTCGACGTCCACCCTGCCGCGCGCGCTGCGCCCCTTCGGCGGTGGGCAGTACCGGTTGCTCGCTGCGGGCCTGATGTTCGCCCTGTTCTCCGACGGCGTGTGGACGATCACGCTGGTGTGGCAGGTTATCGGTCTCGGCGGGGGACCGGGCCAGGTGTCGCTGGCGACCGGCCTGGCCGCGGTCGGCATGGTGATCTCGACGCTGGCCGGCGGCGTGCTAGCCGACCGGGTGTCGCAGCGTTCCATCATCATCGGGCTCGAGATCGTCAAGATGGCGGTCTTCGCGGTCGTGGCGTTCTGCGCGATCGGCGGGGTCCTGACGATGCCCATCGTGGCCGTGGCGGCCGTCTTCGGCGGGATCACCACGGGCATGTACTACCCCGCATACTCGGCGTTGTTGCCGGGCATCGTCGCCGCCGATGAACTCCAGGCCGCCAACGGCATCGAGGGCATCGTCCGGCCGGTGCTGTTCCAGGCGGCCGGCCCGATGATCGCCGGAGCGGTGATCGCCGCGGCCGCGCCCGCCCAGGCGGCGCTCGTCGCCGCGGTGGCCAGTGTCGGCTCGGCACTGTGCTATCTGCGGATGCGTCCGGTGCCGTTGCGTCGTGACCCGAAGACCTTGCGCGGTCCCGCGATTGCCTCGATCGTCAGCGATCTGGCGGAGGGATTCGCCTACATGTGGCGCACCCCGTGGTTGTGGTCGACGCTGTTCTTCGCGACCATCCTCGTGCTGGCGACGATGGGGCCGATCGAGGTACTCATCCCGTTCGCGTTGCAGGAGCGGGTGCACGGCGGCGCCGGTGATCATTCGCTGGTGCTTGCAGCCTTCGGCGCCGGCGCTGCGATCAGCTCGCTGGTGTTCGCCTCGATCCCGATGCCGCGGCGATACCTCACGTTGATGTTCGGACTGTGGGGCTGGTCGTCGATCCCGTTGGTGCTCATGGGTGTTGCCGGGCACACGTGGGTGTTCATCATCGCCGGATTCATCATGGGGGTGCTGTTCGACGGGCCGATGGTGTTGTGGGGCACGCTGTTACAGCGCCGCGTCCCGCCTGCGCTGCTGGGCCGGGTGGCCAGCCTGGATTTCTTCGTCTCGGTGGTGCTGATGCCGGTGTCGATGGCGTTGGCGGCCCCCGTCAGCCACGCGATCGGACTCACCGCGACGTTCGTGGTGTGCGGACTGGCGCCGGTCCCCTTCGCGGCGGTCTTCTACGTCGCGGCCCGACTGTGGCGTGACGAGATCGATCACCCGCTCGATCTGTCCACTCCCGGGCCGGCCGTCGCGGTGATGCACGACGAGATGTCGGCGTCGGCATATGTCGACGCCGACCACGTCAGGGCGTCCGATCAGGACTGATCCGCCGCGCCGAGGAACTCCGCGGCGGCCTCGACGATCGACTCCGTCAGTGCCGAGAGCAGGGGCGAGGCGAGCTTCCAGTAATGCCAGTAGAGCGGGACGTCGACGCGCCGGTCGGTGAAGGTGACCAGGCGTCCCGAGTCGAGCGCGTCGGCGATCTGCACCCGCGGCACCGCTCCCCAGCCCATCCCGTATTCGACCGCTCGGTGGTACTCGGTGGAGGCCGGGATGTAGACCGCCGGCGGATCGGCCGGTGACGGACTGAGCATGCGCAGTACCTCGCGCTGCAGATTGTCGCTGCGGTCGTACTGCACCATCGGCGCCCGGGCCAACGCGGCCTCGGTCGGACCGTCCGGCATCCATCGGGCCAGGTAGTCCGGGGTGGCGACCGGGATGTAGCGCATGACGCCGAGCGTCTGCATCCGGCAGCCGCGGATGCGGTCCGGGACCGAGCTGATCGCCCCCAGCACCTCACCGGTCCGCAGATGGTCGGCGTTGCGGCTCTCGTCGTCGCGGATCACCTCGACGGCGGCCAGATGGCCGTGATGAAAGCGGGCCAGCGCGGGCAGCAGCCAGGTGGCCAGCGAGTCGGCGTTGGCCGCGATCGGTAGGTGCACGAGGGGTTGGTCGGCGTCGTGAGCGCCGTCGGAGGGCGCGCCCGCCAGCTCCAGCCGCGCCTCGGTGGCCAGCAGTTCCCACTGTTCGGCCAGACGGAGCAACACCTCCCCGTCACGCGTCGCCCGCACCGGTTTGGTGCGCTGGACCAGCACCCGACCGACGGAGTGCTCCATGGCCTTGATGCGCTGGCTGATCGCCGACGGCGTGACGTGCAACTGTGCCGCCGCGGCCTCGAAAGTGCCGGCACGCAACACGGTCGCCAGCGTCTGCAGGCCGTCCTGACTGACATCCATATTAAGTCACTCTAATGATTCATGAGAAGCATTCGCTGGTCTTCGGATTTTGACGCTCCTAGCGTTGTCGTTATGAACGCATTCCTGCTGCCGGCGCTGGCCGGCCTGCTGACCGGCGCCGGGCTGATCATCGCGATCGGACCGCAGAACATCTTCGTTCTGCAGCAGGGTGTGCGACGCGTCCATGTGGCCCCGGTGGTGGCGGTCTGCGCGATCTCCGACGTCGTGCTCATCACCGCGGGCGTGGCCGGCCTCGGTGCGCTCGTGAACGCCCACCCGAGCGTGGTGACCGCGGCCAAGTACCTCGGCGGGGCGTATGTGATCGTGCTCGGGCTGATGGCCGCCCGTCGCTGTCTGCGCAGTCGGGAGGCGATCGTCGACAACGCCGGCGAGGTCACCACGGCGAGCCGCTGGGTGGCGATCGGCACCGCGCTGGCCCTCACCTGGCTCAATCCGCACGTCTATCTCGACACCGTGCTCACCATGGGCGCCATCGCCAACAGCCACGGAAACGGCAAGTGGGCCTTCGCGATCGGCGCCTGCTGCGCGAGCCTGATCTGGTTCTCACTGCTGGGCGGCGGTGGTCGCCGCATGGCGCCGATCTTCGCCAAACCCGTCGCATGGCGCATCCTCGACGCCGTCGTCGCCGTGGTCATGATCGGGATGGGCGCTGCGCTGGTGGGGTCGGCGTAGGGCGTCGACACCGGTGCGTTTGTGTGTCGACCTCGGCGATGTGTGTCCTGCAGGACGCACAAACCCGAAGTCGGCACACATTCGCAGCGCCTCGCGGGCTCAGACCAGGCCGTGCCGATACGCGTAGGCCACCAGCGCCGCACGGTCGCGGCATGCGGTCTTGGCGAGCAGGTGGTTGACGTGGGTCTTGACGGTGCTCACGCCGACGACGAGGTGGGAGGCTATCTGTTGGTTCGACATCGCCTGCGCGATCAGGCCGAGCACCTCCACCTCGCGTTCGGTGAGACCGTCGGGCGCCTCGGTCGGTGCTGCCGGCGCAGCCGACCGCTCGTGGGACAAGACCGCGCGCAACGCCTTCTCGTCGAGCATCGACCGACCGCCGGCCGCGGCGAGCACCGCCGCCTCGATGGCCTCGGGATCGGCGTCCTTGTTGAGGAATCCGACGGCCCCGGCGTCGAGTGCCTCGACGATCGTGGTGTCGTCGTCGTAGGTCGTCAATGCCACTGCGGCAGTGCGTGATCCGTCGGCGCGCAGCCGTCGTATTCCCTCGATGCCGCCGATGCCGGGCATGCGGAGATCGGTGAGCAGTACGTCGGGGTCGGTCCCGGCGACGAGGTCGAGGGCGGATTCGGCCGAGGCCGCTACCCCGAGGACCGCGATGGTGTCGAACAGCGAGAGCATCGACCGCAGGCCCTCGCGCACCACGGTCTGATCGTCGGCGATCACCACCGTCACCGTCACGTCGTCACCGCCATGATGAGCTCGAATCCTTCCTCGCACGGGCCGTGGGTCAGCCTACCGCCGGCCGCCGCGACCCGTTCGGCGAGACCGGCCAAACCGTATCCGCCGCTGTCGTGTTCGCGATCGGTGAACCCGTCGGGATCGCCGACGGAGAGCATCCGGAGGCCCTCGACCCCGAACTCGATGCGCACCGGTGCACCCGCGGCGTGGCGTAACGAGTTGGTCAGCCCCTCCATCACCACCGATCGGGCGACGGCGGTCCACTCGGCGTCGAGATCGTCGGGCGAACCCGCGACCGTCACCTGCAATCCGGTTGCGGAACCGAGACGTTGGAGCGTCGGCTCCAGCCAGGCGCTCAACGGTGCGGCGCTCGCAGCGGGTCCGTCGCGCAACGATCGGACCGCTTCTCGTGCCTCACCGAGGCCGTCCTTCGCCAAGTTCGTTGCGGTGTCCAGCTTCTCGGCGAGATCGGCGGAGACGCCCTCGCGTCGGGCGATGAGCGCGGCGCCCTGCAGGGTGATGATCAACCCGGACAAGGTGTGGGCGAGTACGTCGTGGAGTTGGGCGGCGAGCACCCGACGGTTCTCCGCCTCGACGGCACGCGCGCGCTCGGAATCGATGATCTCCTGTTGTGCCGCAGCGACTTCGGTGACCTCACGCCGGTAGCGCCGAAGATGCACCCACCCGAACACCACCACGGCGACCATCAGATTGATCGCCAGCGTCCACCCGGATTGATGCAGTTGTGACCAATGGACCGTCAGCGCGAGCATCGGGACGGCGGCCAGGGCGGCGGTCATGGGGAGGGCAACGGGCGCGAGCGCGGACGCGGCCACGCCGAGTTGGGGAACCCACACGGTCGCGCCGCCGGCGAAGGCGACGCCGACGACCGAGGCGGCCCCGATGACGATCGCCGAGTCACCGAGTGAGGTGGCGGCGAGAAAGCGCGGCGCGGTCATGGGTTGCATGCCCCCACGCACCAGGCAGACCACGAGAACCGCGGTGGCGATCCAGCCCGGCGCCACGCGCCACGGTGGCACCGACGTCGTGTCGAGCACCGCCGAGGCGATCACCAGCGCGCAGACCGCATACCGCACCGCGAGGACGTCGGGGCTCGCCCGCCCGGGGTTGAGAACACGCGCAATGCTGGGCACGACTCACCGTATCGAGGGTGTGCCCGCTCGCGGAGTCGCACGCGCAGAGATCAACCCGGCATCCACCCCGGGGTGGACGACCTCGCCGCGAGAGTTGGCGAGAGTGGAGGCATGACCACAAACACAGCTCTGCCGATCGCGGTCGGCGTCATCGTCCTCGGCTACATCTTCTACCGCCAACTCACCGAGCGGCCCATCAAAGACAACCCGCTGAAACTCCCGGCGATCCTGCTGGTGATCGGCGTCGTCAGCTCCGTGAACTACCTCCAACACGCACCGCGGGTGACGGTCGGGGAGGTCGTCTCGACACTGCTCGGGTTCGTGGTGGCCGCGCTCATCGCCGTGCCGCGCGCTCACACGATGCACATCTACCGCAACGCCGCCGGGGTGATGGTGCGGCGGGGCAATGCGGTCACCATCGCGCTGTGGTTCGTCGCCATCGGCGCCCACCTCGCCATCGCGGTGTTCGGCCCCACGGTCTTCGGCGAGCCACGGGGCAGCCTCGGCGGGCTCGAGAGCGCGACGATCCTGGTGTTCCTCGGCATCAGCCTCGGGGTGCAGGGGCTCGTGGCGCGCAAGCGCGTGCTCGCCCACGGCCGGACCGCACACAGCCTCGCCGGGTGAGCGGTGCGTATCTTCGACTGCGATGCCCGACGACGGACGTCGCACGGGCTGCCGACACGAGGAGGTCGCGATGACCACGCCGGGGTGGGGACGCATCCGCCAGAACGACATCTACACCGCGGGCATTCACGACCGGCGCCCCGCGGTGCCCACCGACTTCGCCGAACTCGAGCGTCGTGCCCGTAAGGCGATGTCGCAGCGGGCGTGGGCCTACATCGCCGGCGGTGCGGGGGAGGGCCGGACGATGGCGGCCAACCGGGCCGCCCTGGATCGGTGGGCGATCGTGCCGCGAGTGCTGCGCGACGTGTCGCAGCGCAGCCTCGAGACGGAATTGTTCGGCGCCCGGCTGCCCGCGCCGATCCTGTTCGCGCCGGTGGGGGCGGGCGGGCTGGCCATGCGTGACGCCGACGTCCACATCGGGCACGCGGCTGCCGAACTCGGTGTGCCCTACATCTTCTCCAATCAGGGCAGTGCGCCGATGGAACGGGTGGCCGCCGAGATGGATCGTGTGAAATCCGTTGCGCCACGCTGGTTTCAGCTGTACTGGTCCACCGACGACGATCTCGTCGACTCGCTGTTGCGCCGCGCCGAGAACGCCGGCGCCCAGGCCGTCGCCGTCACCCTCGACACCACGATGCTCGGATGGCGGCCCCAGGACCTGAACCTCGGTTCGCTGCCCTTCGCCAAGGGTGAGGGCATCGCCCAGTACACCTCCGACCCACGGTTCACCGAGATCGTCGCCGGCCTCGCCGCGGGTGCGTCCGGCGAGAGACCCGAGATCTCCCTCGGCGCCCTCAAGACCCTGTTCTCGATAGCCCGCAACACGCCGGGAACGTTGCTGCGCAACCTGATCCGACCCGAACCGCGCGTGGGTGTGCAGACCTTCCTCGACATCTACTCGCGTCCGTCGCTGAGCTGGACCGAGATCGCCTCCCTGCGTGAGCGGACGTCGCTGCCGATCGTCCTCAAGGGAGTGCTGCATCCCGACGACGCCCGCGCTGCCGTCGACGCGGGGGTGGACGGCATCATCGTGTCCAATCACGGTGGCCGCCAGATCGACGGTGAGATCAGCTCACTGGACGCGCTCACCGACATCGCACCGGTCGTCGACGGGCGGTGCAAGGTCCTCGTCGACTCCGGGATCTACACCGGTGCAGACGTGTTCAAGGCGCTGGCACTCGGCGCCGACGCGGTGTGCATCGGTCGCCCGCACATGTACGGGCTGGCGATCGCCGGCGCCGACGGCGCCCGGGACGTGGTGGCCAACATCATCGCCGAGCTGGATCTCACGCTCGGACTGGCCGGCGTCAGCTCGGTGGACGAAGTGGGCACCGACGCGCTGCGGCGGATCTGACACCCGCCCGCGACCTCAGACCAGCGGGCGCTTGGTCCGCATTCGCCACTTCACGTCGGCGAGCAGCAGGTTGAACGGGAAGGCGCGCAAGGGCTTCGGCAGGCGTTGGATGATCGCGCGGGCAATCGCGTTGTGCACGTCGAAGAATCGCTGCTGCCACGGCTTCATCTCGATGCCCATGGCGGCGCGGAAGCCCTCGGGCAAGAAGCCGAGGGTGAAGATCTCCGAATGCCACCCGAACAGCCGGGAGACGATCGGGTGGGCGAACTCCATGCGAGCGATCGACATGAGGTGCTCGCGGATGACCGGATCGATCTCGAGCCGATCGATCATGCCGTTCCAGTAGTCGTCGAAGTCGGCGCGGGTCGCCGGCCACATCTCTCGTGGCATCTGCAAGGTGGTGCCCATGACGGCACCGGCCTGGTAAGCCTCCTCGGTGATCGCGTCGGGGTCGCCGAAGATGCGCTGCACGTCCTCCCAGCCCTTGTAGAGGCAGGCCGCAACCCACAGTTGCAGCTCGGGATCGAAGGCGTTGTACTTCACCGGGCTCTCGGGTGTGGAGCGCACCTTGGCGTGCGAGCGTCCGACCGCGCGGCGATAGGCCTTGCGCACCTTGGGATCGCCGCTGGCCGCGACCGCGAGGTAGGCGAGCGTGGTGCGGGTGCGCTTGACCGGATGCTTGAACAGGTTGCCCGAATCCACCTGGCTCTCGTAGACGCCGTAGCCGACGGCCGGCAGCGCCAGCTGCATGATCACGTTGGCCGGACCGGCCAGCGTCGCGATGCCCAGCATCTCCATGTTCGCCGCGGGCAGGGCGTCGAGCTCGGCACGCGACATCCGCGCCGCGCGCGGCAGGAATTCGGTATCCGGGGCGGGAGCGGCGAGGTTGGCCTCGAGGGCGCTGTCGTGCGCCAGTGGTGAATCGCCGAGTGCCGCTGAATTACCGAGTGGCCCTGAATTGCCGAGTGCTGCGGCGTCTTGTGTGGTCATGTCCCGACCTCCGATCGGACCGGATGTGCGCGAAACCCCTCGAGTCGCGCAATCTGGTAACGGATGTTTCCTGATTGATTGAACCTGTTCTCGCCGAAAGATGTCAAGGGAGGATGACAAGATGGGAGCCGTGACCGACGGCTCCTCGCGCGATGAGACACCGCAGTCCGAACCGGATGCCGTGCGCGCCGACCCGCAGGCTGCCGGTGCGCCGCTGCGTTCCTATGGGGGCGTCGACGGCGACGAGCGCATCTCCCGTCGCCGTGAGGCGCTGATGGACGCGACGCTGGAGCTCCTCGATGCCGAGGGGGCGGTCACGGTGCGCGGTATCTGCCGCGCCTCCGGGCTCAACCCGCGCTACTTCTACGAGAGTTTCGAGTCGGCAGACGCGCTGGTGGCGGCCACGTTCGACCGGGTCATCGAGGAGATCTCGGAGGCGGCGCTGACCGCCTTCGCCGCCGGCGTCGGCGTGGCCGGCAAGGTCTCCGGTGCCGTCGGTGCGATCGTCGACATCGTCGACGCCGACCGGCGCAAGGGGCAGTTGCTGTTCTCGCCGTCGTTGCTGTCGCCGGTCGTGGCCGCCAAACGCAACGAATCCACCGGGTTGTTCGCGATGTTGACCCTGCACACCGCCTCCGATGCGCTCGCGACGGAGGTCGGTCCGGAAGCCATCGCCGCGGCCCAGTTCCAGGTCGGGGGGCTCGGTCGTCTGGTCTCCACATGGCTCGACGAGGAGATCCCGCTGGGTCGCGACGAGCTCGTCGCGCTGAGCGTGCGGCTGATGATGTCGCTGGTGGGTGCGGTCACCGACGGTGGTGACGATATGTTGGAGCCATGAGCGACGGAGTGGGTGACACAGGGGTCGAGGAGGCGGCAGCGGATTCCCGGTCGGATGTTCCCGAGGGAACACATGCCTCGGAGGGTGTGCAGACCACGTCGTCGTGGCGCGATTACGGCGAGGCCGAGCTGCCGGTGCCGCTGGCCGCCGCGCTGGCCGCCTTCGCCGAGCACGGCTATCACGGCACCTCGGTCCGGGAGATCGCCGCACGCGCCGGCCTGTCGGTGCCCGGGCTGTATCACCACTACCCGTCCAAGCAGTCGCTGCTGCAGGGCCTGCTCGAGCGCACCATGACCGATCTGCTGGCCCGCTCCGAGCAGGCGATCCGCGAGGCGGGGCCCGAGCCGGTGAGACGCTTCGACGCCGTCGTCGAGTCGCTGCTGCGTTTCCACATGTACCGCCGCGAACAGGCCTTCGTCGGATCGACCGAGATCCGCAGCCTCGACGACTCCTACAAGCCCACCTACATCGGGCACCGGGATCGGCAGCAACACATGGTCGATGAGATCGTCTTCGCCGGGGTGGAGGCGGGCGACTTCGAGACCGAGTACCCGAAGGATGCCGCGCGTGCCGTGGCGACCATGTGCGTCGGCGTGTCGACCTGGTTCAAGCTCGACGGCGAACTCGGCGCCGACGAATTGATCCGGCGGAACCTGGTTCTCGCCCGCGAGATCGTCGGCTACCGACGGGGCTGAGCGCTTGACCCACGACCGGTGGGGTGGCAAGGTGTGGTCTCGACAGAGCGAACGCTCGGTCGGCATCGGCTGATCGGGCTTCAGTTGAGGAGACCGAATGCCCATTGACCTGAGTTACGGCGCCGACGTCGAGAATCTGGTCGCCAAGACCTCCCGCTTCATCAAAGAGTACGTGCTGCCGATCGAGGAGCGCTTCGCCGGTGACATCGAAGCCGCAGGCGGCGACGAGATCCGCCGGGAGATGAACGCCAAGGCCAAGGCGGAGGGCATCTTCGCGCCGCACGCGCCGGTGGAATTCGGCGGTCTCGGCCTCGACATGTCCGATCGCGCTCCGGTCTTCGAGGCGGCCGGCTACTCGACCTTCGGCCCGGTGGCGCTGCACATCGGCGCGCCCGACGAGGGCAACGTGCACATGCTCGCCCACATCGCGAGCGAAGAGCAGCGGCACACCTATCTCGCGCCCCTGGCGGCCGGTGATGTGCGCTCGGCGTTCGCGATGAGCGAGCCGTCGCCCGGTGCCGGCTCGGACCCCAACGCCCTCGCCACCGCCGCGACCAAGGTCGACGGCGGCTGGAAGATCAACGGCGAGAAGCGATTCATCACCGGAGCCGACGGCGCCGGATTCTTCATCATCATGGCTCGCACCGCCGGCTCGCCCGGCGACCGGGGCGGTGCGACGATGTTCCTGGCTCCGGCCGACCGCGAGGGCATCGCCGTGGGCCGCCACATCCACACCACCGACCGGTCGATGGTCGGCGGTCACTGCGAGGTCCGGTTCACCGACGTCTTCGTCCCCGATGCCGACGTGCTCGGTGAAGTCGACGAGGGATACCGCTACGCCCAGGTGCGGCTCGGTCCGGCGCGCATGACGCACGTGATGCGCTGGATGGGATCGGCGGTGCGTTGTCAGGACGTCGCCGTCGACTATGTCTCGCACCGTGAGGGTTTCGGCGGCAAACTCGCCGACCTCGGCATGATCCAGCAGATGATCGCCGACAATGAGATCGACCTCGCGGCCGCCCGTGCGCTGCTGGTCAAGGCGTGTGCGGAGCTCGATCGCGGCGGCCACGCGTCCAACGAGACATCGATAGCGAAAACCTTTGCCGCCGAGGCATTCACCCGGATCGCGGATCGCTCCATCCAGATGTGTGGAGGCACCGGCGTCTCCGACGACCTGCCGCTCGCCCGCCTGCACAACGAACTGCGGCCTTTCCGCGTCTACGACGGACCGTCCGAGGTGCACCGGTGGGCGATCGCCCGTCGCACCATCGGGCGTGCCCGCAAGGCTGCTGCGGCCGCGGAGGCCGCCAAGTGAGCACCGCATTCGATCCCCGGAGCGTCCTCGATCCCGCGGTTCTGCGAAAGTTCCTGGAGGACAACGACGTCGACGTCGCCGGTGATCTGCAGATCGATCTGGTCAGCGGCGGCAAGTCCAACCTGACGTTCTCGGTCACCGACGGCGTGAAGAAGTGGATTGCCCGGCGCCCCCCCACCGGAGGCCTCACACCGTCCGCGCACGACATGGCGCGGGAGTGGACGGTGACCAGCGCGCTCGGTGCCACCGACGTCCCGGTGGCGCCGACCGTCGCCTTCGACGCCGACGGTGCGGTCCTCGGTGCGCCGTGCACCATCGTCGAATTCATCGACGGAACCGTCATCCGGACCGCCGCAGAACTCGACGCGCTCTCCGATGCGGAGGTCGACCGTAACCTCGACGGGCTCGTCGCCACCCTCGCGGCGCTGCACGCCGTCGACTTCGAGAAGGTCGGGCTCGGCGAATTCGGGCGTCCCGCAGGCTTTGCCGCTCGCCAGGTGAAACTGTGGGCGCGTCAGTGGGGCATCGTCAAGACCCGAGAGCTGCCCGATGTGGAACGGCTGTGTGGCATCCTCGCCGACCGCGTCCCACAGGAGGCCCGCGCGACGATCGTGCACGGCGACTACCGGGTCGACAACACCATCCTCGACGCCACCGACCCCGGAAAGGTTGCCGCGGTGGTGGATTGGGAGATGTCGACGCTCGGCGACCCGATCACCGACGTCGCCCTGATGTGTATCTACCGCGAACCGGTCTTCGACACCGTTCTCGGATTCGACGCCGCATGGACCAGTCCGCGGTATCCCTCGGCCTCCGAAATCGCCCAGCGCTACGTGACCGCGACCGGAAACGACCTGGGGGACTGGGACTTCTACCTCGCGTTGGCGAGCCTCAAACTCGGTGTGATCGCCGAGGGCATCAGCCACCGCGCCCGGGCCGGAGCATCCCCCGAGGCCGGCGCCGAGAAGGCATCGGAGGCGACGGCGGAGTTCATTGCCGCGGGTTTGCGGTACGTGGGGTGACCACTCGGAGGTAGTCCCTATCGGAATGTCGCTACGCCGCCGTCGCGGTCGTCGAGGTGGGTGTGCTCGTTGACCGAGACCACCGAGACACCGCGACGCCCGACGATCAGCTTGGTCACCGACGCGTTGATCATCGCGCGTGCCACCGCGGGCCAGCGCTGCGGGGGCACATCCCACAGGTCGGCGAGCCACTGGGCGATCACGCCCGCCGAGGACACCACCAGCACCGTCTGGCCGCTGCCCGCGTGCGCGGCGGCGTCGTGCCCGGCGGCGTCCACCCGCTCGCGGAATGCGCGGTAGGTCTCGCCGCTGCCGTCGTGCGCGGCATCCGGGGTGCCGTCGCGATCGATCCAGGCCGACAGCGAATCGTCGAGTTTTTTCTGGTAGTTGCGACCGTCGGCGAACTCGGCCGCGCTCGCCTCGCCGACCAGCGCGGGCAGCGCGTACTCGTTCCAGCGTGGGTCGACCACCGCCTCGGGCGCATCGTCGAAGCGGCTCAGCACCCCGGCGAGGGTGTCGCGCTGGCGCGGCAGATCGCCGCAGATGGCCGTGGTGATCCGCGCTGTCTGCGCGGCGAGGAGATCGCCGGTTAGGCCGGCCTGCACGATCCCGGTCGGGGTGAGCCCGCCGATCTCACCGGAGGCGCTCGAGGCCTGCGACCCGACGATCCCGTACGCCTGCGGATCGGCCTGACCGTGCCGCACCAAGTAGATGACACCCATGAATCGAGCCTATTGGTGGCCTCGGCGCCGGTGACCGCGAGGGTGCCGATGACTTCCCCGGCGCCGACGGGTCAGTCCTTGGTGACGATGCACAGCTGCGATCCCCCTACACCCTCCTCCGGACGGTGTGGCCCCGCACCGGGCGACTCCGCACCGGGCGGCGGGTGGTGGCGATGATGTTCGTCAATCTGCCCGTCGCCAACGTGTCGCGGTCGCGTGAGTTCTTCGGTCGGCTCGGATTCGTCTTCGACGAGATGTTCTGCGATCGGTCCACCCTGTGTATGCCGGTGAATCAACAGACCATGGTGATCATGCATCGCCGCAACCGATTTCGTGGATACGCATCGTCGCCGGTGGCCGATCTGCGTGCGGGGCGAGAGGCGGTCCTGGCGTTGTCGGCGTCGTCGCGGGCCGCGGTGGACCGATGCGCCGACGCGGCGTTCGACGCCGGGGCCACGCCGCTGCGCGACGCCGACGACCTCGGTTTCATGTACGCGCGCAGCTTCTGCGACCCCGACGGGCACGCCTGGGAGTTCGTGTGGATGGACGGCGCACAGATCGCCGGCGCCCCGGGTTGCCGAAGCGAATGACGGATACCTGACTCAGCGGTAACGTTGCGCTTGCTGAACACGATTCTTTGTTTCAGTGAACCGCAATGGTCCGTTCGGGGCTCCGGACTGCGGATGCGGTGGGGAGGACTGTGAGGTGGAGAAGACGCACACAGGCCAGTCGCGGACGGGTCAACAACGGAGCGGGGTCGGTCGTCGTCCGGTTCGGGAACTCATCGGCGAATGGTCACGCTCCGGCGACGAGGGGCGGTGGCTACGCGAGTTCTGCGCCCGGCGCGGGTGGGGCCGATTCCTGGCCCATTGCTGCGCGCTCGGCGGGCTGGTGATGGCTCTGGCGGCGCTGCTCAACGCGATTGTGGGGGTGCAACTGGCCTACTCGAGCAGCCGCATGATCTTGTGGATCTGCGCCATGGTGGGCGTGGTGTGGGCGCTGCGGTGGCTGGGGCCGTGGCCCAGCCAGCGAGAGATCATCGGGCTGGTCATCGTCGGGGACATCACCATCGGAGCCGCCTGCCTGCAACACTCCGATCGCATCACCGGTATCGCCGGCATCTCGTTCTTCGCCATCCTCGGCGTCGTGGTCGCATTGTTCTCCACACCGAGCGTGCAGGCCGTCCACCTCACGGTCACGGGCGCGGTCCTCGTGGTCCTGCTGGTTCTGCTGGCCCGGGAGCAGGGGTTCGCGATCCTCGTCGGAGTCGGGTTGTCGAAGGCGCTGGGGGAGATGATGGTGTGTGCGGGCCTGCCGGTCGTGCAGTTCGGCTACTGGGTGATGCGTACCAACTCCGACGACTCGCTGTGCGATCCGTTGACCGGCGTCGCCAACCGGCGTGGCCTCGACGACCATCTCGCACGTCTCGATGCCGAGTCGGGGGCGCACCCGGTCACCGGTGATGCGTGCGGCGTGATGCTGGTCGACGTCGACGACTTCAAACACGTGAACGACACCTTCGGACACGGTGCCGGCGACGCCGTGCTCACCCGGGTCGCTGCGGTTCTCACCGAGGTCTTCGGTCCCGAGGCACTGATCGCGCGCGTCGGCGGTGACGAATTCGTGGTGATCGGCGGGGCGGCGACCACCGCTTCCGGGCGTGCGCCCGTGCTGCCGCCCGCGCCATCAGTGCGTTTCCCGATCCGCCGATCACGGTATCGACGGGAATCGCCACCGCGGCAGAGCCGTTGTCGGCCAACCTGTTCGACGAGCTGGTGGAACAGGCCGACGAGGCCATGTACCGGGCGAAGGGCTGCGGGCGCCCGCGGCGAGATACCGGGGCGGCGTCGGAGAACATCGCCTGACGTGGAGTGCCGCTCAGTCCGGCTGGTGAAAAGCGCTGGGCCCGGACGTCGCAGGAGCGTCGTACGGGGTGGGCGGCAATCCGAACCGGGCGAAGTCCTGTTCCATGGTCTCGCTGAAGAAGGCGACCACGTGGGCGACCGCACGGGCTTCGGGGTCGAACTCGAGAACCTGTAGCTGGAACGGGCGATGGATGCCGTCGGGCTCGCGCATGTACAAACCGAAGGCCGGCTGCCCGTTGGCGATGGTGGGCAGCAGGATCTGATCACCGGCCTTCTCGGCAGGGCAATTGCCGCGGATGAGTGTGCCGATGGCATCGCCACCGAGATACCAACCGGTGAACGGCGGCATCTCCCAGATCGAGGAATCGGTGAACATGTCGACGATGGCGTCGACGTCATAGCGTTCGAAGGCTGAAACGTACTTGGCGAGTAACTCGCGCTTCGCGTCGTCGTCCAGGGTGGGTGTCGAATCCTCTTCGGCGCGAATATTTTTCAGCTGCTCCCGAGCGCGTTGGAGGAGGCTGTTGACCGTGGCGGTGGTGACGCCGATGGTCTCGGCGACCTCGGACGCCTTCCACTGCAGCACATCCCGCAGGATCAGAACGGCGCGCTGACGCTCGGGCAAGTGTTGCAGGGCGGCGATGAATGCGAGGCGGATCGACTCACGTGCGCCGACGACGTAGGCGGGGTCGGCGTCGTCGCCCGGCGTGATCTCGTCGACGGTGCCGGCGTACGGCTCGAGCCAGGGGACCTCGTGGTCCTGGGTGAGGGTGTCGGTGGGGTCGTACGCGTCGCCGCCGAGCCCGGACGGCAGCGGACGGCGCTGGCTGCTGCCCAGCGCCGTCAAACAGGTGTTGGTGGCGATCTTGTGCAACCACGTGCGCACCGACGCGCGCCCGTCGTAGTTCTCATATCCGCGCCATGCGCGTAGATAGGTTTCCTGGGTGAGGTCTTCGGCGTCGTGATGCGACCCCATCATGCGATAGCAGTGGGCGATGATCTCGCGCCGGAAGGGCTCGGTGGCCGCGAGGAACTCGGCGTCGGAGGGGCCGGAGGACAGAGTCGTCGCCTGGGGTGTCGTCGCCTGGGGTGTGGCGGGGGTGACGGACATGCAGACAAGGCTACGACGCCCCTCCGACAGCTTCCAGGTGATTGACAGACTCACGACGCGATGACGGGACGCGGCGACTTTTGTGCGGCGTGCGTCAAACCCGGGTCGACGCACTGCGCTCGCCCTATCATCGCCGGTGAACGCTCATGTGTGCAGTTCAGGGCGCGTGTTGCCGGGGTGTGACGTATGCACGTGCACGCTTGCGGATGCGGTACGCCGATTGCTAGCTTGAGCTCCATGACGTGCAGCGAGAACAGCCGCATCCCGGAGGTGACCTACATGATCACCGCCCTGGGTTGTCGTCTGCCGTTCGCTCGTGTCCTGTGTTGTTGCCGAATGTCCTGATCGCCAAGTCTCTCCGCGTCCTTCTCCGACGCCCGCGATCTCTATCCCCTTTCGACAACCCTTCCCACAACGCCATCGCGGTGCTGACGGCCTCGGCGCCGCACGCCCCGTCGAGACGCTCGACCGTTGGACGCCCATGGCAGCCTGTGGCACATTCACGAGGACACATTCACTCATGACCGCAACGATCGATCACCGCACCCGCATCGCCAACGCACCGACCTCAGCCTCGCCGCGCATCGTTCGGCCCCGCCCGATCCCCGGTGCGTCCGCCCGGGTCGATCCGCGGACGCCGCGCAAGGGGGGTCGAGGTATCCACGTAGCGACCCCGCAACTCGAACTCTCCACCAAGCCCTCCGCGCTGGTGCTGCGCACCGCCCGACTCTCGGGACCGGTGTTCCGGGACGAAGCCGCCGAACTCACCGGACTGTCCATCTCGACGGTCAACCGCCAGGTCGGCGCACTACTCAAGGCCGGACTGCTGCGTGAACGCGCCGATCTCGCACCGGCCGGCGCCATCGGTCGGCCGCGACTGCCCTTCGAGCTCAACGTCTCGACGTTCCTGACCCTGGGCATCCACATCGGCTACAAGGTCACCTCCATCACCACTCACGATCTGCTGCACCGCGTGGTCGGCGCGATCCAGATCCCCACCCCGATCGCCGACACCCCCGAACAAACCCTCGCCGCGATCGGCGAGAGCGCCCAACGCTTCCTCGGCCGCTGGAACAACCGCCGCGTCCTCTGGGCCGGCGTGGCCGTCGGCGGACGGGTGTCGCCCGGCGGATTCGTCGATCACCCGCGCCTGGGCTGGGAGAACGCTCCGGTCGGGCAGGTCATCGCCGAGTCGGTGGGGCTGCCGGTGTCGGTGGCCTCGCACGTGGAGGCCATGGCCGCCGCCGAGCTGGTCGTGAACCCCAGCGGGTCCGACGCCGATCAGCGGTCGAGCTTCCTGTACTTCTACGCCCGCGAGATGGTCGGGATCGCGTTCAGCGTCGACGGCACCGTGCACACCCCGGCGGGTGGGCCGCCGGTGATCGGGCACTTCCCCGCGTCGGGCACCACCCTGCTCGACCCGAATCGGACCGGCCGGCTCGAGCCGACCGTGTCCGACACCGGCATCGTCGAGGCGGCGCAGTCGCTGGGTCTGCCGGTCAACGACATCGACGCAGTGTTGGCGCTGGCTCGTGGCGGTGACGCGACCGCCCGTGCCCTGCTCGAGGAGCGTGCCCAGGTACTCGGCCGCACGGTGGCGCTGATCGCCGACATCTTCAACCCCGATCACGTGATCCTCGGCGGGCAGGCCTTCACCGACTACCCGGCGACCCTGCCCATCGTCGCCGGATCGCTGCGGGAGACCTCGGTGGTCCCCAATCGTGATGTGCGCGTCTCGCATTCGGGCACGACGGTCCAGCAACAGGCGGCCGGCGCGGTCTCCCTCGACGCCGTCTACAGCGATCCGCTCGCCGCGCTCGCGGTCACGGAGTAGTCCGGAACCAGCTTCGGCACAAGGGGTCTCGAGGCTTCGTCGCTATCGCTCCTGCGCACCTCGACCATCGGGGTGGGGTGGTCGCTTGTCGTTGGTCGAGGTGGTTCAGTGTTGGCGCAGGGGGTCTCGAGGCTTCGTCGCTATCGCTCCTGCGCACCTCGACCATCGGGGTGGGGGGCCGGTCGATGGTTGGGTGGTCGGGGTGCCCCCCGGATCGATGGTCTCCCGTGATCGTTGGTCGAGGTGTGACGAGCCCCCTGGGGCGAGGAGCCTCGAGACCGTCGTCGGCCGGTGCTGGGTCGGAACCAGCGTCGGCACAAGGGGTCTCGAGGCTTCGTCGCTATCGCTCCTACGCACCTCGACCATCGGGGTGAAGCGCGTCGACCATCGGCGGCGGGGTGCCCCAGCCGGGTCAGTTGGCCGTGCGCTTGGCGTAGTTGCGCAGCGCGAACGGGGAGAAGATCGCGGTCAGGATGATCGCCCAGATGAGCGTTGCCAGTTCGGGATGACGCAACGGCCAGGCGGCGTCGGCTGCGGCGTCGGGGCCATTGCCCCAGAGCACTCGCATGGCCTGCACCAGCGCCGACATCGGGTTCCACTCCGCGATCGCCCGCAGCCACGGCTGCATGTTCTGGGTGGGCACGAAGGCGTTGGAGACGAAGGTGATCGGGAACAGGATCGAGAACATGAACCCGTTGACGGCCTCGACGCTGCGTAGCCACGAGCCGATCAGCACGCCGAACCAGATCATGCCGAAACCGAACAGCAACACCAGGGCGAAGCCCAGCGCCCCCTCGGCGACCGAGGTGGTGATGCGCCATCCGATGATCAGCCCGGTCAGGGCCATCACGACGATGCCGATCGAGGAGTGGATCAGGCTGGCGATGCTGCGTCCGACCAGCACCGAGGACCGGCGAATCGGCAACGACCGGAAGCGATCGACGATGCCCTTCTCCAGGTCGGCGGTGATACCGGTGGCGACGATGAACGCGGTGAACACGATCGTCTGCCCCATGATGCCGGGCAGCAGGTACTCCTTGTAGCTCACCCCGGGCACGCCGAGGCTGATCGCCGGACCGAAGACGAAGGCGAACAGCACGACGAACATGATCGGCTGAATCGTTACGTCCGACAGCATCTCGGGCATGCGACGGGTATGGATGAGATTACGGCGCACCATGATCCATGACTGCTGCGCCAGGTTCGTCTGGTGTACCGCAGGTCGATCGGCACGGGTGGTCGCGGTGGTGGAGGCGCTCGTGGTGGTCATGCTGCTCCTTCGTTGGCCGATTCATCGTCGGCAGAGGCGTCTTCGGCGCGATGGCCGGTGAGGGAGAGGAAGACGTCGTCGAGGCTCGGACGAACCAGGCCGAGGTCGTCGACGGCGATCTGTGAGTCGTCGAACCAGCCGGCGATGCGTGTCAGATCCGACAAACCCGCGGCAGCGGTGGTCACGGTCCGCGCGTTTTCGTCGACGAAGACCTCATTGCCGCTGCGTGACAACAGGTCCCGTGCTTGCGGGAGGTCGGCGTCGTCGGAGACGGTGATCACCACGCTGGCCGCGCCTGCCTGTTGTTTCAGCTGCAGCGGGGTGCCGTGGGCGATGATCACGCCGCGGTCGATGACGACGATGTCGTCGGCGAGCTGATCGGCTTCCTCCAGGTACTGGGTGGTCAGCAACAAGGTGGTCCCGGATTTCACCAACTCGCGCAACACGTCCCACAGTTCGTTGCGGCTGCGCGGATCGAGGCCGGTGGTCGGTTCGTCGAGGAACAGCACCGGAGGCGCGGCCAAGAGGCTCACGGCCAGGTCGAGTCGTCGGCGCATGCCACCCGAGTACGAGCGGACCTGTTTGTCGGCGGCGTCGGTCAACGAGAACTGTTCGAGGAGTTCGTCGCCGCGCCGGGCGAGGTCGCGGCGACCGATGCCGTAGAGCCCGCCGATCATCTTGAGGTTCTCGCGTCCGGTGAGGATCTCGTCGACGGTGGCGGCCTGGCCGGTCAGGCCCATGTTCCGCCGCACGGCGTCGGGTTCGGCGATGACGTCGTGACCGGCGATGCGCGCGGTGCCGCTCGTCGGGGTGGACAGCGTCGTCATCATGCGCACGATCGTCGTCTTGCCGGCCCCGTTGGGTCCGAGCAGCCCGAGTACCGACCCCGGGGCCACGGAAAACGAGACGCCGTCGACGGCGGTGAAGTCGCCGAAGGTCTTGACCAGATCGACGGCTTCGATCGCGGGACGGTCGCCGGGGGTGGGTTCTGGGGTCATGGTGCTCCACGCTAGTAGACGGGACGGGTGGGTTGGCCAGCGAATTTCTCGGTGCCGGCGGTGCTCGAAGGTATGGACTGCGACGGGGCCCGCAATTCATCGGTGAGCGTGCAAACACCAGTCAACATCCGTGAATACGGATAGTGGGCGGCGAATACTCCGAATCTGCGGATAAGCTACAGGTCATGTCCCCGATCCGGATTCGTGATGCGGCGCTCCTGTTGGGCGTCAGCGACGACACCGTGCGGCGATGGATTGCGGCCGGAACGTTACCCGCGAGCACCGACAGCGCAGGTGGGTCGGCCGGGGTCACGACGGTCGACGGCGCGCGCCTGGCCGAGATCGCCGTCGAACGCGCACACGCCGATGCCGCGACCTCACCGATGCTGACCTCGGCACGCAACCGGTTCACCGGATTGGTCACCGACGTCGAGATGGACGGGGTGATGGCCAAGGTGGGGCTGCAATGCGGGCCGTTCGCCGTGACCTCGCTGATGAGCGCCGAGGCGGCCCGCGAACTCGAACTGGAGCCGGGTGTCGTGGCGACCGCGGTGGTCAAGGCGACCACCGTCATCGTCGAACGTGCGGCGGCGGATCTGTGACCCGTTGCCCGTGAGCGTTCCCGTTCTTCCCCAACCCCGACAAGGAGTACAGATGACCACGGTTCGACGTGTGACCCGCTTGGCGTGCCTGGCGAGCGCCGCGGCGCTCATCACCGGCCTCGCGGCGGGTTGTTCTTCCGACGACAACGACAAGACCCCGTTGACGGTCTACGCGGCGGCGTCGTTGAAGAAGACGTTCACCGAGATCGAGGCCGCGTATGAGAAGCAGCATTCCGACGTCGATGTCACACTGAACTTCGCCGGGTCGTCGGCGCTGGTGAACCAGATCAAGCAGGGTGCCTCGGCCGACGTCATCGCGACCGCCGACGAACCGACCATGGGCAAACTCGGCGATCTCGTGAACTCGCCCCAGATCTTCGCCCGCAACACCCTGGTGATCGTGACCGCGAACGGAAACCCCAAGGGCGTGCGCGATTTCGCGAGTCTGGCCGATCCGTCGATCCGCACCGTGGTCTGCGCCGTCGAGGTGCCCTGTGGTGCAGCCACCGCAGAGGTCGAGCGCGGCACCGGCGTCGACGTCAAGCCGGTGAGCGAGGAGTCGTCGGTGACCGCGGTGCTCACCAAGGTCACCTCCGGTGAGGCCGACGCCGGACTGGTGTATGTGACCGATGCCAAGACGGTGCCCGGTAAGGTGACGGTGGTCGACGACGCGGCCTTCGCCAAGGTCGTCAACAACTACCCGATCGCCACCCTCAAGGCGGGCAAACATCAGCAGCAGGCAACCGATTTCATGAGCTTCGTGCTCGGGGAGACCGGTCAGAAGATCCTCACCGACGCCGGTTTCGCCGCGCCGAACTGACCTCGCCGATCCAAGGATGCGCCGCGTTCCCCGATGGATACATCTGCCCGCCCTCCTGGGGGTGGCACTGATCCTCATCGGGCCCCTGGCGATCATCGTGCGGATGCCGTGGGGGATCTTCGTCTCCTCGGTGACCTCACCGGATTCCGTTGCGGCACTGCGGTTGGGGGTGGTCACCGCGGTGGTGTCCACCGTGGTCTGCGTGCTGCTCGGCGTGCCGATGGCCATCGTGTTCGCCCGCTACGACGGCGTCGTCGTGCGGATCGTCCGCGCACTGGTGCTGCTGCCGCTGGTGTTGCCGCCGGTGGTCGGGGGAGTGGCCTTGCTCTACGCGCTCGGTCGATACGGTCTCGTCGGGCAGTACCTCGATCGCGTCGGCATCACGCTGGCCTTCACCACTCCGGCGGTGGTGATCGCGCAAACCTTTGTGGCACTGCCGTTTCTGGTGCTCAGCGTGGAGGGCGCGTTGCGCAGCGGCGATCAGGGGTTCGAGCGGATCGCGGCGACCCTCGGTGCCTCGCCGACGCGCACCCTGTGGCGGGTGACGTTGCCCATGGCCCGTCCGGCACTGTTGGCCGGCGGCGTCCTGGCATTCGCCCGCGCACTCGGCGAATTCGGCGCCACCATCACCTTCGCCGGGAACCTTCCCGGAACCACGCAGACCGCACCGCTCAAGATCTACCTCGACGCGATCAACGACCCCAGCCAGGCGTTGCCGCTCGCCCTGGTGTTGATGGTGGTGGCCCTGGTGATCGTCGTCGGTGTCCACCTGAGGCGCTCGAGCGAGGTGGCGACATGACCGGTGTGGCGATGAACTCGCTGGAGCAGCAGGGTTTTCGAGCGTCCGTGCGGTGTGCTGTCCCCGATCTGGTCGCCGATATCGAGGTCGCGCCCGGCGACACCCTCGGCATCATCGGCCCGAACGGAGCCGGGAAGTCGACCTTGCTCTCGATCGTGGCGGGTCTGCGTCGCACCCCGAATTCCCGGGTCGCGGTCGGATCGCGAATTCTGCAGGGCGACCGGACCTTTGTGGAGCCACACCGTCGGTCGGTGGTGTTGCTCGAGCAGAAGGCCAGACTGTTCGGTCATCTGTCGGTGCGGCGCAACGTCGAATTCGGCCCGGCGGCGGCCGGGTTGTCGCGCAAGGACATCCGGAATCGGGCACAGCGCTGGCTCGACGCGGTCGGGGTGGCCGACCTCGCCGACCGCATGCCGTCGGGGCTGTCCGGTGGGCAGGCGCAGCGGGTCGCGATCGCGCGGGCGCTGGCCACCGAACCCGAGGTGTTGTTGCTCGACGAACCGTTCGCCGCGCTCGATGTCGATGTGGCACAACAGATGCGTTCGCTGATGCGTCGTCTCCTCGCCGACCGTGCCGGGATGACGGTGCTGGTCACCCACGATCTCATCGACGTGGTCAGCCTGGCCGATCGGATTGCGGTGATCGACGACGCCCGCATCGTGCAGACCGGCTCGACCACCTCCGTGCTCACCCGACCCGAATCGGCGTTCGCGGCGACGCTGGCCGGAACGAACCTCATCGTCGGGCAGTTGCGTGACGCGGGCACCGTCGTCGCCGACGACGGCATCCGGGTGGTCGGTACCGCGGCCGAATCCGCAGTCGTCGGTCGGGCGGCGGCGGCATTCTCGCCTCGCGCGGTGGCGGTGTATCTCCGGCCACCGCAGGGCAGTCCCCGCAACAGCTGGCACGGAGTCGTGGAAGACGTGATACCGCAGGGTGATCGGGTATTGGTCCGCACTCGATGTGGTACTCACCGGATCGGCGCCGAGGTGACCTGGGCGTCGGTCATCGAGCTCGATCTGAGTCCGGGAACCGACGTCGTGCTGACCGTGAAGGCCACCGAGGTCGCGATCTACGGCGCTGCCGGATCACCCTCGTAGTACTTGTTGGCCTCCAGGACCTTGGCCCGCAGTTTGCGATAACCGCGCACCGACAGCGGCGAGATCGACCGCAGGTGAAACGGCTCGACATCGGTGAGGTCGGCGGCCAGGGCCTCGTCGACCAGGACGGTACCCGGTCGGGCCGAACCACACAGCCGGGCAGCGATGTTGACCGGTTCACCGAACAGGTCGCCGAGCCTGCTCAGGACTGCGCCGCGGGCGAGCCCGACCCGTAGGGGCGGAATCGGCCCATTGTCGCTGAGCCGCTGGATCGCCAGCGCCGCAGCGGCTGCCTCGGCACTGTCGTCGAAGCTGAACATGACCGCGTCGCCGAGGGTCTTGACGACGTGACCACCGCGGTCGGTGACGATGTCGAAGGTGCGTTCCTCGAAGTTCTCGAGCAGATCCTCGAGTTCGCCCATCCCGATGCGTCGCGACAGGCTCGTATAGCCGACGATGTCGGCGAAACCGACCACGAGATCGTGCTCCTCGTCGGAGTCGCGGGCGACGTCGCGCTCGAGCGCGATCTTGAGGTGACGCCGCCAGATCAACCGCTGGATGACGTCGATGGCGCCGATCATCTGCTCGCGGGTCCACGGGACGTCCGGATCGCGATCGAGATCCAGGATCTGGTCGGCCTGCCACTCGGTCAGACGCGACATCGTCTGTCCGATCGCCCGGGCGGTGGCGATCTGGGCCTGCTCCGGCAGGGTCTCCTCGGAACCGGCGAACAGCCGCAGGGCATCGACCTCGTCGGGGGTGAAGATCTTGTCCGTCGTGGTCCGATGCGCGAAACCGAAGGCGTTCCACAGCCTCTCGGCGTACTCCGGTGAGATCCCCAGTTCGGCGATGAGCTCGTCGCGGGAAAAGCGTGGCTCACCGGAATCAGCGGCGGAACTCATCGGGGCGGGCTCCCGTCGTCGTGGTCCCGGTGAGTCTAGCAACGGTGGCGACGCGCTGTGACGATGGCGACGCGCTGGGACGATGGCGGCGACGCCGCTGGGACGATGGCGGGCCGCGTCCGTCAGACCCCCAGGATTCCTTTCATCAGATACGCCATCCGGGCCGGGAAGTCGGGGCGCGAGGTGCCGCGTCGGACGCGGACGGCGTCGTTGACGATCGACAGCGCCGCGTGTACGGCCACGCCTGCCTCCGGCCGGTCGAGGTCGGGACGAGTGCGCGTCATCAGGTCGACCCAGCGGGCGACGTAGTTGCGCTGGACGTCGAGCAGGTCGGCGGCGTCGGACTGGCCGATGAAGACCGCCGAGTTGTTGAAGCCGACCGACAGGTCCGGGCTGGAGGTGAGCGTCGAGACGTACGAATCGACCAGCAGGGACAGGAGTTTCGCGCTGTCCGACGTGGTCGAATGAGCGGCCATCGCGCCTGCCTCCAACCGGGTGGCGCTGCGCCGGCCGATGCCGACGAGGATGGCGAGCTTCGAACTGAAGTGCCGGTAGACACTCGGACCGGTGATCCCCACCGCAGCACCGATATCGTCCACGCCCACACCGGCATAGCCGCGTCGGGCGAACAATTCGGCTGCGGCGTCGAGGATCTCGTCGCGGCGCGTCCGTGATCCGCCGGACATCACCGGCGCAGGCACCATCGGCGGGGCGGAGTCGGGGCGCAGGGTGATCAGCCGATGCACGAGGATCTTGAGCTCGGCCAACGACCGGGTGGCCGACAGGCGCGCGTTGTGCACGCCCAGACTTCCGGCGACGCTCAGCGTCGCCCAACACAATTCGACGGCCTCGCGCTCGGGCATGCCGGTGCCCGCGGCGAGGACCCCGGCCCATCGGTGCATGACGCCGCGGATGCGCAGGACGATCACCCGGTTCTCCTCCTCGCTGAGGTGCTGGCTGGCTGAGCGCCACAGTGACGTGGCCGCGGGCCTGCGCACCCCGATCGAACACACCGCGTCGACGAGTTCCTCCGGGCTCGAGTCGGTGCCGTCGAGCAACCGGTCGGTGCACGCCTCCAACTCGTCCACGCCACCCATCACCGCGGCCAACAGCAAGGCGTGCTTGTCGGCGAAGTGCCGGTAGACCGAGGGTGCGGTGACACCGGCGGCCCGCGCGATGTCGGCGAGGGCGACCTGGGTATAGCCGCGCTCGGCGAACAGCGTCGCCGCGTGGTCGGCGAGCTGCCGCTTGCGGTCGGCCGGTCGGGCGCGGGTGGGCTTCGGGCTAGGCATGGTGAATCGACCATAGCGCAGAAATGCCGGTCCAGATCAAGTGTTGACCTCAGGGTATGGCCAAATAAGTTATTCCGCGTTAGCCTGTCGTGGTAACCGTCTCCGGTTCATGTGAAAGGAACACAGCATCGTGGCCGATCAAGCATTCATCTACGAGGCGTTGCGTACGCCGCGTGGCAAGCAGCGCGGCGGAGCGCTGCACAGCGTCAAGCCGGTTGATCTCGCATCGGGGATCATCAACGAGGTTCTCGCCCGGCACGGGGGACTCGACCCGGCAGAGATCAACGACGTGATCTTGGGTGTCGTGTCGCCGGTCGGCGAGCAGGGCGGCGTCATCGCCCGCACCGCGGCTCTCAACAGCGGTCTGCCCGAGACCGTCCCCGGTACCCAGATCGACCGCTTCTGCGCGTCGGGTCTGGAGGCCACCAACATGGCGGCATCGAAGGTCGCCTCCGGCTTCGACGATCTGGTCCTCGCCGGTGGCGTGGAGTCGATGAGCCGTGTCCCGATGGGCTCCGACGGCGGCGCCCTGTTCATGGACCCGGCGACCGCCTATGACCACTACATCACCCCGCAGGGCATCGGTGCCGACACCATCGCCACCATCGAGGGCTTCAGCCGCGAGGACGTCGACGGCTACGCAGTGGAGTCGCAGAATCGTGCGGAAAAGGCATGGGCGAGTGGCTACTTCGCCAAGTCGGTGGTTCCGGTTCGTGACATCAATGGGGTGATCGTGCTCGATCACGACGAGCATCGTCGTCCGGGCACCACGGTCGAATCGCTCGGCAAGCTCAAGCCCGCCTTCGCCGCGCTCGCCGAGATGGCCGGGTTCGACGACGTGATCATGCAGAAGTACCCCTTCCTCGAGAAGATCAACCACGTCCACACCGGTGGCAACAGCTCTGGCATCGTCGACGGTGCCGCGGTCGTGCTGCTGGGCAGTGAGGCGGCCGGCAAGCGCAACGGCCTGACCCCGCGCGGTCGCGTGGTGGCCTTCGCCGAGGTCGGCTCGGAGCCCTCGATCATGCTGACGGGTCCGACCCCGGCGACCGAGCTGGCGCTGAAGAAGGCCGGGCTGACCGTCGACGACATCGACGTGTTCGAGCTGAACGAGGCGTTCGCGTCGGTCGTCATGAAGTGGATGAAGGATCTGAAGATCCCGCACGAGAAGGTCAACGTCAACGGCGGCGCGATTGCGATGGGTCACCCGCTCGGGGCGACCGGTGCGATGATCTTCGGTACCTGCCTCGACGAGCTCGAGCGCACCGGCGGTCGTTACGGCCTGGTCACCCTGTGCATCGGCGGCGGCATGGGCGTCGCGACCATCATCGAGCGTCTCTGACGGCCACCTCACCAAAGGAATCTGCGAACAACCATGAGTGACAACATGATCAATTGGGAGAAGGATGCCGACGGCGTCGTCATCCTGACCATGGACGACAAGAGCCAGGGCGCCAACACCATGAACCAGACGTTCATGGACTCGATTGCCGCCACGGTCGATCGTCTCGAGGCGGAGAAGGACGACATCACCGGTGTCGTCATCACCTCGGCGAAGAAGACCTTCTTCGCCGGCGGTGACCTCAAGGACATGACCGCCGAGCAGACCCAGACCAAAGAGGAGATCGCCACCGCGATCACCGAGCGCACCAACGGCATGAAGAAGGTGCTGCGTCGGCTCGAGACCCTCGGCAAGCCGGTCGTCGCTGCGATCAACGGTGCTGCACTCGGTGGCGGCCTCGAGCTCGCGCTGCACACCCACCATCGCATCGCCGCGGACATCAAGGGTGTCCAGATCGGTCTGCCCGAGGTCACCCTCGGCCTGCTGCCCGGTGGCGGTGGCGTCGTGCGTACCGTGCGTCTGCTCGGCTTCCAGGCCGCGCTGATGAACGTGCTCCTGCAGGGTCCGCGGTTCAACGCCGCCAAGGCCAAGGAGACCGGTCTGGTCGACGAGCTCGTCGGTTCGGTCGAGGAACTCGTGCCGGCCGCCAAGGAATGGATCAAGGCCAACCCCGAAGCGGTCCAGCCGTGGGATGTCAAGGGCTACAAGATGCCCGGTGGTGCGGTCACCAATCCGTCGGTGGCGGCCAACCTGCCCGCCTTCCCGGCGATCCTGCGCAAGCAGATCAAGGGCGCCAACATGCCGGCTCCGCGCGCCATCCTGGCCGCGGCCATCGAGGGCGCCTATGTCGACGTCGACACCGCCGACATCGTCGAGACCCGCTACTTCGTGTCGCTGGTGACCGGTCAGGTCGCGCAGAATATGATCAAGGCGTTCTTCTTCGACCTGCAGCACATCAACAACGGTGGCTCGCGGCCGGAGGGCTACGACAAGTACACCGCCAAGAAGGTCGGCGTCATCGGCGCGGGCATGATGGGTGCGGCGATCGCCTACGTCTCGGCCAAGGCCGGTATCGAGGTCGTCCTCAAGGACGTCGACATCGAGGCCGCCAAGCGGGGCAAGGGCTACTCGGAGAAGCTCGAGGAGAAGGCGCTCTCGCGGGGCAAGACCACCCAGGAGAAGAGTGACGCGCTGCTCGCGCGGATCACGCCGACGGTCGACGCCGCCGACTTCAAGGGTGTCGATCTGGTCATCGAGGCCGCTTTCGAGTCGGTCGAGGTGAAGAACAAGGTGTTCCAGGAGATCGAGGACGTCGTCGAACCCGACGCGGTGCTCGGCTCGAACACCTCGACGCTGCCGATCACGATCCTCGCCCAGGGCGTCAAGCGCCAGGAGGACTTCATCGGTATCCACTTCTTCTCGCCGGTCGACAAGATGCCGCTGGTGGAGATCATCCGTGGGGAGAAGACCTCGGATGCTGTGCTGGCCAAGGTGATCGACTACACGCTGCAGATCCGTAAGACCCCGATCGTGGTCAACGACAGCCGCGGGTTCTTCACCAGCCGGGTCATCGGCACCTTCATCAACGAGGCCATCGCGGCCGTCGGCGAAGGTGTGGAACCGGCGCTGGTCGAGCACGCCGGCACCCAGGCCGGATACCCGGCCGCACCGCTGCAGCTCTCCGATGAGCTCAACCTCATCCTGATGCAGAAGATCCGTAAGGAATCCCAGGCCGCCGCCGAGGCGGAGGGCAAGGAATTCCCGCAGCACGGATCATTCGCCGTCATCGACTACCTCGTCGAGCAGGGCCGTCCCGGCAAGAAGGAAGGCGCCGGCTTCTACGAGTACGACGAGAACGGCAAGCGCGTACAGCTGTGGCAGGGCCTGCGGGAGAAGTTCAACTCCGGCAGCAGCCAGCAGTCGCTCGAGGACCTCAAGGAGCGCATGCTCTTCGCCGAGGCCGTCGAGACCGCACGCTGCATCGAGGAAGGCGTCATCACCTCGGTGCCCGACGCCAACATCGGCTCGATCTTCGGCATCGGCTTCCCGGCCTGGACCGGCGGTGTGGTGCAGTACATGAACCAGTACGAAGGCGGCCTGGCCGGCTTCGTCGAGCGCTCCCGCGAACTGGCCAAGAAGTACGGCGCACAGTTCGAGCCGCCGGCCTCGCTGGTGGAGAAGGCGAACAAGGGCGAGAAGTACTGAGCCACTTGATGAGCTGAGCGATACGTGAAAGTGGGGGAAGAATCTTCTTCCCCCACTTTTGCTTTCGTCCGCAGGAAATCCCTAGGGGACGAGTGAGACACCCGGGGAGGAATCTTTCCTCCCCGGGTGTCGTCGTCGGTGGCGACGGTTGCGTCAGTCGTCGTCGGCCACCGGCGCGGCAGCCGAATCACCCACTTGCGCAGCATCGCCCACCGACAACACCAGCCTGGTGCCATACGGCGCTTCCTGGACCAGGCGCAACTGGGCCAGTGCCGGGTGTGCGTCGAGCACGCGTCCGGCGTTGGCGAGTGAGCGCAACGCAGCCGTCTCCGCCCGTGCGGTCTCCAGCTTGGCCAGGCCGCGTGCCTTGGCGGAGATCAGCTCGGTTGCCGCCGAACGGATCTCACTCGGCACGATGACGTCCTTGAGCAGCGCCTCGGCGACGGTCACACCCACGGTCGCACCGACCGTTCGCGCAGCGGCGAGCACGACGCCCATGTCGACCGCATCACCACGTGCCATCAGATCCTCGAGGGACACCGACGCACAGGCGTCGCGCAGCGCGACCTGAGCCGAGAGGTAGATGGCCGACCAGGGGTCGTTGGACTGTTCGACGAAGGCGACGGGGTCGGTGATCGTCGCGCGCAGGGCCACCGTCACGCGCACCGACACTCCCTCGGCCGTGAGGATCTCCTGCGGTGCAACCGAGATGACGCGCGCACGCATGTCGAGCCAGGTGTGGGTTGCCGTCCGACGCCGACGGTACTGGCCGGGTGTCAGAGTCCGGGACAGTCGTCCACGGCGGTATTCGAGGACGCAATGGCCGGCCGGGACGGAGACCGTGGCGAATGCGGATGTGATGATGGACAAGGCGAACCTCCCTTCGGCGGCGGTGTATGGCGGCGGACACCGCCCGCGGGCGGGTGCGTCGGTGGGGACACGCGCGAGACCTCCACGCGTGGCCGCAGGACCGAGGCCCACCGGGGTTCCCGGGGGCGGTGCCGAGTGGGGAGTCGAACCCCGGTGCCGTAGCACGGACCGTAGCCATACCTTAAATGGATGCGCGAGAGTACAACGCGCAGAACATGATCGACGGTACCCCGCGATCGGCTGCTCTCTCGTGCGGGAGTGAACTCTGCCAGGGCAGGTGGCGAGGGCGCAAGCGAATAAACGCTCAGCGGATCAAGCCGCGCTCGAAGGCCACCCGCACCGCTGCGGCGCGGTCCTTCACGCCGAGCTTGGGGTAGAGCCGCAGCAGGTGCGTCTTGACCGTGGCCTCGCTGATCATCAGTTCGGCGGCCACCTGGCGATTGGTGCCGCCACCGGCCACCGCGCGCAGCACCTCGCATTCGCGTTCGGTCAGCGCCTCGAACCGATTGCGGCTCATCAGACTTGCCGCAGCGCTCGGGTCCAGGACGCTCTGACCGGCCGCGGCGCGGCGTACCGCGGCGATGAGATCCGCACGAGGCGTCGCCTTGAGCAGGTATCCGTCGGCCCCGGCGTCGACCGCGGCCCTGATGTCGGTGTCGGTGTCGTAGGTGGTGAGCACGAGTATCCGTGGCGCGTCCGGGTTCTCCGCTCGCAGCACTCGGATCGCGCCCACCCCGTCGAGCCCGGGCATCCGTAGATCCATCAGTACGACGTCGGGGTGCAGTCGGGCGATCGTGGTGAGTGCCTCGGCTCCGTCGGCGGCCTCGCCGATCACCGACATCTCCGGCTCCCGCTCGAGCATGCCGCGAATACCGTCGCGTACCACCG
Source organism: Gordonia polyisoprenivorans (assembly GCF_017654315.1). Lineage (NCBI taxonomy): Bacteria > Bacillati > Actinomycetota > Actinomycetes > Mycobacteriales > Gordoniaceae > Gordonia > Gordonia polyisoprenivorans. The sequence continues at coordinate 1,158,643 of NZ_CP072203.1, forward strand.
GGTGGTCGTCGACCACGACGATGCTGATCGTCGCATCCGTGGCGTCGCGCATCATCGTGTCGTCTCCGCTCGATCCGCAGGCGGTGTGGCCAGGTGATCGGTCGGGGAGGGGAACGGTACCGCCACCGAGATGACACAGCCGGCTCCCGGTTCGGCCTCGATCTCAAGCGTCCCGTCGATCAGTGCGGCGCGTTCGGCCATGGCGGTCAACCCGAAACCGCCGTCCGGACAACGCCGCGTCTCGGCGGGGGTGAAGCCGCGCCCGTTGTCCCGGATGTCGAGCAGCAGGGTGTCGTCGAGGTAGGTCAGGGTCGTCACCACCTGGGTGGCGCCGGAATGACGGGCCACGTTGGCCAGGGATTCCTGGGTGATCCGCAGCAGCGCATCGTCGCCCACGAGAGGACGTGGCGAGCCCTCGACCCGTAGTGTCGCCGAGATGTCGTGGCGTCGGGAGAACACCGCGAGTTGCTCCTGCAGGACGATGGCCAAAGGTCGGGCCGCCAGCGGCAACGGCTGCAGCGCGTTGACCGCTCGACGCGCCTCGCCGAGCCCTTCGCGTGCAAGGGCTTTCGCGTTCTCGACGCGATCGCGCACCGAGGACGCGAGATCGTCCTCGTCGATCGATTCGAGCTGGGTGACGACGGCGACGAAGCCCTGGGCGACGGTGTCGTGCAGCTCGCGCGCCAACCGGGCCCGCTCGTCGTGGACACCACTGCGGCGGGCCTGCTCGATGAGTTCCTGCTGGAGTTCGGCATTGCGAGAGCGTTCGGCGATCAGCTCGTCGGTGAGTTCCCGACGACGCAGCAGGGTGGACTCGCGCGCATCGATGACGGCCACCACCGCCAGGCCGATCACCACGTTGAGCACCCAGCACAGAACCGAGGCCCACCACGGGTCGGCAAGGTTGTGCCAGCCGTTGCGCTGGGTGGCGGTCATCAGCACACACGAGCCGGCGACGCACAGCAGCATCGGCGGCCCGGTGAACAGCGAAGCGTAGAGCATGTAGCCGGCCCATGACGCGATCCCGGCCATCGGCGTCACGGCGATCGCGGCGGCCAACAGGGCGGTGGTGATCCCGAACACCGCGAACCGACGCCACATCGGCGAGATGTCGATCCGGATCCAGAATTCGGTGAACGCCATCAACGTCAGCATCAGGACGGCACCGATCACATGGTGCAGATGTGTCGCCGGCACGAGTTGGGCGACCACCAGTCCCGCGAGGTTGAGTACGCGCAGCCCCCACACCTCCGATTGCGGCGGCAGCAACGTATCCGGCCAGGTCAGCGTGGTCGGGCGGTCGATCCACCGGCCGCGGGGCTCGCGCTCGGGAATGCGGTGCGCGAGGATGCTGCGGGGTCGGGTGCCGCCGCGCGGGCCAAGGTGTGGCGCCGCGCGGTTCTCCACCGCGGCTACTCCCACTGGAAGGTCCGCATCGCGATGATCGTGGCGAGTGCTCCCCACACGACCAGTGTGCCGAAGAAGCCGATCGGGGGCCAGCCCGTGGTCGCCGTGTCCACCAGTGCCTGGGTGCCCGCGCCCGACGGCGTCAGATTCGAGATCGTATGCATCCATCCGGGCATCGTCGACCGCGGAATCCACAGGCCCGCAAAGAACTGCAGTACGAAGAACGCGAGGGTGCCGAATCCTGCGGCCACCTTGGCATTACGGAACAGCGACGCGATCACCATGCCCAGGCCCAGGAACGCCCAGCACGACAGCAGATAGCTGACGACGAAGCCGAACAGATGGTGCGGCCATTGGCCGGAGATGATGCCGGGGATCACCACGATCAGCGCGAGGCACACCAGCGACACACCCATGATGAGCACGAACTGGGCGGTCAACAGCAGGAAAGGGGAGACCGGGGTGGTGCGTAATCGTTTGAGCACACCCATTTCCCGGTACCGGGTGAGGACGTCGGGCAGCGCCTGGACGGCGAGCATCGACAGCACGAACAGCACCAGGATGGGCTGGTACACCTGAAAGGTGCTCAGGCCACCGAAGGAGCCGACGGGCTTGCGGGCGGCCGGGATGGAGGCGATCACGATCGCCGCGGCGACCGGCAGGATCACCGTCCAGAGAACGACACCCGGGTTGCGTACGAGAAGCCGGGCTTCCGAGGCGATCATGGCAGTGGCGGCGCTCATCGTCGGGCTCCTTGTGTCGTGTCGGTATCGGCGTCGGTTGAGGGGTCGGGCTCGGTTGCGGTGGTGAGCGCCAGGAAGGCGTCGTCGAGGCTCGGCTGGTCGACGCGCAGCTTGCGGCAGGCGATTCCGCGCTCGTGCAGCGCGATGATGACCGCCGACGCCACGTTGTCGGTTCCGGTGACGATCACCCTCTCGCCGCTGTGGTCGATGCGGTGGACGTCGGGTAACGCGCTCAGAGCGTCGACGTCGACAATGGCGTTGGGTACGAACGACATTCGCTGGTCGGCGTGCACCGACGCCGCCAACTCCGCCGGGGTGTCGAGCGCGACGACCCGTCCGTCGTCGATCACCGCGACGCGGTCGCACAGGCGCTCGGCCTCCTCCATGAAGTGGCTGACGAGCAGTAGGGTGACGCCGGTGTCCTTGAGGTCCTCGAGCAGGCCCCATACCTCGCGGCGGGCGCTGGGGTCGAGGCCGGTGGTGAGCTCGTCGAGGATCGCGACCTTCGGATTGCCGATGAGCGCCAAGGCCACCGACAGCCGCTGCTTCTGCCCGCCCGAGAGCTTCGCGAAGTAGGTGCGTTCGTGTGCGCGCATGTCGAGCCGCTCGAGCAGTTCCCGCCAGTCGCGCGGTGCGTCGTAGAAACTCGAATACAACCGCATCACCTCACCGACGGTCTGCTTGTCGGGAAGTCGGCTCTCCTGCAACTGGATTCCGAGTGCCTCCCGCAGACCGCGGTCCTCGTCGGCCGGGTCGAATCCGGCGACGCGGACGTGCCCGCCGTCGCGCTTGCGAAGACCGCCGATGCACTCGACCGTCGTCGTCTTGCCTGCGCCGTTGGGACCGAGGATGCCGAAGATCTCGCCCTGCGCCACCTCGAAATCGACACCACGAACAACCTGCTTGTCGCCGTAGCGTTTCGTCAGTCCTGCGACCTCGATCATTGCCATGACATCCAGCATGGCCGGATCGGACGGGCAGCGGATCCACCGGATGACCACACCTGGGTCAACCGATCGGTGGACGCGGGGTGGGCTCGCCGAAGTAGTGCAGGTGGCCGGGCGGCCTTCCAAGTGCGGCAGGCCGATCAGGACGGGTTGTGGATATTCGACGTCATGGCAAAGCTGCAGACGTCGCCGCTGGTTACGAAGACCGAGGCCGACGTGTTCTCGAGTTGGGGCCGGACAAGACTGTTCGGCCACCGAACACGTGACAATGCGAGCGATCAGAACGACAATGATCGACAGGACGGCACATGACCACAGCACGCCGCGATCTACACCCGGCGCACTCCTCTTGCCCCGGCTGCTCGGCGCGCCGCGGCACGAATGGTACTTGCCGCTGACAAAGCGGCCGGGCGACAACAGGATCCGCACATTCTCGCCATTGCGGAAGGTCGTGACGAGAATCTCTCGCCGGAATCGTTTCCCGAGTAGATCAACAGACAAGGCCGCCGGTCAGCTCGCCAGGAACGCCGCCACCGTCGCCTCGAAGGCATCCTTGGCCTCGATCATCACCCAATGGCCGCACCGCGGAAAGACATGCAGTTGTGCGTCAGGGATCCACCGCATCGGCGCCAGCGCCATGTCGGGGGGACTGACCCGGTCGTCGCGGCCCCAGGTGAGCAGCGTCGGGCAGGAAATCTTGTGCATCATTGCCCAGTACGGCGGGATGTCGGCGGTCGCCATGAACTGCTGTTGCATCTCGAAAGATGCTGAGCCGTACATCGTTCTGGCCGTGGCCAAGGCGTCGGGATTCATCGCCACCTCCCAGCGCTCACTGATGAGTTCCTCGGTGACGAGGGTGCGGTCGTAGACCATCGCGGTCAGCCAACGGACGAGTTTGTCGCGATTGGGGTCGTCGGCGAACTCCTGCAGGAGACGGAGGCCTTCGCTCGGGCTGGGGCTGAACAGGTTGGGGCCGACGCCGCCGATGGTCACCAGCTTCTCGACGCGATCGGGTTTGCGGATGGCCAGGTTCACCCCGACGACGCCGCCCATCGAGTTACCGATCATCGGCGCCGAGGCGATCCCGAGTGCGTCCATGAAGGTGATCACCGACTTGCCGGCGGTCAGCACCGGCATGCCCTCCCACGCATCGCTGACCCCGAAGCCGGGGAACTCGATGACGTAGCAGTGATGGGTCCGGGCGAAAAAGCCGAGGTTACCGCGGTAGTTGCGCCATCCGGTCACGCCCGGGCCGGAGCCGTGGAGCAGGATCAGCGGCGGTGCATCGGCGGCGCCGGCCTCGTGGTAGCGCAGCACGCCCTTGTCGGTCGTCAGCTCGCGTCGGGTCGCGTCAAAGGAGACATCCACCCCCACAGACTAGAACGTGTTCTAGTTGTTTGTCATCGGGGTCGGCCGTCAGGTGCCGAGCGCTTCGGCCTCCTCCTCACCGAACCGCTCCTCGAGTTCGGCAGGGGAGTAGTCGAGATCGATCTCGGCGACGTCGCGACCGCGGGCCGACTCGATCGCATGCAGCCGTCGCTGCGCCCGGTCGGCGGCGTAAGCGAGGAACTCGTTGTTGTCCAAGCCGAAAGGCTGCTCGTCGAACTGCTCGTTGACCCACGTGATCATGCCCAGCGCCAACGGCATCAGCTCGCCCATTCGGGTGTTGATCGCCTCCCACAGCGAGTCGTCGGCGGCCACATGACGACGGCAGGTGAACGTCCCCCACGCCATGTGGCGCCGCTCGTCGTCGCCGATGAACCGGATCAACCGCTGCATGCCGGGGAAGATGCCGTGCCGGGTGCACACGGTCTGCCACGCGTGATAACCCGTCAACGCCAGCGACCCCTCGATGACGTGGTTGTAGGTGACGCTGGCTCGGATCTGATTGAGCGGGGACGGATCGTGGTCGAGGACGTGCAGGCTCTGCGGCAACTCCTCGTAGAACAGCTGGCGGTAGTACGGGTTGTCGGCGACGAAGGACTGCAGATCGTCGTCGAGCCCCACCGCATCCATCCAGCGACGGAACACCTGCGTGTGCTTGGCCTCCTCGAAGCAGAACTGCGACAGATACATCTCGTCGCCGAAGCGCCCCTCGGCAGCCATCGCCTTCATGAACGGCTGGATGTCCTGGGTGACGGCTTCTTCACCCGCGATGAACTGACTGACCAGAAACGTCGTGCTGCGTCGTTGCTCGTCGGTGATCTCGTGCCAGTCCTCGGCATCGCGGCTGAAGTCGATCGCGGACGGATCCCAGAACCGCCCATTGCCTTTCACGAACAGCCGCAAGGGAAACGAGTCCCAGTTCAGTCCACCGCGACGCAGCGAGGCGAAGTCCGCCCGCGTCGGGGTGGAGTGTTCGGCGAGAGTCTGTTGGCCGAGAGTCATCGGGGGGTCACCTGCTTTCCCAGTGCGGTGAATTCGACGCTATCGGGTTACCCGCCGGTCGGGTCCGAAATCACGTAACCCTCAGGAAACGCTGCCCCCCGTCGCCGATGTGCCGGTGATGATCGAATCGTCGGAGTCCTTATCGGGCTCGGATCTCTTGCGGAACAAGCTGCTTGGCCACCAGATGCGGCTGCCGATGTCGAGGGACAGGGCGGGTACGAGCAGGGTCCGCACGATCAGTGTGTCGACGAGGACGCCGAAGGCCACGAGGAACGCGACCTGCGCGAGGAACAGCAGCGGGATCACCGCGAGGGCCGCGAAGGTGGCGGCGAGAACCACACCGGCAGAAGTGATGACGCCACCGGTAGAGGTCAACCCGCGGATGATGCCCGCGCGGGTACCGTGCCGGATCGACTCCTCACGCACCCGGGTCATCAAGAAGATGTTGTAGTCGATACCCAGTGCGACGAGGAACACGAACGCGAACAACGGGACCACCGGGTCGGCGCCGGGGAAACCGAAGGGGCCGTTGAAGAGCAGGGCCGCCACACCGAGCGTGGTCGCGAACGACAACACCGTGGTCGCCAGCAGCAACACCGGCGCGAGGATGCTGCGCAGCAACAGGATCAGCACCGCCAGCACGACGATGAGCACGATCGGGATGATCAGATTGCGATCGTGGATCGCGGTGGTGCGGGTGTCGAGGTCGACGGCCGTCGTACCACCGACCCTCGCGTCGGCCCCGGAGATCGCATGCACCTCGGTGCGGATGCGGTCGACGGTGTCCTGCGCGGCGAGGGACTCGGCGTTGTCCGACAGAGTGGCCTCCACCGCGACCTCGCCGTCGCGGACTACGGGCGCGCCGTTGCTGCTGAGCACACTGACCTGCGCGACACCGTCGACACCACGGGTCGCGGCGACGACCTCGTCGGCGCGATCGGCACGGGTGAGAATCCACGTCGGGGTGCCGGCACCGGCGTCGAAATGCTGTGCCTGCAGTTGCGCGCCGGCAACCGAATCGACGTCACCGAGGAAGAAGTCGGTCTGGGCGATGCCGTCGGCCTTGAACATCGGGGCGAACGACGCACCGATGACCAGCAGGATCAACGTTGCGATCCACACGGTACGGGGGCGCGTCGCGACCCACTGGGCGATCGTGTACCAGAAGCGATGGGTGTTCGAGGTGGCGTCGTCGAAGTCGGCGTTGGTGGCGCCGGACTTTGTGTTGTCGGAGTCGGAGTCGGGGTCGGTGTTCCCGGGTTCTGCGGTCTCGACCAGGTGCGGGCGCAACGGCCAGAACGCGGCTCCGCCGAGCAGGGCCAGTGCGGCCGGCAAGAAGGTCATCGACGCCAGGAACGAGGCGACGATCCCGAGGGCGGCGACCGGTCCGAGGCTGCGGTTGGAGTTGAGGTCGGAGAACAGCAGGCACAGCACGCCGAGAATGACCGTGCCCGCCGACGCCGACACCGGCTCGATGGTGGCCCGCCACGCCCGGCGTAGCGCCGTGTACTTGTCGGCGGTGTGCATCAGTTCCTCCCGGAACCGCGACACCAGCAGCAGCGCGTAGTCGGTGGCGGCGCCGAAGACCAGGATGAACAGGATGCCCTGGCTCTGCCCGTTGAGTTCGAGCCAGCCTTGATCGGCGGCGAAGTACACCGCCCCCGAGGCCAGACCGAGCGCGAAGACCGCCGAGATGAGCACGACGAACGGCAGGATCGGGCTGCGGTAGACGACGACGAGGATGAGCACGACGACGGCACCGGCCACCAGCAGCAGCAGACCGTCGATGCCGGCGAACGCCTCGCCGAGGTCGGCGACCTGCCCGGCCGGGCCGGTGACCTTGACCTCGAGGCCGTTGGGTGGATTGGCCAGCGAGTCCCGCAACGTCTTGACGGTGTCGGCGGGCTCGCCCTTGGTGGAGATCGGGATGAAGACCTCGGCGGCCTTGCCGTCCTTGGAGCCGATGACCGGCGAGAACGCCGATGCGAAGCCTTCTTTGCCCTGCAGACGCTGGGTCTGCTCGGTGAGGTAGGCGCGGTCGGCGGCGGTGATCCCCGAATCGCGGACAGCGATCACTATCGCCGGGATCTCGGTGGTGTCCTGGAACCGGGACAGTTGATCGTTGACCTGGGTCGACTCTGCCGAGGCCGGCAGGAACGCGGTGTTGTCGTTGGTCGAGACCGAGGCGAGCTTCCCGGCGAACGGCCCGAGCCCCCCGCCGATGATCAGCCACACCAGGATCAGCAGGGCCGGGATCAGCCAGCGCAGAAACGAGCGCCGGGAAGGTCGAGAGTCGGGCATTTCCGAACTGGCCATGCGGTCATCCTTTCACGAGTCCGGAAGCCATTCGGTGCCGCGGCGGGATCGGAGGGGTCCTGGTGCCCGGCGAACCGTCCGCGTCGGTACTTGCGTACCGATCGCGGTGGGGACGACGCCGGTTGTTGTGTAGATGTTGTGCGGCGGAACCTATCTCACGAAATCCATGCCGAGGCGTGCATGGATGGACGACGATGGCGACCGGGGCATCTGACTGTGCCGAGAAAGGGGCAGAACCATGAAGACCAAGGGCGCGATCCTGCGCGAACCCGGACAACCGTGGCAGATCGAGGAGATCGAGGTCGGCGACCCGGTCGCCGGCGAGGTCCAGGTGCGCTTGGCCGCGTCCGGGCTGTGCCATTCCGACCACCACCTGCGCACTGGCGACAGCCCGGCACCGATGCCGGTGCTCGGCGGACACGAGGGCGCTGGGGTGGTCACCAAGGTCGGTCCGGGTGTGACGCGGCTGGCCGAAGGTGATCACGTCGTCACCGCATTCATCCCGGCCTGCGGCACCTGCGAACCGTGCTCGCGCGGGTTGCAGAACATCTGCGACGAGGGTGCACGGCTGCTGACGGGACTGTCGATCTCGGATGACACCCACCGCCTGCACACTGCCGACGGCACGCCAGTGACGCCGATGTGTCTGCTCGGCACCTTCGCGCCCTACATCACCGTCAACGAGGCATCGCTGGTCAAGATCGAGGACGACATCCCGCTGCGCGAGGCGGCGCTGCTCGGTTGCGGTGTGGCCACCGGATGGGGATCGGCTGTCGAGATCGGCGACACCCACACCGGCGACACGGTGGTCGTCATCGGCATCGGCGGCGTCGGGATCAACTCGATCCAGGGTGCGGCCGCGGCCGGCGCGCGCTACGTGGTCGCCATCGACCCGGTGCCGTTCAAACTGCAGATGGCCGAGAAGCTCGGAGCGACACACACCTTCGCCTCGATCGAGGAGGCCGCTCCGGTTCTGGGCGAGATCACCTGGGGCAAGATGGCCAACACCACGGTGATCACCGTCGGCGAGATCTTCGGTGACATCATCGCGCCGGCGTTGAGCCTGACCGGCAAGGGCGGCCAGGTGGTCGTCACCGGCATGGGTAACTTCGCCTCGATGGACGTCAAGCTCAACCTGTTCGAGCTGACCCTGCTGCAGAAGCGGGTCCAGGGTGCGATCTTCGGCGGTACCGGACCGCGTACCCAGATCCCGAACCTGTTGCGCGAGTATCGGGCCGGGCGGCTGAACCTCTCGGATCTGATCACCACCACCTACCGGCAGGATCAGATCAACGAGGCCTACGACGACATGCTGTCGGGCAAGAACATTCGCGGCATGATCGTCTACGGCGACGACGACTACTGACCTGCCCGGGGTTCGACACCGAAGTTCGACACCGCGCTAACCGACCGGCCCGTTGTGGCCGGTCGGTGTGCGTCGTGCACTGACCAGCAGGCTCAGGAACCGGATTCCGAGGCCGAGCAGGGCAAAGGTGCTGACCATCTGGATCGACACCGCGACACGGGTTTCCTGAGCGACGGCAGCGATGTCGCCGAAGCCGGTGGTCGTGAACACCGTCAGACTGAAGTACAGCGCGTCGATCCGGGTGAGTTTCTCGGTGAAACTACCGTAATCATAGTCGGAGAAGATGAAATACATTGTCGCGAAGGCGATCACGTAGAACGTGGCCAGCGCCACCAACATCTCGAGGGCGGTGACCACCGGGTACGGTGACCGCAGGAAGTGGTGGATCTCGTAGCCGCAGAACGCGATCAGCAATGCAACACCGACCAGGAACCCCAGGGCCTTGGAGTTGCTCGCGGCGTTGATCGGCAACAGGAAGTAACCGAACAGCAAGATCACGCCCGCCGCGATCGGCCGTACCACGCCGGCGGCCATCTCGAGGCGGGTGACCTCGTGGCCGCCGATCAGCCGACGGCGATGCGGTTCACCAGATCCGGACACGGTCGGCGTCCGGGAGGAACAGAGCATCGCCCTCGGTGACGCCGAACGCCTCGTAGAACGCGTCGATATTCCGGACGACCCCGTTGCAGCGGAACTCCGGCGGCGAGTGCGGATCGATCGACAGTCGGCGGATGGCCTCGGCCTCCCGGGTTTTGGTGCGCCAGATCTGCGCCCAGCTGTAGAACACCCGCTGGGTTCCGGTGAGGCCGTCGATCTCGGGCACGTCGGTCCCCGAGGTCGCGAGATCGTAGGCCACGAGTGCGATCGACAACCCGCCGAGGTCGCCGATGTTCTCGCCGATGGTGAACTCGCCGTTCACCTTGTACTTCTCGTCGAGACCCTCGGGTGTGAACTCGTTGTATTGATCGATGAGTGTGCGGGTGCGAGTGGAGAATTCGGCGCGGTCGGCGTCGCTCCACCAGTTCACGAGGTTGCCGTCGCCGTCGTACTTGGCGCCCTGATCGTCGAACCCGTGGCCGATCTCGTGGCCGATCACCGCGCCGATGCCGCCGTAGTTGGCGGCGTCGTCGGCATCGGGATCGAAGAACGGTGGCTGCAAGATGGCCGCGGGGAAGACGATCTCGTTCATCCCCGGGTTGTAGTAGGCGTTGACCGTCTGCGGTGTCATGAACCACTCGTCGCGGTCGACCGGTGCGCCGATCTTCGCGAACTCCCGATCCTGCTCGAAAGATGCAGCGCGCGCAACATTTCCGATGAGATCGCCACGGTCGACGGTCAATGCGCCGTAGTCGCGCCAGCGCGCCGGGTAGCCGATCTTCGGGGTGAACTTGTCGAGCTTGGTCAGCGCCTTCTCCCGGGTGGCCGGGGTCATCCACTCCAACTCGGAGATGTTCCGACGGTAGGCCTCGACGAGATTGCCGATCAATTCATCCATCCGCGCCTTGGCCTCGGGCGGGAAATGCTTGGCCACATACAGTCGTCCGACGGCGAAGCCCATCGCGTTCTCGACGAAGCCCACGCCCCGCTTCCAGCGGTCCCGATTGGTCTCCGCGCCGGTCAGGGTGCGACCGTAGAAATCGAAGTTCTCCTCGACGAACACCGAGGACAGATACGGTGCCGCTGTGCGCAGCAACCGCCACGACAACCAGGTCGTCCAGTCCGACACGGGGGCCTGGGCGACGAGCGCCGAGACGTCGGTGACGAACGACGGCTGCCCCACGACCACCTCGGCGAAGGTGGTGTCGCCGACCGTGCCCAAACCGCCGAACCACGAGTGCAGATCGAAACCCGATGCCGCGGAACCGAACTCGCCGAGACTCATCAGGTTGTAAGTGAGCTCCGCGTCGCGACGGCGGACCACATCCCAGTGGTGGCCGGCGATCGCGGTCTCCAGACGCAGTACCGTGGCCGCCCGGTCGTCGGCATCGTCAAAGCCGGCGAGCGTGAACATCTTCGCCACATGCGCCCGATAGGCGTCCAGCGTCGCGGCGTGCTTGTCCTCGCGGTAGTAGGACTCGTCGGGCAGGCCGAGTCCCGACTGCACGACGTGCACGAGGTAGCGATCGGACTGGCGGGCGTCGGTGTCGACGTAGAACGCGAAGAGCCCGCCGACGCCGTGCCGCTGCAGGCGACCCATGCGCGCGGAGAGTTCGCTCACGTCGGAGATCGCGGCGATGGCCTCGAGCTCGCCGGAGATCGGGCCGATGCCGAGCGCTTCGATGTGCTCGGTGTCCATGAAGGAGCCGTAGAGATCGCCGATCTTGGCGGCGTCGGTGCCGCTCTCGGGATTCGATTCGGCGGCTTCGACGATGATGTCGCGGACGTTCTCCTCGGCGCGATCGCGCAGCACGTGGAAGGCACCGTCGACCGATCGGTCCTCGGGGATGGTGTGGGACTCCAACCACTTGCCGTTGACGTGGGTGAACAGGTCGTCCTGGACGCGCACGGCGTCGTCGACCCAGTCGAGGTCCAGTCCGGAAGCGGGGAGAGAAGTATTCGACACAGTCACGCGTTCCATCCTGTCACCGCCGTCGCGATCCGTCAGCCGGCATGGCCGGGTAGGGGCTTCGGATGAGATCGAGTCGGGTCTTGCGTTTGGCCGGCGGCTGTCGGTGGTGCTGGGTAAGTTGCACGCCATGTATCCCGAGATGCCTGATTCGCGTCCGCCCTCCGGCCAGTTCCCGTCGGGGCACCAGTCCTCGGGACAATTGCCGTCTGCAGGCGAGTGGTTTCCGGCGGCCCCGCCCGCTCCGGCACCGCCGCCGGTGGCCGGTCCGGTGTACCCGTCGCCGGCCCCGTATGGGTACGTGCCGGTTCCGGTGCCCGTCGGCCAGTACCCGCCGGTCGTTGTGGTCGGCAGTGAAAAGAGTGTCGGTGTGGCGCTGGTCTTGACCTTCTTCTTCGGCCCGCTCGGCATGTTTTACTCCACGGTCACCGGCGGGCTGGTCATGCTGGGCGTGTACGTCCTGGCCGCGCTGCTGTCGATCTTCACGGTGGGGATTCCGCTGTTTCTGGCGTGGATCGGCTGCATGGTCTGGGCGTGCACCGCGGCGAACGAACACAACAGCCGGGTACGCGCGCAGCTGGTCGGGCGGTATTACTGAGGCAGCGCCGACGCGGTTGGTCTCGCAGGCTCCTGTCGGCGGCTGATCATCGAGTTCCGTTGGGGCTCGATCGCCGAGCCGCACCTGGTACGTACTCGACTATGTTGCCCTCGTTGAGCATGTAGATCCACGGTCCGACGGGACGATCGTGGACGATCTCTTCCATCCTCGGCCAGTACCTGACGACTCGGCTCAGCCAGTCCCACGTCGACATGTCTCGCTTGCCGCCGATGTTGAAGACCCGCAGCCCACTATTCCAGAGTGCTTGTACCTCAACGGGTTTTGTACGGAGCTTCTTGTCCCGGGCAATGACTATGAGGTTGCGCGAAGCCACCGCCGGTATCCAGTCGGGGTCCAATACCCCGGGTGGACACTCCGGGATCAGTGGGTGGCCGACGTGGATCGTGTCCTTACGGGCAGCTGCCAGCGCGCGTCCGAGTCCCAGCGCACTTTCGTCGACATAGAATCGGACCAGGTGCTCCACCGCGACCATACGTTCGATCCCGCGCTCGCCGCACTCGTCAGCTCGCTCGCGCTGAGTACGCGTCAGCAGACTTCAGCTCGTATCGCACTGCGGCTTCGACCTGGTGGGGAGACAGCTCGTATAGATCGGCGATCATATCGATGGGATCGCCCGCCGCGTAGAGTTCGCGGATGATGTCGGTCGGGACTCCCCGGGTTGTCGGTTCCCCGAATCGTTGCATGGGGTCGACGACGACCTCCCGGATGCTGGGGTCCGGATTCAGACTGACGATCTGTCTATCGGGGTACGCGGCGTCGGTGTCCTCCTCACTCCAGTGGAGCGAATCGGCGAAGTCCTGAGCCTCCCGCGACCAGTGGAGCATTTCCTGGTCGTTGCGTATCACGACCAAGAACAGTCGCTTGTCCAACCCAACCTGCTCCTGAACCTGCCAGACCAGCTCACGATTCTCCACGGCCAGCCACAGTTTGGCCGATGCCAACGGGTATCGCGTATTCAATCGCTCGCGCAGCTTCTCAATCGCCGGCCGCATTCTGGCGACCAGTGCACCCTCGCCTCGATACTCGGCAAGGAGCCGAGCTTCGATGAACTCTCCCCACGTCACGATCTCGTCACCGGACCGCCGTGGTCGAATGATCGGCGGATACGTTTTTCCGCCGCGCCGATACCCATCGATCCATCGCCCCGCTGTCCCGGGTTTGAGGCCGAGGATGTGATCGACCTGGCCGAATCCGTAGACCGGACGGTCCTGAAGGGTCATCACCGTGTTCGACGACTGAGGCGGCGGGGGCATGCGGTCAATCATGGCAGCCGCAGGCGACATCCTGCAGCGGCAATCAGGCGCCCTGTGGATACGCGACGATCCGATCACATCACCGCTGCGAAATGGTCCGAACACCACCTCGTCGCGAGCGGTTCAGCAAGTGCCAGGATCGCCGCCGTCGCCACCCCGGGCCCTGATCCGGCTCAGAACTCTCCGAGTGCCGAGTTCATCGCCCAGTACAGGATCTCGGCGTTCTCGCCGGCCGTCAGCACCGCGTCGCCGACGTCGATTCCACGTGCGGAGTCCCCGGCGCCGAGCTCGATGGTTGCCTGCGGGGCGTCGGCGACCACCGAGAAATCCACCGACCCGGTGACGACGAACAGATGGGTGAACCGTGCCCCGGGGAGCTGGATCGTCGAGCCCGCCGCGGGTCGGGCGGCATACAGTGTCGCGCCGGCGTTCGCGATCGAAATGGCCGCCTCGTGGGTGGGATCGCCGGAGGCCACCGTCACCAGGGCGCCGGTGGACAGCTCCGCGGAGATGTCGCGCTGGGCATAGGAGGGGGACAGACCGTGACTGTCGGGCATGACCCACATCTGCACGTAGTGCGTGGTCGAGGTACCCGACCCCGGCAGATCGGGCCAGGGATCGTTGCGCTCGGAGTGGTCGATACCGCGTCCGGCGCTCATGCGTTGGGCCAGGCCGGGGACCACCACGCCCGCATGGCCCGCGGAGTCACGGTGGACCAGCGAGCCCGAGCTCACCCATGTGACGATCTCGGATTCTTGATGATGATGTGATCCGAAACCACAATCGGGCGGTAAAAATTCTTCATTAGATGCAATTAGGGCACCATGATGGGTGTTGGCTGGATCATAGTGATCCCCGAAGGAGAAGCAATGGTAGGAGGTGAGCCAGGCGGTCGCCGTCAGGCTCCTGTCTCCGGCCCGAATGACCGTGTAGCCCATACCCCATTATGGGCATCCGAGAGCAGCACGGATTCGGGCCCGTCCCGCGCTGCCCGCACTCCGCAGCCCTCGCCACGGTCGCCGTCGGGTCGTCATCGCGCCGCGGACGACGAAGCCGAGGTGCGGCCCGCACCTCGCGGGCCCCGCGATCGCCGCTTCGACGACAGAACGCCGGTCCGCGCCCCCGGCCGCTCACCCGCTGTCAACAGGCGTGCGGTACCCGGAGCTCCGGCCGCGGAGCGGGCGGTCGGGCCATCCCGGCGGCAAGCGCCGCCGCCGACCCCGCGCCCCCGCGCTGGTGACATGCCCCCGCGATCCGGTACTCGGTCCGCTGCGGCGTCGCGCCCCGACGCCGTGCGTCCAGACCCCGTGCGTCTAGACCCCATGCATACTGCCAAGCACTCGCGCGCCGACACCCAGCCCAGGTCGCCCACGTCGACAATCGCGGCACCCACCGCACGCGACAGCGGGACGGGCGGCGCGTCCGACAAGGGCGTCGTGTCACTGACGAAGACGGTCGCCCGCGAGAAAACCGCGGCACGAGACACGATCGTGACCGGTCCGAATCCCGACTGCAAGCCCACGGGATCGAAATCGCGTGTGACTAGAGTGAAAATTGTGACTATGGGTTCTCGTGTGAAGTGGGCGGTGCTGGCCGCGTGCGTCGTGCTGATCTGTGCGGCCGCATTCGGCATCAAGGAGTTGGTCGCACCGACCCCCGACACCGGTGCCAAGTCGGCGATCAATGCCTTCGCCGCCGCGTGGGGACGCCAGGACGCGGCGGCGACGGCGTCGCTGACCACCGCACCCGGCCAGGCCGGTGAGTCCTTCACCCAGACCTTCCAGGCGATGAACGCCCGTGAGGTCGACGTCGAGGTCCGCAAGCCGGTCGAATACAGCGACGGCACCGCGTCGTTCTCCCTGCAGACGACGTGGAAGTTCGACGCCGACCACAGCTTCACCTCGACCACCTCCGGCGGTGCGCGGCACCTGTCGACCGGGTGGAAGGTCACCTGGGACCCGGGCGTGATCTATCCGGGGCTGCCCGCGGGCGGCAACCTGCGGGAGATCCGCACCGATGCCACACCGGCGCCGACGGTCACCAGCCGCTCCGGCAAGACGTTCATGTATCTGCAGCCGGTCAACGAGATCGTCCTCGACCCCACCCAGACCCGCAACGTCAACGCCTCTGCGGCGGCATTGGCCAACGCGCTCGCCCCGATCGCCCCCCTGATCACCACCTCGGTGATCAATCAGAGGCTGGCCCAGACGCCGGGTCAGGCCATCACCGCGGTCACCCTGCGCAACTCCGACATGGCTGTTCTCAGTCGTGACCCGGCGTCGGTGCCCGGGGTCTCGGTGCGCAAGGCCGGCATGCTCGTCATGGCCGATCGGCGCCTGTCCTCACCGTTGGAGGCGGGTCTGACCAATTACTGGCAGGCCATTCGCGACGCCACCGCCGGCTGGCAGGTGCAGATGGTCGGGCCGGGATTGGCCCCGCAGCGGCTCGACGGAGAGCAGGGCCCGACTGGGCCTGCCGTGTCCACCTCGGTCGATCAGGGCGTACAGCTCAGTCTCGGTGACGCCGCCGTCGAGGTCGGCCAGCCGGCGACGATCATGGCGCTCGACGCGAAGACCGGGGCGATTCTCGGTGTGGCACAGAATGATTACGCGGCCGACCGGGGCAACAACCTCGACGCCGCCTACCCCGTCGGCACCACCCTCGACCCGGTGCTCGCCGCCGTCGACAAGTCGGCCCGCGCAAACCAGGAGACCACCGATCAGGTGCTCGATCGGCTCGGCCTGGGCGTGCAGTTCACCATCCCCGGCGCCAGCGCACCGACCCAGGGGTCGGGCGTCGCGACGATCGACCTGCAGTCGGCGGCATCGCGGATGTCGATGACCAACATGGCCGCGCTCGGGGTGGCGATGGCGCGCAGTGCGTCGGGCACGATGAACTCGGTGGCGCCCTACGTCATCAACGGTGTGCCGACCAAGGTTGCGGGCGGGTCGCTGGGGAATCTCGATGCCGGACTGACCACTCCGATCTGGGCCGCGATGACGAGCACCGCCAAGTCCGGCGACGCCAGTGACCTCACCAGCGCTCCCGGATTGCGTGCGCTTGTCGGCACCAACGGGCCCGAGGGTCCCGGGTGGTTCGTCGGCGTCCAGGGCGGCAAGGTCATCGTCATCTACACCGAGGGGCCGAAGTCGGGGACAGCAGCACTGCAGGTGGCGCAGAAGTACTTCCGGATCAACTGAGTCATCAACCGCGACCCGGTGTGGACCGAGGCCCGATCGTGGCCGGCTACTGCGCGGCGTCGGCCGGTCGGGGCGGTTCGGCAGTCGCCGTGCGTCGCAGGATCAGAGCTGCCAGCGCCCGCCAGCCCAGGAGCACCAGGCCGAGGAACAGTGTCGCGACGATGATGAAGCTCACCTCGGTGCCCTCGTGGAGCAGATACCGCAGGATCATGCCGACGGTGACGGTGCAGAACCAGATGGCCAACCCGGCCGGTGCCAGGCGCTCCGGGCGGAAGTCGCGACCGAACCAATCGCTGGAACGGACGTGGGAGTAGACGTAGACGATCGACCAGCCGACCGCTGTCCCGGCGAGGAACGGCCACAGCGTCTGAGCCACACCGAGCGGGTTGAAACCGTTGTGGTGTGAGGCCCGTCCGATCAGCACGAACACGGATACGGCGACGATGTCGACGAGTGCGGTGACCGGCAACTGCACGTGTGCAGACGCCTGTGACTGGGACCTGGCCCCCCTGGTGGCCATGTCAGGACTCGACATGGTCATCCACGGTAGCCCGAAATCCTCGTCAGGCCGAACTCGCTCCGTCATTCGGAGGATCCGGGCGGCCCTCGGCGCGCGGTGTTTGGTCGGATGTGCCGGGCTCGTCGTGCTCCTCGAGCTCGTCGATCACCATCTCGCGTTCGCGGTCGTAGGTGGCCTCGAGTTCTCCCTTGTCGCGGATACCCGTCCGGAACTTCGCCAGGATGACGACCCATCCGACGGCCGCGATCAGCACGTAGCTGACGATCCGATAGACCAGCACGGCGGTCAGCGCGTCCGCGGCCGGCATGCCCGCGGTGGTCAACGCCGGCACCAGGACCGCATCGACGACACCGATCCCACCGGGCAGCAGCGGCACCGCGGTGCCCACCGCCTTGCCGGCGGCGTAGGCGACCATCACCCCCGAGATCGACGGGTGCACGCCGACCGCCCAGCACGCGAACATCAGACAGGCGATGTCGGTGACCCAGTTGAACATGCTCCAGCCGAACGCGATGGTGGTGTCGCGGCGGGTCAACTGCACCGCGCGGAGCTGTTCGAGGACCTCGTTGAATCGCTCCAGGCCCGAGTCCTCGGGCTTGTTGCGCAGATGGTTGTACCAGCCCAGAACCCGTTCGCCGGTGGACTGCAGCGACTCGGGGTGGGTGGCCAGGTACTGCAGGACGAGCGCGACGGCGACGAAGCCGACGATCGAGAACATCAGCGAGAACGGGTTGGTCTTGGCGCCGGCGAGCACCGCGCCGCCGAAACCGAGGACGGCCAGACCCACGCCCGCCAGCAATCCCGACATCACCACCTGCCAGGACGCGACGACCGGCGTGGCACCCCACTTGCGGGTTTCCCGATAGGTGAACGCAGGCGCCAGCACCTGACCGCCGGGCATCGTCTGCGACAACGAGTTGGCCGCCAGCACCACCGCCAACGATTGCAGCTGCCGGACCCGTACCCCGGCCGAGCGCAGCAGCGCCCGCTGGACCTGGGCGAAGCTGTCCATCGAGAGCACGGCCGCGACGACGCACGCCACCAGCCACACCCAGTCCAGATCGCCGGTTCGGTGCCAGACCTGCTCGAGTTTGGGCCAGATCAGCACCACCTCGACCGCGAGAATCGCGATCACCAACGCGAGCAATACCCATCGGAGCCACCAGAATCGGCGACGCAATGCCGGATGCGCGCCGACCGACGGATGCTCCGATGACATAGCCATCACCCTAACGACCGCTACGCTGACAATTGTGAACGATGGTTCCCCGGCGGGCTCCGCGTCCGGCGACGGTGACGACGGGTCCCAGCCAGGTGTGTCCCAGCCAGGTCGGGGTCTGGCCGACCTCGACCGGTCGTCGGTACATCCGATGGTCCGCAAGGCGGCCGAGTGGAGTTGGCGACTTCTGCTGATCCTGGCGGCGATCTACGTCGTGGGTCGGTTGTTCAAGAAGTTCGACGAGGTCACGGTGCCACTGGCATTGGCGATTCTGCTGTCGGCGTTCTTGGTGCCCGCCGTCGATTTCCTCAATCGCCGTCGGGTTCCGCGGTCGCTGGCGGTCGTCATCGTGATGCTCACTGCGCTCGGCGTGGTCGCGGGTGTGCTGACCTTTGTCGGGCGGGCCTTCGTCAGTGGGTTCCCGCAGTTGACCAATGAGGTGGTCGCGACGGTCGACCAGACGCGAAAGTGGTTGACCAACGGGCCATTGGGTATCGACCCCTCGCAGGTCAATCATCTCGGCAACAACATCATCGACCTGATGCAGCACAATCAGGCAAAGCTCGCCAGCGGCGCACTCGCCACCGCGACCACCGCTACCGAGCTGGTCACCGGCCTGCTGTTGATGATCTTCCTGATGATCTTCTTCCTCTACGGGGGCGGTCAGATCTGGGAGTTCTGTGCGCATCTGATCCCGCGCGGCTCCCGGGAGAAGGTCGTCGCGGCCGGGGTCGCCGGTTTCGGAACGTTGGTGGCGTATGTGCGTGCGACCGTTGTGGTCGCGCTCGTCGACGCCGTCTGCATCGGGATCGGCCTGGCGATTCTCCGTGTGCCGCTGGCGCTTCCGCTGGCCACGGTGATCTTTCTGTTCTCCTTCATCCCGATCGTCGGTGCGCTGATCAGCGGGACCCTCGCGGTGATCATCGCGCTGGTCACCCAGGGTTGGTTGACCGCGGTCATCGTGCTGGCGATCCTCGTCGGCGTCATGCAACTCGAAGGGCATGTGCTGCAACCGTTCCTGATGGGTCGTTCGGTGCGATTACATCCGGTTGCCGTGGTCCTCGGGATCGGCGCGGGCATTGTCGCCTCCGGAATCGTCGGCGGTCTGCTCGCCGTGCCCGTGATCGCCTTCGCCAACACCGCGATCCGCTATCTGCGCGGCACCCCGCTGACCGAGGTGATCAAGGGCGACAAGGGGTTCGAGGCGGCACCCGATCCGCCGATCTGGGATCGATTACATCTCGATCAGGCGATCGTCGACGCCGAACAACTCGCCGAGGAGATCGGCGACGACGATGCGGACGCCGACCGCAACGGGCAGGAGCCCGACCGGGAGAACTCCGATCGCACGGAAGCGGGCCCGGAGGATTCCGGCCGCAAGCCCTGAGGTCTCAGTCGCCCGTCTGGTTGCTGCGGCTGCGACGCAGCAACTCGTGCACGCTGATCCGATCGTCGTCCTCGGTGTCGCGGGCATGACGATCCGATGTCGTCCGGTCACGGCCCGGCGAGGCGGCTCGCGGGTCGTCGGCGGACGCCGCACCCGCGCGATCGGGTCCGGCACGACCTGGTGCGGCCGGATCGGGGACGTCGGCCGTGGTGGTCGGGTCCGTGGTGGTCGGGTCCGCGGTGGTCGGATCACTGACGGCGCGTGGCGGCACCAGCCGCGACGATCCCTGCGACAGACCACGATCCATGGGGGAGGGACGGTCGGGACGTGCCTCGGTGGGGGCCGGGCGACCGCGTCGAGAGCGTTCCTCCGGGCTCAACGATGCGGCCAGCGGACGCTGGCCGGTCTGGTCGAGCTCGGGCCGACGCGACAGCGGTGATCCCGGTCCCGGTTGTGGCCCGCTCGCGCTGCCGGGTGGAGGTCCCGAGGGCGGTGGTGCTGACGGCGGTGTCGGCGGACGGCGGGTCACGTCGGGACGTGCACGGTGACCCGGCTGGGATTGAGTGCCCGGCTGCGATTGAGTGCCCCGCTGGGGCCGGCCCGACGCCGGCGGTGCCGTTCGGGGGCGCGGCGCGTTCGGTGGTTGCGGCGTACCCGGTGGTTGCGGCCGTGCTGCGCCCGAAGCGCCCGAAGTGTTCGGCGCGCCGGGCGATTCCGTTGCTCCTGCGACCGGGCCGGGAGCACTGAGTCGGATGCCGCCCTCGCCGAGGCTCCACCCGCCGGTATCGGGGCGGTCCTGTGTGTTCGGCGAGTAACGCCGCGGCGGGACCGGCGGTGCGTCGGCGGGTGCGGAGGCCACCGGCCGAGGTATCTTCGGGCGGGGGCCGGTCGTCACGCGCGGCGCCGGCATGTCACCCGACGGAGGTGCGGACGGACCGCGTCGAGCGGTGGCCGGCGGTGTGGGAACTTTGTGCGCCGGAACCTTCTGGGTGGAAACCCGTTGCGGCCGGGCGTGATTCGACGTCAATGGGGATGCGGCCGATGCGGGTGCTGAGGGCCTGCGGGGTCCGCCCGGTTCCACCGTTTGCGGGGTGGCCCGACCGGCGCGGCGTCGCGTACCCGCGGCCGACGGTGCTGCGGCCATCACCGACGTCGGAACCTCCGAGACCAGGGTGCCCGCGCTGATCGCGCGCGGCGCGACGGCGTCGGGACGCTTGTCGTCGGGCTCCTCGTCGAGAATGATCTCGCCCAGACCGATCTTTCGCTGCAGCGTGCGCATCCACCGCGGTGCCCACCAGCAGTCGTCGCCGAGCAGCTTCATCACCGACGGCACCAACAGCATGCGAATGACGGTGGCGTCCAAGATGAGTGCGGCGATCATGCCGTACGCGATGTACTTCATCATCACGATCTCGGACAGGCCGAACGCGCCGGTGACCACCACGAGAATGGCGGCGGCCGCGGTGATGATGCGACCGGTCAGCGCGGTGCCGACGCGGATCGCCTCCGTCGTCGACGCCCCGCGTTGTCTCGCTTCGACCATGCGGGACAACAGGAATATCTCGTAGTCCGTCGACAGACCGAACACGATGGCGATGATCAGAACCAGCACCGCGGCAAACAGCGGGCCGGGTGTGAAGTTGGCGATGCCTGCGCCATGGCCGTCGACGAAGATCCACGTCAGGATGCCCAGCGTGGCGCCGAGACCCAACACCGACATCAACGCCGCCTTGATCGGCAACACCACCGACCCGAACGCCAAGAACATCAACAGTCCGGTGATCAGCACGAGCATCAGTGCCATCAACGGAAGCCGTTGCAGCAGAGCATCAATGGAGTCCTGGGTGAGCGCCGGTGTGCCGGCCACCCACATGCGCATACCGCTGGGCACATCGATCTTGCGCAGGTCCTTGATGGCCTCACCCGCGGTGTCGCGATTCACCAGACCCGCCGACATCTGCAGCACCTGCAGCCCCGACGAGCCGTAGCTGCCGGTCAGGGCGCCGTCATCGGCGGAGGAGCTGAATTTCTTGGTGAAGCCGGGGATCTTGTTCGCCTCGTCGGCGATCTGCGAAATCGCATTACCCGCCGACGAGTTGTTCTCGTCGTACATGATGACGAGCTTGATGTCCTCGGTGCGTTCGGTCGGGAAGTACTTGTCGAAGGCTTCCTGTGCGACCCGGCTCGGATTGTCCGGCGGCAGATACTGCTCGCTGATACCACCGAACTTGATGCCGCCGAACGGGATCGTCAGCACCAGCAGCAACAGCACGGTGGGCACCGCGGTGGCCACCGGATGCTTCATCACCCAGCCCGAGAGCCGACCCCAGAATCCGTTCTCGATCTCTTCGCGCGACTTGGTGCGGCCGGTGAGGTCGGCGACGCGGTGGTCGAGCCGATCGGCGCCGGACGGGGAGAACTTCCGGACGATCGGGAACAGGGTGTAGGAGAGCATCCAGCGCAGCGAGAACGCGTCGACGCGCGGCCCGAGGATGGCCAGGAGCGCGGGCAGCACGGTGATCGAGAGGATCGCCGCCAGTGACACCGATGCGATCGCGCCGTAGGCCACCGACTTGAGGAAGCCCTGCGGCATGATCAGCAGACACGCGATCGCCGCGACGATGATCGTCGCCGAGAACACCACCGTCTGTCCGGCGGTCATCACGGTTCTTCGTACCGCGGCCTTCGTCGAATACCCCTCGGCGAGTTCTTCTCGGAACCGGCTGACGATGAACAGGCCGTAGTCGATGGCGATACCCAGACCGATCAGGGTGACCACCGATTGGGCGAAGATGTTCAGCTCGGTGATCTGGGCGATCGCATTCATGATGCCCAGCGAGCCGGCGATCGTCAGACCGCCGATGAAGACCGGCAGACAGGCGGCGATGACACCGCCGAAGATGAAGAACAGCATCAACGCGACCAGCGGCAGGGCGATGATCTCGGCGCGGTGGATGTCGGCGTCCATGCCGCGCGCCATCGCGCCCGCGACCGGCTGCAGGCCGGCGAGTTGGAACGTGGTGCCGGCCGGTAGGTCGTAGCGCTGCGCGATGTTGTCGAAGAACGGCTCGATCGTCTTGAAGTTGTTGAGCACCGTGGTGTCGTCGTTGCCGGCGACACCGATGCTGATGAACGCCCGCTGCTGATCAGGGGTGATCGTGCGGGATCTGACGATGTCCTGCGCAGCCTTGCCCGCGGCGTCGGTCGGCGTGAAGAACGGGTCGATGACCTGCTGATTGTTGCGTAGCGCCGACTGCTCGCCCTGCGGTGTGGAGGTGTCGCCGTTGTAGGCGCGCTGCACGATCGTCGGGTACTTGGTCAGCATGTCGTCGACGAACTTCTCGACCTTCGTGCTGATCTGCGGGTCGGTCACCTTGGTGCCGGGCGGGGCGGTGATCAGCAGGATGACGTCGGAGCGGTGATCGCGGCCGAGGGCGGTGTCGGCGACGACCGAACCCTTCGACGACTGCGACGTCGGATCGAACCAGCCGCTCTGGCTGAGATGTTTGCTGAGTCCGAGGCCGTAGAGCCCCAGTCCGCCCATCAACACCACCAGGACGGCGATGACGGCGAAGCGCATCCGATAGACGAATGTGCCGATGGCTCCGAACACGCCGAGTCCTTTCTGAAAGTCCGGGGAAGAATTGTCGCAGCGCCTCCTGAGCTCTCCCTGAGGTACTGCCCGTGAGGCCCCCGACGCCTCGTTCCTGCGGTTATGCCGGCCGGCTCACCGGAGAAGCGCCGACAGCGGCCGGAACGGCGCCAGCCACGCACCCTCGTCGGGCAGCGAGTCCAGGCCGATACGCGGTAGCGGTTCGCGGAACACGCCGGGGATGTCTTCGAGATCGACGAACTCGAGTTCGTCGGTCGTCAACGCCCAGCTGGCGTGTTCGCGGAAACCGATCACGGTGACCGGGACACCGTCGGCGACGATCTCCAACAGTGGTTCCCGGAACGCCTGCCCGTCGGCAGACGCCACGATCAGTCCGGCTAACCCCACAGTGTGCCTGCGCAACTCGATGTGGTCGAGCATGTCGGAGTCGACGTCGCTGTCCTCGGACACCTTGGGCTTGGCGAACACGGCGTACCCGACGTTGCGCAAGGCCTCCACCCACGGCCGCACGACATCGGCGCTACCAGGCACGATGTTGGTGAACACGGTCGCCTCGGGTTCCACCGGACGCCCGGCCGCCGAGCCGTCGGCGGCTGTGTCGAGGTCCACGTCGCCGACCGCGCGCCGACCGGACAGATCGGCTGTCCGGGTCAGCATCCACCGTCCGAGGGCGTCGAAGCGGGGGCGGTGTGCCGCGGTCGGCCGGCCGCCGAGGATCGCGCCGAGCCCCATGTCCATGTTCGGTGCGTCCCAGACCAGCAGCATGCGCGGGGCGCCGCTCTGGCCGGCGATCGTGTCGGCGAATCGACCGCCGGGCGGGGTCGGTGCGGCGTCGTTCATCGATTCTCCTCGGCCCTGGTGGGTGGGTCCTGCGGCGGCTTGACGTAGACGAACTCGTTGACGTCGCGGCCCTCGCGTTCGGCGCGTCCCTCGAATTTCGTCGTCGGCCGGCTCAGTGAGATGGGCGTCGGGCGGGTCGCCGGCACGACGTGCGGCGCGGCCGGGTCCTGGGTGGCCAGGATCTCGGCGATCCACTCGGCGTAGTCGGCGTGGTCGGTGGCGATGTGCAGAATGCCGCCGTCGACGAGCCGATCGGCCATCAATTCGACGGTGCCGCGCTGGATGAAGCGGCGTTTGTGGTGGCGGGACTTGGGCCACGGGTCGGGAAAGAAGACCCGGATACCGGTGAGACTGCGCGGCCGGATCAGTTCCCGCAGCACCACCAGTGCGTCACCGCGGATCATCCGGACGTTGGTGAGACCGCCCCGGTCGATCAGGCCGAGTAGCTGGGCGAGTCCCGGTTTGTAGACCTCGACGGCGACGACGTCGACGTCGGGTTCGGCCTGCGCCATCGCCGCGGTCGAGATCCCGGTGCCGCTGCCGACCTCGAGGATCCGCGGCGCGTCCCGGCCGAACGCGGCGGTCATGTCCATCGGCGGCTCCGGCGTCTGATCGGCTCCGGTCGCCAGATCTCGGCCGAGGCGGGGCCACAGGGTCTCCCAATTGCGCTGCTGGTTGGGCGTCAGGGTGCCGCGGCGGAACCGGAAGCTCGTCACCCGCGGGTACAGCCGGGACCGATCGGCGTACTCACCGGCGGGCTGGTTCCGGACGGAATCGCCCTGCTCACGCGCGGTGGCGTCGGCGGCAGGGGGCACCGGTCGGTCAGTGTTCACCGGTCCATCGTGTCCTATCGCCGTGACGAGGTCATCCTCGACACCCTGGGCCTGTGTATTTCTGTGACGCAGGTCGGGCTTGTCCGGGTTAGGCTGCCAGACCAGGGGAGATGTGGGGGAGAGGTGAATGACCGACCGACGTGGTGAGCTGGCGCGTGTGCTCGACGGCGCTCCGTCGGCGGTGTGTGACGTCCTGCCCGCCGCGGTGCGCGCCGAGGTGTCGGCGTCGGCGAGCCATCACCGGCGTGCCCTGACGATCGCGGTCACCGGCCGTCCGGGCACCGGGCGCGACACCATGACGCGGGCGGTGCGCGAACGCTTGCGGGTCGGCGCGCTCGGACCGGGCGAGGACCCCGACGCGATCGACGGCGCCGATCTCCGGGTGCACGTGATCGTGGCCGCGGTACGCCGCGCCGACCACGAGATCCTTGCCTCGTTGCCCGTCGATCGCACGATCGTCGTCCTCGGCAAGGCCGACACCCATCCCGATCCGCGCGACGCCGCGCACGCAGCGGCCGATGCCGCCCGGGTGCTGGGCCGACCGGTCACGGCGGTCTCGGCGCTTCTCGCCTGTGCTGATGTCACCGAGGCGGAGTGGACCTTTCTCGCCGACCTCGTCGCCCGCGACGAGCAGATGCCGTCGATGGCCGGGCACTTCCTCGTCGGCGATCCCGGCGGACGCGAACGCACGCTGCGACGCGGCTTGCTGCGGCGCCTGGACCGGTTCGGTATCGAGACCGCTCTGGACCTGATGGGTGCCGGCGCGGTGGCCGACGCCGCCGGTCTCAACGCGACGTTGCACCGGCTCAGCGGCATGGAGGCGCTCGTCCCGATGGTCGCCGCGTGTGTCGGCGAGGTCCGGGCACGTCGGGAGAGCGCGGTCCGCGACCGCCTGGAGGGTCTGGCCGTCGCAGGGGTCGCGCGCGAGGGGATCGAGCAGTTGCTGCGCGTGCCGGAGGTGGTGCGGTGAACGTGACCGCGGCGCAGATCAGCCCGGATGGTGTCGGTACGGGTGGTGTCGGTTCAGGTGGGACCGGTACTGATGAGATCTACCACCAGGTGTGGCAGGCGACCGGCTTCGATGTGACGAGCATGCCCGAGCTCGGGGCGTCGATTGTGGTGGCCGGCGGGGTGGATACGGCCGTCGAGGATCTGCTGGCCGCCTGCGGTGAGGTCGCCCCCGATCTGCCGATGTCGGTGGCCGGTTCCGGTCCGGTGACCGGCGGGTTCGGCGCGGGCCTGATGGTGCTGGATCCGTCGTCGGATCTCGACGCCGACGAGGTCGAACTGTTCATGCGGTTGCGGACCGAGGTGGGCACGGTGGCCCTCGTGTGTACCGGAATCGACGCATTCTGGGAGTGGCCGCGACGGCTGCGCGCGCACCGCGCCGTTCTCGATCCCGCCGAGAAGCTCCCGGTGTTCGCGGTGTCGGCGGCGGCTGCGCTGGCCGGCGCGGTCGACGAGTCCGGGTTCGCCGACCTGGTGGCCTGGATGCAGGAGGGTCTGACGCGCCCGGTCGAGCAGCGCGTCGAGCAGGCCCGGCTCGCGGCATGTGTGGCGGCACTGGACCGGTGTATCCGCGACGACCATCTCGCCGCGACCGCCACCGCGCACACCGACCCGGAGGAACTGATGCGTCGCCGCCGCACTCTGGTGGCCACCCGTGACCGCGGACGGACCGACCGTCTCGCCGCGGTACGCGCCGGGGTCGCCGGCGTTCGCACGGCCACCGTCGCCGACGCACAGACCGGATTCCGGGCGCTGCTCGCCGCGGCGAACCGGCGCTGTGCGCATGCCACACCCGACGAGCTGGCGACCCACCTGACCTGGTTGGACACCGAGATCGCACAGATCAACCACCGAGTCGATACCGCCCTCGACGACCGGCTCGAGGCCGTCGGGGCGACGGCACTGCTCGGGGTCGACGGCGACGAGCAGGGGCGCGGTCCCGGTCCGGCGGGGCAGGCGGCAGCGGCGGTCCGTCGTGCCCCGCCGGCCGGTCGTCGAGGCGCCGAGGATGCATTGATGGTGCTCATCGGTGCGTCCACCGGGGTCGGCGTCGGACGCCTCATCGTCTCGCCGATGGCGTCGGTGCACACGCTGCAATGGATCTCGATGCCGTTGACCCTGGTGATCGGCGTGGCCGTGGCGTTCTGGGTGATCCGGATCCGACGCGCGGCCGCGCGGCGCACCGATCTGCGGTCCTTCTCGGCAGAAGTGCTCACCGAGGCTCGCGGCCGGCTCGAACAGCGCATCGCCTCACGGAGCACCGAGGCCGAGTCACGTCTGGCCGGGCAGATCACCCGGCATCATGAACGCCGGGTCCGCCACGTCGCCGCCGACGTCGCCGAGATCGACGCGACCCTGCGCCGGCTGCGTGCCGTGCAACCGGCCGGGGCCACCTCGGAGTCGGTTCGGTTGACCGAGCTGCGGCGCGCGGTGGCGACACAGCTGGCCGAGGCGACGCGAACGCCGACACGGACCGAGACGACCACCGCACCCGCGGTCATGAGGAGTGAGCCGGTCATGAGGAGTGAGCACTGATGGAACCGTTCGTACTGGGCGAGGGCGGGGACCCGGACGACGACGCGGCCGCCGGGCTGTGGCATGGCGACGCGGAGATCGAGGACGCGGCCCACCTCGCCGGACTCCCCGACACCCCGCTACCCGGTGAGGAGTCCGCCGCAGGTGCCGACGACCACCTGTGGATGTATGAGGACGGTCGGGTGTGGGATCTCGGTCCCGCCGACGTCGACACCGACGCCGACGGTGTCGCCGACTCGTTGACCCGGACCGGCCCCGACGGCATGACCGTCTACACCGACCGCGATCACGACGGGCGCGTCGATACCGTCACCCGAATCGGCTCCGACGGCGACTACGAGGCGCACCGTCTGGCCGCCGACGGACGCACCTGGGTGCCGACCGATTCGGGCAGGCTCGACTGACACCAGGACGCGCGCAACGAGCCCGCCGACGGGTCGCGCAAGGGCCTGCGGGGCTCGCGCGATAGGGAGTGAATCGGACTTTCGCGAGGATCTCAAACCGCCATTCGGGGGTGATATCGCAGGTCACGGCGTTTCGTGGGTTGCCGACTGTCGTAAGTGGACCTATGGAAATGTGGCATATACCGCATCTGTTAACCCCGCCACCTAGCGGACGTTCGGCGACCGTATCCTGGGGATAAGCCGCCGTACCCTCGGTCACCATGGATGGTGGCCAACTCCGAGGAGGAGATATGACCTCAGCAACCATTCCCGGATTGGATCCCGACAGCGCCCCGACCTCACACGCGGGCCTGCTGGCATGGGTCGCCGAAGTCGCCGAGCTGACCCAGCCCGACCGGGTGGTGTGGTCCGACGGTAGCGACGAGGAGTGGGAGCGGCTGACCGCGGAGCTGGTCGAGGCCGGGACGCTGGTCAAACTCAACGAGGATCGCAAGCCCAACTCCTATCTCGCCAAGTCCGACCCCGCCGACGTCGCGCGCGTCGAATCGCGCACCTTCATCTGCGCCAATACCGCCGAAGAGGCCGGCCCCACGAACAACTGGGTCGACCCCGCCGAGATGCGCGCGACCATGACCGAGCTGTACCGGGGCAGCATGCGCGGCCGCACCATGTTCGTCATCCCCTTCTGCATGGGCCCCCTCGGCTCCGACGACCCGAAGCTCGGTGTCGAGCTCACCGACTCCGAGTACGTCGTGCTGTCGATGCGCATCATGACCCGCGTCGGCCCGAAGGTTCTCGAGGCACTGGGCGACGACGGCTTCTTCGTCAAGGGTCTGCACTCCGTGGGTGCCCCGCTCGAGCCCGGCCAGGCCGACGTGCCCTGGCCGTGCAACCCCGACAAGTACATCACCCACTTCCCCGAGGATCGTGAGATCTGGTCCTACGGTTCGGGTTACGGCGGAAACGCGCTGCTGGGCAAGAAGTGCTACGCGCTACGCATCGCGTCGGTCATCGCCCGCGACGAGGGCTGGCTGGCCGAGCACATGCTGATCCTGAAGCTGACCAGCCCGCAGAACAAGGTGTACTTCGTCGCCGCGGCCTTCCCGAGCGCGTGCGGCAAGACCAACCTCGCGATGATCCAGCCCACCATCCCCGGATGGAAAGCCGAGACCGTCGGCGACGACATCGCGTGGATGCGCTTCGGTGACGACGGCCGTCTCTACGCGATCAACCCCGAATTCGGGTTCTTCGGTGTCGCTCCCGGCACCAGCGAGGACTCCAACCCGAACGCGATGAAGACCATCGAGGCCGGTAACACGCTCTACACCAACGTCGCACTGACCGACGACGGTGACATCTGGTGGGAGGGCATCGGCGGCGAGACCCCCGCGCACCTGACCGACTGGCTCGGCAACGAGTGGACGCCCGAGTCCGATCACAAGGCCGCACACCCGAATTCTCGATACTGCACCCCGATTTCCCAGTGCCCGTCGCTGGCGCAGGAATGGGACGACCCGCAGGGTGTGCCGATCTCGGCGATCCTGTTCGGTGGTCGTCGCAAGACCACGGTCCCGCTGGTGACCGAGGCCCGTGACTGGCAGAACGGCGTGTTCATGGGCGCCACCGTCGGTTCCGAGCAGACCGCCGCCGCCGAAGGCAAGGTCGGCACCGTCCGTCGCGACCCGATGGCGATGCTCCCGTTCATGGGCTACCACGTGGGCGACTACTTCGCGCACTGGATCAATCTCGGCAAGAACGCTGACGCGTCGAAGCTCCCGAAGGTCTTCTACGTCAACTGGTTCCGTCGTGGTGACGATGGTCGCTTCCTGTGGCCCGGCTTCGGCGAGAACAGCCGCGTGCTCAAGTGGATCATCGGACGCATCGAAGGCGAGAACGAGGGCGTCAACACCCCGATCGGCATCGTCGCCAAGCCCGACGAAATCGACGTCGCCGGCCTCGATCTGCCCGCCGAAGA
This sequence comes from Gordonia polyisoprenivorans, assembly GCF_017654315.1. Lineage (NCBI taxonomy): Bacteria > Bacillati > Actinomycetota > Actinomycetes > Mycobacteriales > Gordoniaceae > Gordonia > Gordonia polyisoprenivorans. Next base: position 1,188,783 of record NZ_CP072203.1, read on the forward strand.
TCTCGCTGCCGCACTCGATTTCGACCCCGAGGAATGGCGCCGCGAGTTGCCGCTCATCGAGGAGCTGTTCGACTTCGTCGGTGAGAAGCTGCCGACGAGCCTGTCCGACGAGCTCGACCAGCTCAAACAGCGCCTCGCCTGAAAGCCTCGATCATCCGTTGAGATGACACGGGACTCCTGAGGTATCGTTGCCCCCTATGAGACTTCGCTCATGGGGGGCAGCGTTCGTTTCGGCGCTCGCCGTCTCGCTGACCATCGGATCCGGCGTGGCGACGGCGGTGCCCGGTTCGCCGGTTCCCGGCCAATCCATGGCCACCTCGCGATATGTCGACACCGAGATCGTGCCCGGCATACCGTCTTTCGGGGCTATTTCGGGTATCGACCAGACCGCCAACGGCGACTACGCGATGATCTCGACCGATGTCGGTCGTGCCGGTCCCGCCCGCTTCTACACCACCCACATCGACTACTACCCGTCGGTCGGTCAGCTCGGCGTCCCGCGCTTCACCGGCGGTGGTACCGTACTCAGCCCGCTGAATCTGCCGCTGCTGCCCGGTGATGCGCAGTTCGAGGGCATCCGGTCGGTCGGTGGTGGCTACGTCGTCGTGAGCGGCGGGGCGCATCAGTTCGTCCGTCAGATCGGCCCGTTCGGTACGTTCGTCCGAGATCTCCCGCTGCCCTCTGCGTGGCGCCCGACGCGGACCGCAGGTGTCAACGGCCAGAAGGGACTCACCGGGGTGGCCGTCGGGCCGCGCGGACAGATCAGTGTGATCACCGCCGGCGGGCTGCGCCAGGATCCGGGTAACGCGGCCCGGCTGCTGACCTTCGGATCGGGTCGCGGGCAGAGCGAGTACGTCTACCGCACCGACCCCGGCAAGGTCGCCGCCGACGTCATCGCCGTCAACAACACCGACTACCTGGTCCTCGAACGCGGTCGCGGACGAGTGACGAGCATCTACTGGGCCACCACCCGCGGCGCCGACGCGGTGACCGGCAAGGCCAAGCTCTCCGGCTCCGAGAAGGCGATGTCCAAGACCGAGATCTTCTCGGCCAACCCGTTGCCGAATCTGGTGACCGGCAACATGTCCGGAATGGCATGGGGCAATTGGCTTCCCGACGTCCGCGGACAGAACTATCGGGCCCGGATGCTCTACGTCGTCACCAACAACATGTTCGCCGGACCGACCCGCGTGCACGCGATCGAGGTGCGCTTCCCACGTCGCTGACCCACACCCGGACACGGGCCACGCCCGCGACCGGGGTGAGTTCAGGGACAACCCCGATGGCCATTCCGGCGCCGACCTGGCACCGTGGTGGCCATGACATCAGCGCACGCAGAGATGACGCAACCGCGCGGCACCGCCGCCGCGGCCGGATCCGAGGGTCTGACCAAGGTCTACGGAACAGGTGACACCGCCGTTCACGCTCTGCGTGGCGTGACCATCGAGTTCGCCGCCGGACAGTTCACCGCGATCATGGGGCCGTCGGGGTCGGGGAAGTCGACGCTGATGCACTGCCTCGCCGGTCTCGACGACGCCACCGGGGGTCGCGCCTACATCGGTGACGTCGCCCTCACCGGGCTCTCCGACAAGGAGATGACCAAACTCCGCCGCGACCGCATCGGCTTCGTGTTCCAGTCGTTCAATCTGGTGCCCACCCTGACCGCGGCCGAGAACATCACCCTGCCGCTCGACATCGCCGGCCGACCGGTGGACAAGGAGTGGTTCGACACCGTCATCGGCCGCCTCGGCATCGGGGATCGGCTCGGCCACCTACCGACCGAACTGTCGGGCGGCCAGCAGCAGCGCGTCGCGTGTGCACGCGCACTGGTCGGCAAGCCCGACATCATCTTCGGTGACGAGCCGACCGGCAACCTCGATTCCCGCTCCTCCGGAGAGGTTCTCGCGATCCTGCGCGCGGCCACCGACGAGTTCGGGCAGACCGTCGTCATCGTCACCCACGATCCTCGCGCCGCGTCCTACGCCGACCGTGTGGTCTTCCTCGCCGACGGCAACATCGTGCGGGAGCTGACCCGCCCCACCGCCGACGACGTGTTCGAGGTCATGCGTCACCTCGATGACAAACCGGGGGATGACAAGCCGGGGGACGCGACACCGGTCGACGGGCTCACCGGCACCACGGACTCCGGTGCACCTGCCGCCGGCCAGGCCACCGCCCCGGTCAACCCGACCGACGGAACGCCCCGCGGGCGCCACGAGGCTCGCTGACCAATGGCCGCATCATCGGTGATGCGCAAGGTCTCCCTGCGAAACCTGCGTGCGCACAAGCTCCGATTGTTCCTGACCGTCTTCTCGATCGTCCTGGGTACCTCGTTCGTTGCCGGGTCGATCGTGTTCACCTCCACCATCTCCCACGCGTTCAACTCGATCTTCGAAGGCGCGGCACAAGGTGTGGCCGTCGAGATCACGCCGCAACGATCGACCTCCGACGGTGTGCCTGACAGCGTCGTCGACCAGCTCCGGGATCGTAAGCAGGAGTTGGGGATCGACAAGATCGTCACCAATCAGCAGGGGCCGGTGACGATCGCCGGCGCCGACGGCAAGGCGCTGCAGACCGGTGGTGCCCCGAGTATCGCCACCGCCTACATTCCGCCGGATCAGGCGATCTCCTCGGAGAGACTGCTGCCCGGTGGCCGGGCGCCCAATGGGCAGAACGAGATCGTGCTCAACTCCTCGGCCGCCGACAAGGGTGGCCTGAAGGTCGGATCGAAGACGAAACTCGTGATCGGACAAGGTAGTACGCAGCCGTTGGAGGTGACCGTCGTCGGCCTCGTCGACCTGCCCACCTCGACCGGCGGGTACGTCAACGTCCAGTTCGACCAGCAAACCGCGTCCGACATCTTTTCCGACGGTTCGCATGTCGCGGTGGTCGACATGTCCGCGGTGTCCGGGGTATCCGCCGACGAACTCGCCAAGCGGGTGTCGGCGCTCGTCGACACCGACGAGTACAAGGTGCGTACCGGCGACCAGGTGCGCGCGGACGAGAAGGCCCAGGTCAACCAGTTCCTGACCATTTTCACCGGAATCCTGTTGGCATTCGCGGCAATCGGGCTCATCGTCGGTACCTTCATCATCTACAACACCTTCTCGATGATCGTCGCGCAACGCAATCGTGAACTGGCCCTGCTGCGCGCCATCGGTGCCAGCCGGCGTCAGGTGTCGCGCTCGGTGCTCTTCGAGGCGTTCGTCGTCGGCGTCATCGGCGGGCTCGTCGGGCTCGGTGTCGGCATCGGATTGGCCGCGGTGTTGAAGGCGGTGGTTGGTTCCGCGTCGGGTCTGCCGAGTGGTTCCCTGCAGGTCGGTGTGTGGGCGGTGCTCGCCGCGCTGTTCGTCGGGATCGTCGTCACGATGGTCAGCGCGTGGGTGCCCGCGGTCCGTGCCGCACGGGTGTCCCCGGTGGAGGCGATGCGTGCCGGGGTCACCGAAGGTGCTGCGCCGCTCCGTAATCGGACGCTGGTCGGCGTCGTCTTCTTGCTGATCGCCATCGGCACGATCGCGTGGGGCGCGATGGGCGCAGGCCTATTGCGCGCGGTGGTGGTCGGTATCGGCGCTGGTGCGGCGATCGTCGCATCGGTGTTGGCCGGACCGGCACTGTCCAAACCCATCGTGGGTGGTCTCGGCCGGGTGATCGGTGCGCCGTTCGGCACGGTCGGACGGTTGGCCCGGACCAACGCGGTGCGCAATCCACGACGCAGCGCGGCGACCGCGTTCGCGCTGACCCTCGGTCTGATGCTGGTCGCCGTGATCGGCACCCTCGGCGCCTCGTTCAAGGGAACCGTCGATCAGGCCGTCGACGCGGGTATCCGGGCCGACTACATCGTTGCGGGCACCAACAATTCGCCGGTGCCCGAGTCGGTGGCCGGGGCGGTCACCAAGGTGCCGGGCATCTCCGACGCCGTGTCGTTCGGCATCGTGTCGGCGCGTATCGACGGTCAGCCGCGCACCGGGTTCGCCGCTCTCGGTGGTGATCTCAATGGTGTGTCGGTATTGAACATGCTCGACGGTGCATCCGACAAGCTGCCGGCCGACGGGATGTTCATCAGTGAACGCACCGCCAACGAGCGTGGCTGGAAACGTGGGCAGACCCTGACCTTCACCTCGGCCGACGGGTCGCAGGTGCCGGTCACGATCGCCGGCGTGTACCAGGACAACGAGGCGCTGCAGCCGTGGATGGTTGGCTCGCAGGTGTATGAGAAGGTCATGCCGGAAACGAGCCGGATCACGTTCGGGCTGTTCGTGAAGGCGGCACCCGGTACTAACCTCGACACCCTGCGCACCGATCTCGAGAACGCGACGTCGGGGTATCTGACGGTGCAGGTGGAGACCCGCGAGCAATACAAGAGCAGCATCTCCGAGCAGATTGATCAGATGCTCGCGACGTTGTACGCCATGCTCGGTCTCGCCCTGCTCATCGCGGTCCTCGGCATCATCAACACACTCGCGCTGTCGGTGGTGGAGCGCAAACGCGAGATCGGCATGCTGCGCGCGATCGGAACCCTGCGCAGTCAGATCAGACGGACCATCTATCTGGAGTCGGTGCTGATCGCGATCTACGGGGCCGTCCTCGGCGTCGTTCTGGGTTCGGTGATCGGTTGGGCTCTGGTGCGCACGCTCGCCCGGTGGGGGCTCGGTGATCCGGTGCTGCCGTGGAGCTTGATGGGCTGGACGCTGCTCGCCTCGGCCGCGGTCGGCGTGTTGGCCGCGTTGTGGCCCGCGGTGCGGGCTGCGCGGACGAAACCGCTCGAGGCGATCGCCGAAGGATGAGTTCTCCGGGTTGTCGGGGTTGGCGGCCCCGGTTTGGCACAATCGGCGCATGACTCAGCCACCGGAAGATCCGTGGGATCCGAATCGTCCGCCGCCGCACACGCGTGCGTTCGACCCTGAGCAGAATCCGGCGGAGTACCCCGACGCGGGTTATCCCCAGACCGGGTATGGCCAGACGGGATATGACCAGTCGGGTTACCCCCAGTCGGGTTACCCCCAGGGGGCTTATACGCAGGGCTACGGTCAGGAGCCGGGCGGCCCGCCGCCCACCGGACCGTACGGTGAGCCGCCGTCCGGGGGCAGCGGAGGCGGGGGTCGGCGGACCCTGATCCTGGCGCTTGCGGTGATCGCGGCCCTGGTGTTGATCGTGGTCGTCGCAGTGCTCGTCGTCCGGAGCACTGGTGGTGGTGATTCGACGGCGTCGCCGACGACGAGTTCGGTGTCGGCGACGCCGTCGACCACTACACCCACAACCACGACCACCACCGAGACGACAACGGAGGAGACGACCACCGCGCGGGTCACCGCGGGAGCTGTCGTCTACCAATTGACCGGCAGCGGTGACGTTGCCGGTGTGCGCTACCGCAAGGGCTCGGAGTTCGTCATCGATCCGGTGACCGCCGCGCCATGGTCGATGACGACGACGGTCACCGGCGGTTCGGCCGAACTCACCGCAATCGTCGTTCGCGGTCCGGTGACCTGCACCATCATGCACGGTCGCGAACAGCTGACCTCGACCACGAGTAACGGTGGTCTCCTCCGCTGCGTGGCGGACCTGCCGAACTGACCATCGCTTCACCCGTTGCACCGATGGGTATCCGGTCCACCGTGGCCCGGTTCCAGCACCGGCGCAGCCGGTCTCGAGGCTCGCCGCACGCGGCTCGCACCTCGACCATCGGTCTGTGATGCTCGGCCCTTTTCGCCCGGTGGTCGAGGTGCCGAGGAGCGCCAGCGACGAGCCTCGAGACCCGTTGTGCCGAAAGGATTCCGGTCCACGGTGGTTCGGTTCCAGCGCTGGCGCAGCCGGTCTCGAGGCTCGCCGCACGCGGCTCGCACCTCGACCATCGGAGGGACCTGACTTCCCGGATCCGTCCAACCCGGTGGTCGAGGTGTGAGGAGCGACAGCGACGAGCCTCGAGACCCCTTGTGCCGAAAGGATTCCGGGCCACGGTCGGCACGACACCTCGACCACCGGGTGGTCTTCTCTATGGAGTTCTCAAACAACAGATGCGGTCCCGGCGAGGCCGGGTGCAGGGAATCAGGTAGTGGGGCAGGGTAGGTCAGGCGGCGGTGTCGTCGAGTCGCATGGTGCGGCGGTGGTAGGACGGTACCGGTCGGCGTTTCGGGTCCACGCTGGCGGGCGGGATCAGCCACGGGTGTCGGTCGAATCCGATGATGATGTCCCATCCGTGGTGGTGCACATCATCATGACAACTGCTGCACAGCAGGCAACCGTTATCGAGGTCGGTGGGACCACCATCGGCCCAGTGGTGCACATGGTGTCCTTGGCAACGTCCGGCGTGGGCACCGCATTTGATACACGCACGATCCCGCACCAACAACGCTTTGCGTTGCCCTGGGGTGAAGAAGCGCTTCTCTTCACCGACACTGAGCGGTACCCCATTCTGATCGAGCATGATTCTGGTGATCGTGGTGTCACACGACAACATTCTCGCGGTGGCTTCGGTGATGGCACCCATGTTCTGCAGATCCCCGCCGAGTGCCGGGTTGTCCGCCGACCACGTCCACAACAGTCCGTTCGTCGGTTTGGCCGAGAACGTGGTGTCCGCCAAGCCTTGTGCCGCCAACTCCACGATCGTCTCGAACGCGGCGGCGCAGATCTGTTCGGGTGTCCGCGGATCCGGGGACCCGTCGGGCTGAGGTTTCGGTGCCGACAAGGTTTCCATCAAAGTTCTGGTTTTCTCGCCCGCAATGATGTCGAGGTTCGCCGAGATCTCCAGCCGTCCGTCGTCGGTGATGCGGTCGGTGTAGGAGTTGATTCTCTTGTCCTCTGAGGCCGGTAACCCGCCAGGCATCTCCGCAGCGAGCTCGTTACCCAGCTGCCGTGCGTAGAGGTTGATCTCGGCGGGGGTGAATCCGGCGAAGTAGTGCGAGAGGAGTTTCTGCAGGTATTCACAGCGTTGGACGGTGTCGAGTGGTTCGGGGGAGCGGGTGTCGATGTGTGCCAGTCCGCGGACGATGGCGTCGGCGTGTTCGGACGAGATGGACCCGTCAGCAGCATGTGTCAACAACAGATCGATATCGGTAGTGGCCGAGATACGCACGTACCGACCTGCGACGGCGGGCGCGAAACCCATGCTGATCAACAACTCCCGTAGTCGGGTGGTCTTATGACCCGCCACGCCGAGGCGGTCCAGTTCGCCGGTGAGGGTGGTGGCGTGGTGATCGACCAGATTGCGCAACAGTAGGACTTGTTTCATCGCACCGAAAGCTTGGGGTCCGGTCATCTCCGGGTTCCATTGCAGGTCGCTGAGTTGGGTGACGGTGGCGGCGAAGACTGCTTCGGCATCAACGGATTCGGTGTCAAGGACTGTGGTGGATTCGATCATGGGCCCCTCCCCGGTGGCTGATCGGTGTGATGGCTCCAGTGTACATCGCCAGTGTGTTCGACGCAAGGGGTGGTTTGATCAATTCTGCTTGTGGACAACGTGTTTCGGCGTCGATTCTCTGTCGGTGGAGTGAGGTAGTGGGTGCGGTTTTCGTTTGTTTTGCTTTCGATGTGGTTGGGAGGCTGGTCATCTCGCCGGGTCTCGAGGCTCGCCGCACGCGGCTCGCACCTCGACCATCGAGGGAAAGGGTTACGGCCATCGGGGGAAAGGTTCTCGGCCATCGGGATAGAGGGTTGCTCGGCCGTCGGGGGCGACGGTCGGGTAGGGCGGGTTGCTCGACTGTCCCGGGGGGGCTCCCCAGCGGGCGCCGACCATCGGGGGAAGACCTCGACCATCGGGGATTCGAGTCGTGCTAGTTCTTGCGCAGTACCACAACGAGATTGGTGGCCAGGAACTCGCGGAGCACCGGGACGCGCAGTACCCACCAGGACGGTGCCGGAAGGTAGCGGGGGAAAGCGGCGATCAGCGTGGTGTCGTCGGATCGGCTGTGGGCCCAACGTAGGCCGGCCGTCGCGGTGACCGCGAAAAGGGAAGTGCCGTAGAGGTTCTTGGGCGGATGTCCGTGCCGTCGGGTGTACCAGCGAGCGGCCCGGTGGCCACCCGCGTAGTGGGTAAGGCCCATTTCGTGGCCACCGAAGGGGCCCCACCACAAGGTGTAGCTGACAATGACGAGTCCGCCGGGGCGGGTCACGCGGATCATCTCGTCGCACATCTGCCACGGTCGTGAGGTGTGCTCGACGACGTTGGACGACAATGTCACGTCCATCGAGTCGTCGGCGAAAGGAAGTGCCTGACCGGAGGCGCGCACAGTGCCGCGATGTTCGAGACCGCCCGCGTGCATTTCCGTCGGATCGGGTTCGACCGCCAGGTAGTGGGCGCCACACGCACCGAATGCGTCGGCGAAGTAGCCAGGACCGCCGCCGACGTCGAGGATGACCAAATCGTCGAGGTCGGCGAACGCGCCGACCATGGCCGCGGTGTCACGGGCAAGTGCGCCGTAGAAGCGTGCGGGATCGGTCTGTTCGTACCGAAAGTCCGACAGCAGGCCGGCTGCGCGACGGAATGTCGCGAGTCGGCGCATCTTCTCGGTCGGTGCGGGCACAGGCGGGATGCTACCGCTGCGGCACGGGCCGGATGCTGCCGCTACGCCGCCCCAGCGGTCGGTACCCTGGTGAAGCGATGACACCTCCCACCCACGTGCTGCTCCTCTGCTGGCGAGATACTGGCCACCCGCAAGGCGGTGGCAGCGAGACCTATCTCGAACGGGTGGGCGCAGAGCTGGCGCAGCGAGGTGTCGAGGTGACGTATCTGACCGCGGCGTACCCCGGTGCTCCCGACGACGAGCGTCGCGACGGCATCCGATTCGTGCGGGCCGGCGGCCGGATCTCGGTGTATCCCCGAGCACTCGGTCTCCTGCTGGCCGCCCGGATGGGCCGAGGGCCCCTCGCCGGCCGTGTGCCCGATGTGGTCATCGACACCCAGAACGGCGTGCCCTTCTTCGCCGCTCTGACCCGCATCGCACCGACGGTCGTGCTGGTCCATCACTGCCACCGCGAACAGTGGCCGGTCGCCGGTCGGGCGCTCGGGCGACTCGGCTGGTTCATCGAGTCCACTCTGTCGCCGTGGGTGCACCGGCGCAGCCGCTACGTGACAGTGTCCGGGCCGTCGCGTAGCGAGCTCGTGGGTCTCGGCGTCGACGACGCCCGCATCGACGTGATCCGTAACGGCCTCGATCCCGTGCCCGCCGACGTGAAATCGCCGGGCACAATTACATCGATCCCGCGCCTGTGTGTGTTGTCGCGGCTGGTTCCGCACAAGCAGGTCGAGCACGCGCTGACCGTGCTGGCCGATCTCCGCCGGGCCGGAGTCGACGCCGAGCTAGACGTCATCGGCGACGGCTGGTGGTCCGGCGAATTGCGCAGCACCGCAGATACTCTCGGGGTGAGTGGGGCGGTCACGTTTCACGGTCACGTGAACGAGGTGCGAAAGCACGAGATCCTCGCGCAGGCACGTGTTCACCTCATGCCGTCGCGCAAGGAGGGGTGGGGGCTCGCCGTGATGGAAGCCGCTCAACACGGCGTGCCCACGATCGGGTATCGGAGTTCGGCCGGGCTGGCCGAATCGATCGACGACGGGCGGACCGGTCTGCTGGTCGACGGGATGGACGAGTTCCTCAGCGCCACCCGCAAACTCGTCGACAACCCGGACGAGGCGCGCCGGCTCGGCCGCGCGGCGCAGCACAAGTCGCAGCGCTACTCGTGGTCGACGACGTGCGACGAGATGCTCCGCGTCCTGCGCGACGCCTGTCGCTGAACGACATTCACCAGCCTCTCGATGACCGCGGCGAGCGCGCCGACGACCATCATCAGCGCCCAGATGACGTGTGCCGCCCAGGCCCAATCCCGCGACATCGACGATGCCCGCGGCGTCACCGCCCCGCCGAGATCGAACAGCATCAGATCGGGTCCCGAAATCACCGGTGTCAGGTCGGCGAGCTCCGCTGGAACGGAGCTCTGGGGACCGCGCTCGACGAGCACCCAGCCGACGCCGAGGTCGGACAGCGCACGCGGGTTCCCTCCGCTGAGCAGAACACGATTCACCTGCGCTGCAGTGTGATCGGCGTGATCGACGACGACGCCGTCGACCCGTAGCTCGCCCGATTCGATGACCGGCGCACGCACCATCCGGGTCGTCGGGTCCAGCGACGGTCCCTCGGCGAAGGAGTATTGGCGCACCGTGCCGGGCGGCCACAACGCCACCGCACCGCGGTCGGCGGGCACCATGGCGGCAGCCTTCGTCCAGTCGTCGGGGTAGTGCACCGGAGTGATCCGGCCGCCGACCCCCCACGCCAGTTCCGGCAACGGGGCGATCACCAGCAGAGCAATGGCCGCGAGCGCGAAACCCGCAGGCACATAACGCCGCAGCGCCACCACCGCGGCCGCCGAAGCCAGTGCCACGAACGGCATCACCAGGGCCAAGAACTTCTGGGTATCGCGCACCAAGCCGGCACCGGGAACAGCGTCGACGACAGCCCCCAGTGCCGCCTGCCCCAGGCCCGCCGCGGTCACCGCGACCAGCACGATGACGACCGCCGCCAACGCTGCCACACCACGCAACAGACCCGGAGCCTGCGACGCAGAACGGCTGCGCCACAACCACACCGATCCGGCGACGATCACCACCAGCAAGCACGCGGTGGCGATCGCAGCCCACCAGATCGTGCGGCTCGTCGGCACGGCGTCGGAGTTCCAGATCCCACCCAAACCCAGTGCGGTGCCGAGCGGACCCAACAGCGGCTCGGACCGCAGCGAGAACGCGCGTACCCCGGCCGGTCCGTCGGAGGCGATCGATCCACTACCGATCACCGCGGACACCAACCACGGCAACGCCGAACACGCCCAGAGCGCACCGAGTCCGGCAAACATGCGCCACCGTCGGATACCGGTACAGGACACCGCGGTCACCCCGGCGATCACTGCCGCCATCACCGACCCCGTCGGCGTCAACCCGGCGACCGCGAGCAACCCACCCACCTGCGCCCACCCGACCCACCGCCCACGTGCGCGCCCCTCGGCGACATCGGCGACCGCCACGACGATCCACCCGAGCGCGGCGTATCCGACGAGCAGACTCCAGTTTCCCTGCAGCAGGCGTTCGGCGACAAAAGGATTCCACACCGTGACCACGGCCGCGGCCACCGCTCCGGAGCGCCCGGCCCCGGGGACCAGCCGAAAGGCCAAGCGCCCGAACCCCACCGCCGCGAACAGCACCGCGGCAGCGAGGGCCACCAGAACCACCACGCCGCCGCCGACGACCGACCCGGCCACCGCCACGAACCAATCCTGGGGAACCGCACGAGGTGCGAGCGGACCGATCCCGAGCGCGGCATCGGTGACGAAGGACCGCGGCGTCGACACCGCATCCCGGTACAGCAGGTACCCGCCGCCGAACAGGGGCCCGACGATCACCGCCGACAGCACCGCGCCGACCCCGTAGAGGATCGGTAGCAGCCGCGGGTTGGTCACGGGCGCAACGTCTTCCCTCGCCCGCGGATCAGTAGTGGTAGGTGTCGGAGGGGGCCGACGCGTGTCCGGGATCGACGTCGTAGTCGGACTCGGTGACGGCGTAGGCGCGCGCCAGGTCGAGGATCTTGGTGGCGCGGGCGATGCGCGGCAGATCCGATCCGTTGCGGATCTCGCCGCCGTCGCGCTCGAAATCGGCGAAGAACTCACGCGCCCAACTGATGTCGTCGGGTGACGGTGACAGCCCCTCGTTGACCGGGGCGCATTGGTCGGGGGTCAGACAGATCTTGCCGGTCATGCCGAACTCCACGCTCACCGCGGTCGCCTCCGACAACTTCAGCGCCCCCGACCCCACCGTCGGGCCGTCGATGGCGCTGGGCAGGTGGGCGGCCTTGGCGGCGATGGTAAACCGCGACCGTGCATAGGCCAGGGTGGCCGGGTTGTCACCGAAGCCGGTGTCCCGCCGAAAATCGCCGATGCCGAATGCGAGACGGAAAGTACCTTTCGCCGTGGCGATCTCGCTGATCCGCTCGAGTCCGCGGGCGGTCTCGACCAGCGCGACGATCGGCACGTTGGGCAGACGCTTCGCGGTCTCGGTGACGTGGTCGACCGACTCCACCATCGCCAGCATCACCCCGCCGACCGACGTCGTGGCCAGCGCGTCGAGGTCGTCGGCCCACCACGGAGTGCCGAAACCGTTGACCCGCACCCAGTCTCCCGGTCCGCCCGGATGGTCGTCGGACTCGGTGGCCAGCCACCGCAGCACGTTCTCGCGGGCGGCGACCTTGTCCTTGGGTGCGACGGCGTCCTCGATGTCGAGAACGACGATGTCGGCGCGCGAACGGGCGGCCGGGGCGAACCGCTCGTACTGGGCACCGTTGACGAGCAGCCAGCTGCGCGCGAGTACCGGGTCGATCCGCGAGCCGATGTCGCTCGTGTCGGGGTCGACGGTGGTGTTCTGCTGGTCGTACATCCTGGCCTTCTCGAGTGGTGATCGACGATGAATCCGTTCCATCGTTTCACACCCCGCCGAGGTGCCCGTCGGCCCCGACATCCCCAACAGCGCGAACACTCGGCACGCCCCGGTGCGGCACACTTGAGCGCATGGCGACAGCGATCCGGATGCGCGGGCTGGTGGGCGCGCTGGGATCGGTGGCCGCCGGGTCGATGGCGGCGAATCTCGCGGCCTATGTCGTCTATGTCGGGGCCGGACGGTGGCTTGCGCCGGGCGATTACGGGCAGTTCGCGCGACTGCTGTCGGCGATGCTCGTCCTCGGTGTCCCCGCGTTGGCGTTGCAGTCGGTGATCGCCCGCGAGGTGGTCCGCGGACGCGGTTCCGGGCTCGCCCGGGTCACGGCGACGACGGTTGCGGCCGTCGTCGTACTCGCGCTCGTTGCCGTCCCGGTGGTCGTCGCGGTGGCCCGGACCGGCGCGGCCGCCACGGCTGCTGCCCTCGCGGCTGCACCGCTGCTCGTGGTGATCGCCGCCGGTCAGGGCGTCCTTCAGGGGCTCGGGGAGTTCCGCGCGCTGGCATGGGTACTCGGGGCGGTCGGCATCGCGCGGTCGGTGCCGATGCTGGTGGCCTTCGCATTCGGCGCCGGCCCGACGTGGGGGCTCGCCGTCGGCACCCTCGGCACGGCCGTCGCCGCTGCCGTCGTGTGGTCGGCGGTCGGGGTGGTCCGCCGCGCCGATACCGGCCGCACCCGGCGACTCCCCGGTGTGAACGGAGCCAACCCGGACACCACCACCGGGGTGAGTGCCGCGGGAGTGCTGCGCGCCTCGCAGGTGCAACTGGTGCTGATCGTGGCGGTCTCGATCGACCTGCTGCTGTCGGGAACCGTGCTACACCCCGACGATGCCGGGGTGTATGCCCTCGGCGCGGTCGCGACCAAGGCCGCCTTCTGGCTGCCACAGGCCATCGGCGTCGTCTTCTATCCGCGGCTCGCCGATCCCGCGCGCTCGCAGACCGCCCTGCGCCAGGCGGTGGCGGTGGTCGCGTCGATCGGGGTGATCCTCACGGTGGCCGCCGCCGCTCTGGGTCCGTTGGTGCCACTCGTCGTCGGCGACGCCTACCGACCGCTGGTGGGACTGCTGTGGCTGTTCGCCTACACCGGCTCGGCGATGGCCGTGCTGCAGGTCCTGCTGTTGTCGGCGATCGCGGCCGATCGCACCCGCGCCTCCGCGGTGACCTGGCTGGTCGTCGGGATCGAGGTGATCGTGATCGTCTGCGTCGTCGATTCCGTCGTTGCGCTCGCGGTCACGGCCGCCGTGGCCGTGACCGCGGCCGCCGTGGCGACCGGCATCGACTGCGTGCGGGCGATGAGCCGCACGCCCATCGAGGCGGATGAGGTGCGCCGGCCGGCCTGACGATCGTTGGGCTGCTTCGGGTTACCGGGTTACTCGCCCGCCCGACGCGACCCGATCGTCAGCACCAGCCCGCCGACCACGGCGACGACGCCGAGGACCGCGGCGACGATCGGCACGACCCGACCCCAGATCACCACCGGCGTCGACAGACTCCCGGCCAGGTCGGACAACCGGCTCCGGGTGGCGTCGTCGTAGGCGAAGGTCGCCTGCAGATTCGTCAGGCGGAAGTCGGCGAACGCCGGGTCGGGGAGACGATAGGCCTGATCGATGGTGACCCGCTCGTCGAGGATCGTACCGGTCGAGGTGTCGACCGACAGTTCCCACCGGGAGCTCTGATGCAGGGTCGCGGTGAGTTGCCGCGCCGGATCGCCGCCGACACCGAACCACGACGCCGGACGCGTGATCCGGGTCGGCGGCACGCCGTCGGGCACCCCGGAACGGGTGGCGTCGAGGTCGGTGTCGGGGACCTCGGCGACGAAGCGTTGCGCGCTGCGGCCGTCGACCTGCGCGTCGCCCTGCGGAGTCAGCGGCACCGACCGCCGGGTCGTCGGATCGAAGAAGGTGTGTTCGGCGACGCTCACCCCGAACGGCAGGACGTAGGTGTAGCCGGTGCGGTCCGGCGCTCCGACCGGCACCGCGTTGCTGTCGTACTGGATCTCCGAATTGCCCCGCGCCCCGGTGCTGTTGGCGCCCAGATCGGGTGTCGCGGAGCGGCGCGAGAGGGTCACGCGATCCTTGAACGCCGACAACGTCGGATCCGTGCACGCCGCTTCGCCGGACGCGGGTGGCACCTCGGATCCGGGGCGGGTGGCGTCGGCGTCGGCGATGCGGCCGTCGAGCCAGATGCGGTCGCCCTGCACCGACGTGCCCGCCTGCAGGGTGATCACCCGTTTGTCGGCCGGGCGGACCGCGACCAGGCGTTGTTGCCGGACCAGCGTGGCCGGCAGGGTGCGTGCGGTCGGGGTGTTAAGCGAGCAGCGATCCAGGATGGTGGCAGTCGGAGCGGGCGACCCCGACCCCGATGACGAGGCCTGCGCGGCGCCCTCGTCACCGGTCGGGACGCTGGTGGCGACGGTGGTCACGTCGGTCGAGAGCGGGATGAGCTCGAGCTGCCCCACCAGCAGCGTCGGCAGCGCCAGCGCGGCCGCCAGGAGGAATCCGCCGAGGAAGATGATGGTCGGCCCGAGCAGGTCGCGCGTCGACCAGCGGCTCGGGCGGGGGCGGTCGTCGGCGCCGGGCTCGGGCATAACGGCGAGCGTACGCGGTCACCACACCCGACTCAGGACGGCTACGGTGTTCTCCAGAATGTCCACCCAGCCCACGCCCGATGCCACCACAGTCACCCGCGCCCCGTCGACCGGGTCCGCTCGCTGCGCTCCCGGCGCCCCCGAATACCGGCGATTCTTCCCGCAACTCGAGGGCATGCGTGCGGTGGCAGCGCTGGGCGTCCTGACCACCCACGTCGCTTTCCAGACCGGTGTGGTGAGCACGCCGGTGATCGGCCCGATCCTGGGTCGGCTCGACCTCGCCGTAGCCCTGTTCTTCGCGCTGTCCGGGTTCCTGCTGTGGCGCAACTGGGTGGCCGCGGCGCATCGGCAGGCTCGCCCGCCGTCGGTGCGGCGATATCTGCGGCACCGGGTGGTACGCATCTGGCCGGCATACGTGGTGGTCGTCGTCGTGGTACTGACGCTGCTGCCCGAGGCGCGCGGCGCCGACCTCACCGTCTGGCTCGCCAATCTGACGCTCACCCAGGTGTTCGTGCCGCTGTCGCTGACCGCCGGACTGACCCAGATGTGGAGCCTGTCGGTCGAGGTGGCCTTCTATCTGCTGCTGCCGATCCTCGGGGCCGCGTTGATGTGGTTGCGCGGAGCGCGGGTGAGCGCCCGGGTACCTGCGCTGCTGGGTCTCGGCGTGATCAGCCTCGGCTGGGCCTGGGTGGCCCGGGCGCTGCCGCTTCCCGACGGAACCGAGCCGACGAACTGGGTGTTCGGCCACCTGCCGTGGTTCGTCGCAGGCCTGGTCATCGCGGAGGTGGCCGGCGCTGCCGACTTCGGTGAGCAGTCGAGGATCACCCGCGTGATCGAGCGCATCGGTGCCCGTCGGTGGCCGATGCTGGCACTGTTCGTCGTCTCCTACGGTCTGGCGTGCACGCCGATCGCCGGACCCACCGGGCTCGGCGTCCTCGCGCAGTGGCAGTTCGCCGTGAAGATGGCACTCGGCGCGCTGTGCGCATTCGCCCTTCTCGCGCCCCTGGTGTGCGAGAAGCCGTTCGGGAACTCGCCGCGGGTGCGGGCGCGGTTCCGATTCCTCACCTCACCGGTCATGGCCGCGTTGGGCCGCTGGTCCTACGGCATCTTCATCTGGCACGTCGCGGTGCTCGCCGTGGTGTTCCCGCTCTTCGGGATCGTGCCGTTCTCCGGCAACACGATCCTGGTGTGGTGCCTCACCGCGGTGCTCTCGATCGGGATCTCGGCGGCGAGCTACGCCTTCGTCGAGGAACCGGCCCGGGACTGGTTGCGCCGTCGCGAAAGCGCGCGGCGTGCACGCAGTCGCGAGAACCAACGCCGCACCGAGGACGGCATCGCCGAGGAGATCACCAGCGACACCGCGACGAACGCCGGCAACTGAACCCACCACGAGAAGCCGTGGTACCCGGTCGTCGCATGCCAGGGCCCCGACGCCAATCCCACCGTGGCGAGCATCATCACGACGAAGCAGGCGACCACGATCACCCGCGACCGGGCGAGTACGACCGCCGCCCCGGCGAGCACGCTGATCAGCACCGCCCACCATCCGGCGAGCAGCCACGACGCGGCCAGCCAACCGAGCGCACCGACGCAGGCCACCGCCCTATCGCCCACCGCCGTACCGCCCACCGGCGCAACGGGAACCGGAGCGGGGGACAGGCCGGCCCGACGCCGCCACGGGAGGAACGCTGCCGCGAAAAGTAGTGCGAGCAAGACGAATCCGACGATCAGCGACCACCGGTAGACGCTGTCCCACCGGAACTTCAACGTCACCGTGCCGGATGCACCGGCCGGCACCTGCCACCCCTGCTGCCAGCCGTCCACGACGACGGGATCGAGTGTACGACTGCCCAATTCGGCCACCCATCCGGGATTGGTGCTCTCCGGCACCGACAGAATCCGGGCGGTCGGCGCGGCATCGACGCGCACGCTGCGCGCAGTCGACTGCCACTGCTCGACCTTCGGACGGGTCACGGCACCGGCGGCGGTCGCAGTGGGCATCGCGGTGTTGCCCAACCAGGTGGTGTCGACGGTGAACGCCCGCCCCGGATTCACCGACAACTCCTGCTCACCCGCGGGCAGACGGATCGGCGCCGATGAGCACGGGCGGGCCACCACCGGCTCCCCGTCACGCAACGCGGCGGCGGTGGTGTGTACCGACAGGCCGATCACCTGACCCGACACCGTGATCCCGATGCCTGCATCGCAGCCGATGTCGATGGGCCTGCTCAGTGGTGGCGCGGTGGGCGGGGCGGGGGAGATCGTGATGTCGGCGATGCCGACCGGTGCGCGACTGGCGAATCCGAGACTGTTGACGTCGAGGAGGTCGGTGCGGTCGAGCATGGTGAGGGTGATGCGATCGGTGACCGCCGGCCGCAGACCGACTACGCCGTCGGCGCCGACGTGGACCCGTTGGGGGCCGGTCCCGAGATCCACCGCCACCTCGGTCGGCGCGGCCGGATAGCCGCCGGAGGGCGCGAGGATTCGCAGGCTCTGCACCTCCTGCGGCGCCGGCAGCGTCAGGGTCAGAGTGGGTTTGTCGCCCTTCTTGGTGGGTTCGGCTGCGGTCCATACGGTTCCGGGATCGCCATCGACGGCGGCCTGGCTCGACCCGCGCGGATCGTTGACCTCCGACGCCCCGGTCGCCCGCACCGTTGCCGGCGTGCGCAGCAACGCGTCGAGTCCGTCCCCGGGTGTGGGTCGCAGCACCACCGCGGGCGTGACGTCGACGCCGTCGGGGACCGAGAGCGCGCGCGTCATCACCCCCGGTGTCTCGGGACTCAACCCCAGACCCGACGCACACAGCACCCGCGCCGCGGGTGAGTCATCGTCCGGGCCACCGGGTTGGTTCACACACGTCGAGCGCCCGGAGAGTTCTTGGGTGAGAAGCCATCCCGCCACCGGTGTACCCGGTGCAACCCGGGGTAGGACGACGCGGTGGCG